>JBDHGH010000061.1:0-18229 GCA_039589995.1 Gemmatimonadota bacterium | reverse complement strand
AGCGGCAGGATCGGGAATACCGCGACAGCGTGTTGCCGCCGTCGGTCAAGGCGCGCGTGGCCGTCGAAGCGGGAATCAAGCAGGGCTGGGATCGGTATGTGGGACCCGACGGCGCCATCGTCGGGATGGAGAGCTTCGGCGCCTCGGCGCCGCTAAAAGATGTGATGGCGCACTTCGGCTTCACCACAGAGAACGTCATCGCCGTCGCCAAGCAACAGCTGGTGACGGCGAGTTAACCGCAAGCTCATGTCACAGAACTTTACATATACTCTTCCCGGAGAACTCGCCGCCGAAGTCGACGCGGTTCTCGACGCATGGCAGTCGGGCAACGGAACCGAAAGAATGTGGGCGCGGGACGCCTCGGTCTGGACGGGGGCTGACGAGGCTAATTGGCTCGGCTGGTTGGGGATCAGCGAAGCGCAACTCGATGCGCCGGAACGCTTCCGATTGGTTGCCAGCGCGGCCCAGGAGGAAGCGGTCAGCCACGTTTTATTGTTGGGGATGGGAGGGTCGAGCCTTTGCCCCGAGGTTCTGAGGATGACCTTCGGGAAGATCGACGGTTATCCCGAACTGTTCGTCCTCGACTCTACCGATCCCGCACAGGTCAGGGCGTTCGAGGAAAAGGTGGACCTGGACCACACCTTCTTCATCGTTTCCAGCAAGTCGGGTAGTACGCTGGAACCCAATATATTCCTCCGGTATTTCTTCGAGGCCGTGAAACACCGGGTGGGAGAGGCCGAGGCGGGCCGTCGCTTCATCGCCATCACCGATCCCGGCTCGAAGCTCGAGACTCGCGCGGAGTCCGACGAGTTTGCACACATCTTCTACGGAGTACCCAGCATCGGCGGGCGCTACTCGGCGCTATCCGATTTCGGCATGGTGCCCGGCGCCATTATGGGCCTCGATATCCCGCGCCTTGTCGAGCATGCGGACCAGATGGCTCAGGCTTGCGCCGTCTCGGAACCGGCGTGGCAGAATCCCGGCGCAGTGCTCGGTGTGATCCTCGGCGTATGTGCCAAGAGTCTTCGCGACAAGGTCACGTTGGTGACGTCGCCCGGGTTATCCGACCTGGGTGCCTGGCTGGAGCAGCTGATCGCCGAGTCCACGGGAAAAGACGGCAAAGCCCTCATCCCGGTGGATCGCGAAGAGGTCGGCCTCCCGGGGATCTACGGCGACGATCGCGTTTTTGTCTACCTCGGGCTAGCCGGCGAGGCGGACCCCACGTTGGATGGTGCCCTGACGGGGCTTGCCGCGGCAGGCCACCCCGTCGTGCGCATCGAGATGCCCGATATCTATCACTTGGGCCAGGAGTTCTTCCGCTGGGAGTTCGCTACGGCCGTCGCTGGCTCGCTCCTCGGCATCAACCCGTTCAATCAGCCCGATGTGGAGGCCAGCAAGGTCGCCACTCGTGCGCTGACGGACGAGTACGAACAGCGCGGCTCGCTTCCGGCCGAGACACCCATCGTGGCCGGCAACGGCATCAAGCTGTTCACCGACGAACGCAACGCCGCCGAGCTGGCCGCGTCCGCCATCAGCGAGACCGTACCCGCGTATCTCAAGGCCCACCTGAGTCGCGTGGGGCCCGGCGACTACGTCGGCCTGCTGGCGTACCTGGAGATGAACGAAGCTCACACCGAGCAGCTACAGGCCATCCGCCATCGACTTCGCGACAAATTCCGGGTGGCCACCTGCCTGGGCTTCGGCCCCCGCTTTCTTCATTCCACCGGCCAGGCCTACAAGGGGGGCCCCAACACCGGTGTGTTTCTGCAAATCACCTGCGACGACTTGTTGGATCTTCCCGTGCCCGGACAGCGTTACACTTTCGGAGTCGTCAAAGCCGCGCAGGCGCGTGGCGACTTCGAAGTGTTGGCACAGCGGGGACGGCGTGCCCTGCGGGTGCACCTGGGCTCCGACGTCGCAGCCGGACTCGAGACACTGAGCGCGCTAGTCGAGCAAGCGCTAGCCTGAGCTACACACAATAGAGGAGAACGCGACCATGCAATTGGGAATGGTCGGGCTCGGCCGTATGGGTGCCAACATGGTGCGCCGTCTGATGGCCGACGATCACGACTGCGTCGTATTCGACCTGAGCGCCGACGCCGTGAAAGAACTGGCGGGCGAGGGCGCCGCCGGCGCGGCCTCGCTGCAGGAATTCGCGGCTGCACTCGACAAACCGCGGGCAGCCTGGGTGATGGTACCTGCCGGCGATCCCACGGACAAAACGATAACGGCCCTGGCCGAGGTTCTCGAAAGCGGCGACATCATCATCGACGGCGGCAACTCGTACTTCAAAGATGACCTGCGCCGCGCCGACATACTCGCGGACAAAGGAATCCACTACGTCGACGTGGGAGTCAGCGGCGGAGTCTGGGGACTGGAGCGCGGCTACAGCCTGATGATCGGGGGCCCCGAAGAGGCGGTACAACACCTGGACCCCGTATTCAGAACGCTTGCACCCGGGCTCGGCGACATCGAACGCACACCCGGCCGCGAGAACGAGCCCACACCCGTCGAACACGGCTACCTGCACTGCGGCCCAACCGGCGCGGGCCACTTCGTCAAAATGGTCCACAACGGCATCGAATACGGCCTGATGCAGGCCTATGCCGAAGGCTTCGACCTACTCAAGAGCGTAGAGCGCTACGACTTCGAATTGGCGAGCGTAGCGGAAGTATGGCGACGCGGCAGCGTCATCACGTCGTGGTTGTTGGACCTAACCGCAACCGCACTACTGAAGGACCCGGCCCTAAACAACTACAGCGGCTTCGTCCAGGACTCGGGCGAGGGCCGCTGGACCATATTGACGGCAGTGGAGGAAGCGGTACCCGCGGACGTACTTTCTGCGTCTCTTTATGCGAGATTCCGCTCGCGCCAGGAACATACCTTTGCAGAGAAGATTCTGTCCGCAATGCGCAGTGGATTCGGCGGACATGTTGAGGCCAGTTAGATGGTAAGTCTCCGTCGAGCCCCTTGCGGATTGCAGAATGTGGGTGCTTAGAAATGTAATCAGTAATCAGTAACCAGTAATTCCGTAGCGTTCGCAGCATCATCTACGCGAGCGGCCTGCTCTCGTAGATGGATCTCGAAGACGCTTTCGGAGTCACTGGTTACTGATTACTGATCACACGAGCCTTAGAAAGATGATGACAACCCGACAAACCGCAGCCCAAACACCACCGACGGCCATAACCATCTTCGGTGCCGCCGGTGACTTGACCCGGCGCAAGCTCATTCCAGCCCTGTACAATCTAGCCGCCGACGGCCTCCTCCCCGACGAGTTTGCGATCATCGGGTTCGCACGGGGCCTGAACGATGAGGAGCTCCGCTCGCAGCTGAGGCAGGAGGCCAAAGAACACCTCACCGGCGAGTTCCGGCAGGAGATCTGGGATTGGCTGGAGGAGCGGATGTATCGAGTCGTCGGTACGTTCGACGATCCCGAGGCGTACCAGGAGTTGAAGCGCGTGCTGGCGAAGGCGGATGAAGAGCGGGGTACGGGCGGGAACTACCTCTTCTATCTGTCTACGCCTCCGGGCTTTTTCGGGGATATTCCACGGCAACTCGAGGAGGTGGGGCTGACCCAGGAAGAAAACGGGTCGTGGCGACGGGTGATCATCGAGAAGCCGTTCGGTCGCGATTTCGAGTCCGCTCGAACGCTGAACCGCGAGCTACTGGAAGTGCTGGACGAGTCGCAGATCTATCGCATCGATCACTATCTGGGTAAAGAGACCGTCCAGAATCTGTTGGTGTTCCGTTTCGCCAACGCGATCTTCGAGCCCATCTGGAATCGTCGCTACGTCGACAACGTGCAGATCACCGTGTCCGAGTCCGTCGGTGTCGGCACACGCGGCGGCTACTACGACACCGCTGGCGCTCTGCGGGACATGGTACCGAACCACCTGTTCCAGTTGTTGGCGCTCACGGCCATGGAGCCACCCATCTCGTTCGAGGCCGAGTCGGTCCGAAACGAGAAGGGGAAGATCTTCCGCGCCATCAACCCCATCGAGCCCGACGAGGTGCTGGAAGAGGCGGTACGCGGGCAGTACGGTGCCGGCACGATGCCCGACGGCAGCGAGATGGAGACGTATCAGTTGGCGGGAAAGGTCGATCCCGAGTCCGCCACCGAGACGTACGTGGCCCTTAAGCTGAAGATCGATAACTGGCGCTGGGCCGACGTTCCGTTCTACTTGCGCACTGGCAAGGCCATGCCGGCGCGCTACACCGAGATCGCCATCCAGTTCAAGAGGGTGCCGCTGACCCTGTTCGCGGATACGTCCGTAGAATCGCTGAACCCGAACACATTGGTCATGAGGATTCAGCCCGACGAGGGGATCGCGCTGTCGTTCAACGCCAAGATCCCGGGGCCCACGGTTCGCATCGGCGGCGTCGACATGGACTTCGGCAATACCGACTACTTCGATGCGACGCCGACCACGGGTTACGAGACCCTGCTCTACGACTGTATGAGAGGCGACGCGAACCTGTTTCAGCGTGGCGACAATGCGGAAGCGGCGTGGAGCGTCGTCGATCCGATCCTCGATGTGTGGAGCGCCTTGCCGCCGCGGGATTTTCCGAATTACGCTGCGGGAACGTGGGGGCCTGAAGCGGCCGGCGAGCTGCTGCGGCGCGACGGACGCCGTTGGCGGAGACTATGATGCGGGTTCTGGCTGGCGACATCGGCGGTACCAACGCCCGACTCACTATCTTTGATGTTGAAGATGGCTACGAGGAAGTGGTCTCCCAAGTCTATCCCAGCCCCGAGCACTCCTCCCTCGAGGCGATCGTGTCGGAGTTCATGGACGGCCACGGTATGGAGGCGCGCACGGCCTGCTTCGGGGTGCCCGGACCGGTTAAGGACGGTCGTGCCCAGATCACCAACCTACCCTGGGTCGTCGAGGCTAATGAACTGGCCGCGCACTCCGGGGTCGAGCGCGTCGCCGTTCTAAACGATCTCGAGGCTCAGGCCTGGGGAATAGCCGTGCTGAGCCCCGACGACTTCGTCGTGCTGAACGAGGGTGCCGCCGATGCCGGGGGCAATGCTGCGCTCGTCGCCGCGGGCACGGGCTTGGGCCAGGCCGGCCTCTACTGGGACGGTGGAGGTCACCGGCCGTTCGCCTGCGAGGGCGGCCACGCCAGCTTCGCGCCCAGAGGCAAATTGCAGCTGGGGCTGCTCGACTTTCTTACCCAGCGTTTCGGTGGCCATGTCAGTTGGGAGCGAATCGTCTCGGGACCGGGCCTGGTGAACCTCCACGACTTTCTCGTCGATTATCGAGCGGTGGATGTCACAGAGGAGCATCGAGCAGAGCTCGGTGAAGACGACCCCGCGGTGATCACGGCATCGGCTAGAGAAGGCGAGTGTGCCCTCTGTGTCGAAGCGCTCGATATGTTCGTCGAGTTCTACGGTGCCGAAGCCGCGAACCTCGCGCTAAAGCTCATGGCTAGCGGTGGAGTCTATCTCGGCGGCGGAATCGCACCCAAGATCATCGAGAAGCTTCGGGAGCCCATCTTCATGGAAGCGTTTCTCGACAAGGGCCGCATGCGACCGTTACTCGAGGCCATGCCGGTGCGCGTCATAGTCAGAGACGGCACCGCGCTTTTGGGTGCCGCGCGTTACGCCACGATGTTGGAGAGTTCCTGACAAGAATGATGGCGAACCATCGACCCGACATCCGGGTGCTACCGGACCCCGATTTCGTGGCCCGTGCCGCCGCCGACACATTCGAGCGACTTGCCAGATCTAAAGCTGAAGAAGGTAAGGTCTTCACCGTCGTCCTGTCTGGTGGATCCACACCCGTCCGCCTGTTCGCACTCCTCGCCGCCGAGCCGTACCGCAGCCTAATGCCCTGGGGCTCGATCCACTTCTTCTGGGGTGACGAGCGCACCGTCCCGCCGGGGGATCCCGAGAGCAACTTTGGCGTAGCCAACGCCACGCTTTTGTCCCAGGTGAACGTTCCCGAAGACAACATCCACCGCATGAAGGGCGAGTCGACTGACCCGATGAAGGCCGCGGCCGACTATGAGGCCGAACTCCTTCGCTTCTTCGGCTTGACCGAGGGCGAAGTCCCACGCATCGACCTGGTATTCTTGGGCATGGGCCCCGACGGCCACACGGCCTCGCTTTTCCCCGGCACCCAGGCCCTCAGCGAGGCGCGCCGACTCGCCGTGGCCCCCTGGATCGAGAAGCTCCAAACCCACCGCATAACCCTCACCTGTCCCGTCTTCAACAAAGCCGCATGCGTGCAATTCCTGGCGACCGTAAAGGACAAGGCCGAAACACTCGAGGCGGTCTTACGCGGCGATCCAGCCAACCCCCAGTATCCGGCCCAGCTGATACGCCCGGAAAGCGGGGATCTGACCTGGCTGGTGGACGAGGCTGCCGCCAGCTTACTTTAATGGCGATATGCGTGAGCTTTTGCCGAGCATCAGACTACGGATTACAACTAATCACCAATTACTAGTTACTAATCACACCAGCCCCAGATACGGTGCCGGAATAGGAGGAAGAGCCCATGGCAACCGCAGCACCTGGTAGAATCGAAGAGCTCCTCGGAGATGAGGCCGACTCGCTACTCTCCCACGTCTGCAAAGGGATCCCGAAGGAGATGCTCCACGTGCCGGGCCCCGATTTTGTGGACCGGGTCTTCGCTCAGTCGGACCGCAACCCGCAGACGCTGGTCAGCTTGCAGCGGATGTTCAACCACGGGCGGCTGGCGGGTACCGGTTACCTGTCGATTCTGCCGGTGGACCAGGGGATCGAGCACTCGGGCGCGGCGTCGTTCGCCCCGAACCCCATCTACTTCGACCCGGCGAACATCGTAGAGCTGGCCATCAATGGCGGCTGCAACGCGGTGGCCTCGACGCTCGGCGTGCTGGGCTCGGTTTCGAGGAAGTACGCGCACAGAATCCCGTTCTTGGTCAAGATCAACCACAACGAGCTACTCACGTATCCCAGCAGCTACGAGCAGGTGCTGTTCGCCAGCGTCGAGCAGGCGTGGGACATGGGTGCCGCGGCTGTGGGCGCGACGATCTATTGGGGCAGCGACGATGCGCGTCGCGAGCTAGTCGAGATCTCCGAGGCGTTCGAGATGGCCCACGAGCTGGGTATGGCGACCGTGCTTTGGTGCTACCTGCGCAACTCGGACTTCAAGAAAGACGGAGTCGACCATCACACGGCCGCCGACATGACCGGTCAGGCGAACCACCTCGGCGTGACCATCGAGGCGGACATCGTCAAACAAAAGTTGCCCACCCACCTGGACGGCTACAACGCCATCAACTTCGGCAAGACTAGCAAGTTGGTGTACGAGAACCTGGCCAGCGAGAATCCGGTAGACCTGGTCCGTTGGCAAGTCGCGAACTGCTACATGGGCCGCATTGGCATGCTGAACTCGGGTGGTGCGTCCACGGGCGGCGGTGACATGGCTCAGGCGGTGAAGACGGCGTTGATCAATAAGCGCGGGGGTGGAATCGGTTTGATCTCGGGACGCAAGACGTTCCAGCGGCCGATGAAGGAGGGAGTCGAGCTGTTCCACGCGATCCAGGACGTGTACCTCTCAAAGGAGGTCACAGTTGCGTAGGCCGGGAAGGCACCGGCGATGAAATTCGGCCGCCGAGCGCGCGTAGCTGTTGTTGCCGGGATCGCGCTCGCGGCCGTCATCTATGTCAGTGTCATATTGGTCGCCAACGCGCAGCTCGCCCAGCTGTTACCGGCAGCCATCGCCGAGGGCGTGGGTGGAAAGGACGCCGATCGGTACACGGTGGAAATCGGCAAGGTCCGCCTTGCTCCTTCGCTCAGAGGGGTCACGGTAGAAAATCTTACCGTTGTCTTCGATTCGGCGGTCGCAACGGACATCAACGAGCCAGCCCTCGTTCGGTCCGCAGAGCTGGGCGCCCTGCGGGTGTCGGGAGTGCGTCTACTCCCGCTCCTACGGGGCGAGGGAGTTTTCGTCTCGTCCATTGAAATCGACGAGCCGAGTATCGCAGTCGAGTTCTCCGGAGTCCCGGGCGAAATGTTGGCGACCTCTGATGCCGTTGGCGGCGAAGCCAGCCCCGAATTCGAGGAACTCGTTCCCGAGGCGGCGCTCCGACGCCTCCGAATCCGGGGCGGTTCGGTCGAAGCGACCCAGGTGACCGAGCGCGGGACCCTGAGGTCATTCCTCCACGGCCTCGACCTCGAGCTCACCGAGATCACGATCGACACCCTTGCCTTTGCCAACCCGGTGCGCGCCCTGACGAACTCCAGGGTGTCTATCGCTTTCGACACTGCTCACTACCTGTTCGAGGACAGCTTATATGTGCTCACGACTACTCAGGTCCAGGCCGACAGCCGGGATTCGCTGGTTCAGATCGGGACGGTTCAGCTGACTCCCACGCTGGAAGCCGCTTCGTTCTTCGACCGGCTACCCCAGCGAGCGGACCGGATCACCCTGAGCGCCGGCCCGATCCGCGTCGAGGGGCTCGATTTCGCAGGTTACGTGAGCGAGGAGGCGGTCCACGTGCGCCTGGTCGAGGTGGACTCCCTCGACCTGCACGTCTACGCGGACATTAATCTGGATTGGGGTTCGCGAGCCGTGCCCTGCCGCTACCACAACGGGTTTGCCGACATTCCCATCCCGCTGCGCGTCGACACGATCCGAGCCGTCGATGCGCTGATCCGCTACTCGGAGCTGGCCAAAGGATCGGAGCGCCGGGGGGAATTGACGCTGGAAGAGGTGAACGGCACCATCGTCAACCTGACGAACGACCCCTAAAGGATGACGCACGAAACGCCGGCCGTCGCCAGCGTCCGTGCAAAGCTGTTCGGAGAGGCACCCATGCAGGCAACGCTCGCCTATCCGCTCTTGTCACCGACCCTGGACTTCAGCGTGGAGGCTTCGGCAGGGCCGATGGACATGGTCACGGCCAACCGATTCGCCGCGAACGTGGCCGGTGTGGAGGTCGAGAAAGGCCAGCTCGACAGCCTATGGCTCAGGACGAAGGTGCAAGACGGCCAGGCCGATGGGGTCGCCGTGATGCTGTACCGGGATCTCGATTTCAGGCTGATCAACAAGAATACTGGCAAGGAAATGGCCTGGCACGCGGTGGCGGGTTTTGCCGCCAACCTCGTCCTGCGGTCGAACAACCCGGGCAATCCGGACGACACGCCCCGCGAGGGAAAGATCGAGTACACCTGCGGGGACAAAGACATGGTCTTCTTCGAGTTCTTCGTACACTTCCTGGCTAACGGCTTGAAGCGGATCGTGATCTAGATAGGTGCGTCGGTTGGCCGGAAGGTGCGGCTGGAACTCCTCGCTTCATGTCGCGTGGTGGCCGGAAGGTGCGACCGGGGCTCCTCGCTTCATGTCGCGCGATGGCAGGCATAAAAATATGACGGGCCCGGGCGCTCCAAATGTCCGCTTCGGAGCCCCGGTCGCACCTTCCTCAGTCGCGTCAATACCATAGATCAAGATCTGCGAGACCCTGCGTTCTCGAACCGGGCACCGATTTCGCGTGAGGCACGAAACCTGGCCGTTTGCACGACCGTAAGAATCTGTAGCGCAGGTAGGTGGGACTAATTCGGAGGAAACAATGCGTCGTCGTGCTCGTCGCAGTCGTCCTCGTCGCCCCAACACCTCGGTACTCACTTACACAACTTTAGCTGACCGCCGTGTTCTCAGGGCCGTGATCATTATGCTCGGGCTGCTGCTGGCAGGCAGCGCCTGGGCCCAGGAGAGCATTCCCTTCAGCTCCGATCGCTGGAACGTGCTCGCCGGCGAGTTGACGGAGCGTTACGGCCGCGATTGTCTAGCCGGCACCGCGATGCTGGGTGACGTCGATTTCGAAAATGGGATCGTCGAGGTCGACCTGGCGACCAATGGTTCGCGATCGTACCCGGGCATCGTCTTTCGCCTTCAATCAGAAGAGAACTACGAGCGAGTCTATATCCGGCCGCATCGGGCCGGGCTGTACCCCGACGCGGTCCAGTACACGCCGGTCTTCAATCGCGTCGCGGGCTGGCAGTTGTACAACGGCCACGGCTACACCGCTGGTGCCGAGTTCCCCAAAGGCGAGTGGTTCACGTTGAAGCTCGAGGTGATGGGGACACAGGCTCGCGTGTTCGTCGACGATGCGACGGAGCCGGCTCTGGAGATCCACGACCTGAAGCACGGTGCAAGCCAGGGCGGATTGGGGCTGCTCGGTCCGGCGAACGAAACGGCCTGCTTCTCCGACTTCCGCTATACGGTCACCGACGACCTGACATTCGACCCGCCGCCCGAAGTCGAGATTCCGCCGAACGTCGTCACGGACTGGGAGGTCTCGCGCAAGTTCCCGGCGCCAGCGGGTCCCCGCGACGTCTATCCCCGGTTCTACACGATCTATTTCGCCGGTTGGGAGAAGGTGACGCCCGAGCCGTCGGGCCTCGTCGACATCGCCCGCTACCGCGAACGCGGCCAGTCATCCGAGCTGGCGCTCGCCCGGACCATAGTCCGCGCCGAGGAACGACAGGAAATCACTCTTTCCTTCGGCTATAGCGACCAGGTCGACCTCTTCTTCAACGGCAACAAGGTTTTCCACGGGAACAGCTCGTACCAATACCGGGATCGATCGTTCCTGGGTGTAGTCGGCCCGTTCGACCACGTTCGCCTGACGCTACAGACTGGGCTGAACGAGATCCTTCTGATGGTCACCGAGAACTTCGGGGGTTGGGGCTTCATGGCCCGGTCCGACCGAGAACTGTTGGCGCCCGTCAGAGAGCACCATCGCGTCGAGCAGGTCTGGGCGACGGACTCGGTCTTCCTGACGCCGGAGACGGTGATCTACGATGGCGAGCGTGACGTGCTTTACGTCTCGAACTTCGACGTGCAATTCGGTCAGAAGCCCGAGCCCAGTGGGTACATCTCAAAGCTGAGCCCTGACGGCCAGGTTCTGGATCTGGAGTGGGTAGCCAGCCTGAATGCACCCACGGGGATGGGGATCTACGACGGAAAGCTGTACACGACGGAGCGACGCACGTTAACGGAGATCGACCTTGAGTCGGGCGATATCCTGAATCGCTACGAGATCCCCGGTGTCGATTTTCCCAACGATCTGGCCATAGACTCCGACGGCAGCATCTACATCTCCGACACGCGGCCCTCGTCACGCCGAGACAGTCGCATCTACCGGTTCAAAGGCGGAGCGTTCGACATCTGGCTGGATCACCCGGATGTCTACTGGTCGAACGGGCTGTATATCCATGACGGAGAGTTGCTGATCGGCAACAGCGGCGATGGGATGGTCCGGGCGGTGGACCTCGGAACCAGGCGCATACGCGATGTCGTCTCTTTGGGCGCCGGGATCATCGACGGGTTCCGGATCACCAACGGCGGCGATTATCTGGTGTCGCATTGGGAAGGCCAGGTCTACATTGTGTCGCCGGATGGCGATATCGTGGAGATTTCGGACACGATAGGGAAAGACAACGCCGCCGACTTCGAGTACATCAAGGAACGCAATCTGTTGATCTTGCCCACGTTCGTGAGTAACCGGGTGGTCGCGTACCGGGTGACCGAGTAGGTGTGCTAGGTCAAGATCTCACGAAGGCGTTCGATTGTTCCGATGTGGTGGTCGTCGTGTTCGGTCTGGAAGTGGCACATGTCCACCAGCCGCATCTGGACGTCGAGTCTACGGTGATAGGCCGAGCGTGAGAACGCTTTGGGCGGGAGTTTCTTCAGGCGCTTCACCAAACGCTCTCGCTGCCCTTTGAACTCGGCCAGCAAGTCGTGGATTTCGCGGTCGTTGTGACCCGCGGCTTCCGTCGCTCGGTTCGACATGTCGGCCGGACGCAATTCCTCCTGTTTCGACTCGTAATCGTCCAGTCGACCCGTGACCAGTTCTTCCAGGTCGAGGAGATGGCCCACGTTCTCCTGGATCGACCAGGCGCCTTCGTGGCGTGTCACCAGGTCCCGGTCCGAGAGCGAGTCCGTCAAAGCCTCCAGGCGCGCGGGCGTCTGCTCTAGTCGTTCGATTAGCTCTGCGTGGCGTTCGACGGGGAAGTCGAATTTGAATACACGTTCGATCCAGCGTGGCTGTTCCGACATGTCGTCTCCCTGTGCTTCTCTAGAGGTGCGGGTACTCTTCCGCGATGTCGACGCCCTCGACTCTCCGCATGCTGTTCAGGCCTAGAGTCTACTACAGATCGGGCAGGGTCGCCAACAAAGCTGGGCGGGTAAACCTCCGGTCTTTGGCGGGTTCCGCGACCAGGTCAGAACGCCCGGCCCTGTCGCTTTGACCGAAACGCCTCGGTGCTCTGACCTTCATACCAGCTCCAGGTGAGCGTCGTATTTGTCTCTATAACAACATGTTACGGCCATTCGAGAGGCCAGGTACATGGCTTGCCCTACTGGCTGACGCCGGCGGCGGTACCGACCACCGCGGCGACCCGGGCCGCGCTCCCCAGGCCTGCTGCTCAACTCCCAGGAGTCGGAGTCCTAAATGATCGCTGTGCACTGCCTGGCGGCCTTGATGCTGGCCACGACGAACGGCCCGACCGAACCCGTTTCGGTCCCAACGCCGAGCGTTGTGGCACACATGGCAGCCAAGCCCGCTGGCGGAAGACCGGCCTGGGACATTCCCATCGAATTCAACAAGGCCGTCGATCGCTGGCTGGTTTTCTACCAGACGAAGGGGCGACGCAGCTTCCAGATCCACCTCAGAAGGGCAGGGCGCTATGAGTCGACGATGCGGGCCATTATGCGCGAGCACGGTCTGCCGCAAGATCTCGTCTACCTCTCCATGATCGAGAGCGGCTACGACCCCAACGCGTACAGTCATGCGCACGCCGTAGGGCTCTGGCAGTTTCTCGCGAGCACCGGACGCCGCTACGGCCTGCGCATCGACGAATGGGTGGATGAAAGACGCGACCCTGTTCTGGCCACGCGTGCCGCCGCCGCGTATCTGAAGGATCTCTACGAGGAGTTCGGGTCCTGGTACCTGGCGGCGGCCGCCTACAACGGCGGTAGCCGTCGAGTTTGGCGAGCGGTGCGGCGCACGGGCAGTCGTGACTTCTGGACGCTAAGACGTCGCGGTTACTTTGCGGACGAGACGAAGGAATACGTTCCCAAGTTCATCGCCGCGGCGTTGATCGCGAAGCAGCCCGACAGGTACGGGTTCGACCTGGGAACCGCTCCGATCTTGGGTTACGACCTGGGCAGGGTACCGGATGCCACAAGCCTGGACGTGATTGCCGAGGCTGCCGGCGTCGACGTTGCCGAGGTCATCGCCCTTAATCCCCAGCTGATCCGTCGCATGACGCCACCCGGAGCGAGCTACCACGTTCGCCTGCCCCAGCGCACCGGGCATAGATTCGCGACAAACTACGCACAGATCCCCGCAGGCGAGCGACTCCGCGCGGTCCGGCATACCGTGAAGCGCGGTGATACGTTCGCTCGGTTGGCCAAAACCTATGGATCAGAACTCTCCGCGATCCGTTCGGCCAACCCCAACGTCCACCCGAGGCGTCTCGAGGTCGGACAGCGGCTCTTCATTCCGATCAGCACAAAGTCTACGCGCCTGGCTTCTTCGACTCCCTGATTCGTCGGGACGGGACGGGCACGCCACAGTGCCCTCGCTTCATGTCGCGCTAGACGGGCGTTGATCTTTCTCGAGCCGACGCGCTCCAAATGTCCGCTCGCGGCACTGTGCCGCGCCCGACCCTTTCCCACGTTACCGAAGCCGCAGAGTCTAGGCTCCCGACGGCTACACCTTTCCTTCTATCTAATCGTACTGCAAGAGCCGAAGGCTCAGCAGGGCACCTGTTCGGTGGTCGGTACCGAAGAAGGAGGGGCTGTCCAGGGGTACCGAGCGGACATTTGGAGCGCCGTGGCCTGGATGCGATCACGGCCCGTTCAGCGCGACATGAAGCGAGTGCCCCTGGACAGCCCCGACGCGACCGCCCATGGACAGCCCGGCCCGACGGCAACTAATCGTGTCGTCCTAGCGCGCGATCCAGATTGAAGGCGGCGCTGATCAGGCTCAGGTGCGTGAACGCCTGCGGAAAATTCCCTAACGCCTCGCCCTGAGGACCGGTCTGCTCAGCGTAGAGACCCAGGTGATTCGCGTAGCCGAGCATTTCCTCGAACATCAGCCGGGCCCGCCTCAGTCTCTCCGGATCGCGCCGACCCGCGCGCGCCAACGCCTCCACCAGCCAAAACGTGCACATATTGAACGAGCCTTCCTCGCCTTCCAGGCCGTCGTCCGTCTCGTACACGTTGTAGCGGTAGACCAGGTTGTTCTCCGTCAGGCCACCCTGGTGGGCGGGTTGAAGCGTGGCATCGATGGTGCTCAGCATCCGGGGGTCGTTGGGCGAGAGGAAGAAGACCAACGGCATGATCATGTTGGCTGCGTCGAGCGAATCGCTGCCGTAATACTGCACGAATGCCCCCCGACCTGCGTTCCAGCCCTTGTCGAAGATTTCCTCGTAGATCTGATCCCGCACGGCCGGCCAGCGAACGCGGTCCGCGGGCAACGACCGCTTATCGGACAGACGGATGGCCCGGTCCAGCGCCACCCAGCACATCAGCTTCGAGTAGACGAAGTGCTGCTGTGGGCCTCTCACTTCCCAAATCCCCTCGTCCCTCCGCTGCCAATTGTCGCACACCCAGTCGGCCATCCTCCGCAGCCACATCCAACCGTCGTGGGCGACCCGGGTCCCGTACTTGTCGTACAGGTAGGCGGCGTCCATCAACTCGCCGTAGATGTCGAGCTGTAGCTGGTTGTAAGCGCCGTTGCCGATACGCACCGGTTTCGATCCCCTGTAGCCGTCGAGATGATCGAGCGTCTCTTCCGCCAGCTCGTGACGGCCGTCCAGTCCGTACATGATCTGCAGCGAGCCGTCCTCCTCCGGTTCGGCGACCCGTTCCCGGAGGAACTGGCCGAAGCGAGCCGCCTCCTCAGTGAAGCCGATGCGAATGAAGCCGTACAGCGTGAAGGCGGCATCTCGAATCCAGGTGTAGCGGTAGTCCCAGTTGCGGATGCCGCCCATATCTTCGGGTAAACTGGTGGTGGGCGAAGCCACGATCGCACCCGTGGGCTCGAAGGTCATCAGCTTGAGGGCGAGCGCGGAGCGATACACGGCTTCGCGCCAGCGACCCGTGTACGTGCACTGATTCAGCCAGTGACGCCACCAGGCCACTGTGTTCTCGAAGAACTCGAACTCTTGGCCGCCGGAAATGCTTGGACCGCATCCGCCCCCGGCAGGGATCTCGCGCAGCACGAAACACGTCGACTGGCCGTTCTCCAACTTAAACTCGGCCGAGACGCCCGCTCCGTCGCTCTCCATCGGCAGACGGGTCACCAGCCCGAGGCTCAACTCCGGGGAGTGGAAGCAGGCACCCTCGGACGTGACGGAGGTCTCGTGGGCGTTTCGGGCATAGTTGAAGGCAGGTTGGCATTCCATCCGAAACGCCATCGTTCCGCGCACGACCTGGACGCGCCGAATCAGCCAGTGGCTGCCCGCCTCGCCCTCGGAGATCCCGACAGGCATGTAGTCGATCACTTGGCCGACGCCGTCCGGCGAGAGAAAACGCGTCACCAGCACGTTAGTATCCGGCCAGTAGTACTGCTTGTGTGTCACGCTCGCTTGGGCGGGTGCAATCTTGAATCGACCGCCCTTCTTATCGTCGAGGATGGAAGCGAACACGCTGGGCGAATCGAAGTGGGGGTGGCAGTACCAGTCGATCGACCCGTTCAACCCGACCAGCGCCGCGCTGTGCATGTTACCGATGATCCCGTGATTCTCGATCGGTGTGTACGCCATAGCTAGTCCCTACCGGTGTGCATGAGGCCTCGTCTCACTGACTGTCCCGCAGGCTGGCCAATCTAACGCTTCTCCGCCTGCGACAAGAGGGGTCAACGCTCCGGAGGGGGCGGCGTAGACCCTCGATCCGACAGCGTCGCGAGAAAGGAAGGTGAGGCCGGGGCTCACGAGCGGACACTTGGAGCGCCCCGGCTCGTAGCGCATCGCTGATTGTTCAGCGCGACATGAAGCGAGGAGCCCCGGCCTCACCTTCCGACCCCAACGCGCACTTTCGCCACCGGCGCTGGGCTCGAGCTATCATTGCCTGCCCCAGCCTGAAGGCGCTAAACTGGAAGCAACCCTGCACCATCCGGAAGGAGCCCCACCATGGCCTTCAAGATCCGCCGTATCGACTACTTCTACACTGCGGTCAAGGACGAACCCGGCGAGGGCTACAAACTACTCTCCGTGCTCGCCGATCTGGGCATCAACCTGCTGTCATTTACCGCGATCCCAATAGGCCCGGAACACACGCAGTTGACGATCTTCCCCGAGGACGCGGCGAAGTTGGAGGACGAAGCCAAAAAGGTCGGGATCGCTCTGGACGGGCCGCACCCCGCACTGCTGGTACAGGGCGACGACGAGCTGGGGGCCCTGGCCGGCATCCACTCAAAGCTCTACGATGCGAGCGTGAATGTGTTTGCCTCGAGCGGCGTCGCGGACGGCAAGGGCAACTATGGCTACGTCCTCTACGTCAGGGCGGGCGATTTCGATCGGGCCGCCCGCGCTCTCGATATCTGATTTTCGTCGCTTCGCCGCCAACCTGAACGAACCTCGCGAGTCAGCAACCTGGAGGCATCATGATCTCGCAGACGGGTTTACACATCGAGGACCGCTTGGCCGCCATGGAGAGGAGAAGTCGGCGCGCTACGCTTCTGGTGCTCGTGCTGCTATCGGCAGCGCTCATTGCCTGGGTCGGAGGCCCGCAGTCGGCTCCAGAAGCCTTGACGGCGCAGGCTTTCCAGTTGGTCGATGCCGAAGGCAACGTTTGGGCTGAGCTCGCTCTGCGAGAGAACGGGCCCGCGCTCGTGCTATTCGACGGCGAAGGCGTTACACGAGCGTCGTTGATCCATTCCGACGATGAGAGCGCGCTCTATCTTCGCGACGAGAAGGGTGACATACGCGTTGGAGCGGCGCAGTTCGCGCATGGTGGCGGAGGGTTCGCGCTTCACGGACCCGGAGGGGACGGCGCGGCGGTCCTTTACCTCAAAGGCGACGGTAGCTTGACGTTTTACGATGTGAACGGCGAAGCGACGGCGCGAGTGCCCGCGAAATAGGCTCTCTTATTTCGCTTTCAGATCCCGCAGCATTTCCCGGGCGGCGTTGAATCCCGGTGTGCCGGTCACGCCGCCGCCGGGATGCGTCCCCGCGCCGCAGAGGTATAGCCCGTCCACGGGTGTGCGATAACGCGACCAGCCGGGCACCGGCCGCATGAACAGCAACTGATCCAACGTCATCTCGCCGTGGTAGATGTTGCCTTCGGTCAGACCGAAGACTTCCTCCAGATCCAACGGCGATAGTACGTGGCGATGCACGATCGACGAATCGACGTTAGGTGCGTAGCGACTCAGCGTCTCGACCACCCGGTCGGCCAGCGCCGTTCGACTGGCGTCGTCCCACGTGCCTTCTTTCAGATGGTACGGCACGTACTGGACGAGCACCGACAACACGTGCTTCCCAAACGGCGCCATGCTCTGGTCGGCAAGCGATGGGATGACGACCTCCAGGAAGGGTTCGCGAGAGATTTCACCGTACTTGGCATCGTCGTAGGCGCGCTCTAAGTACTCCAGACTGGGGCTGATCGAGATGATGCCGCGGAGATGAGGCCCGTCGCCCGGCAGACAGCTGAAGTCGGGCAGTTGATCGACACCCAGAATCACCTTCGCGCAGACGCCCTTGAACCGGATGTTGTCGACGGCCCGGACGAATTCGGGCTCGAGCTCGGAGGGGCCCAGCAGGTCGAAGTACGTGCTGCGGGGATCCGCGTTCGAGACCACGCGGCCGGCCGCGATCTCGTCACCGTTCTCTAGGACGATGCCGACGACTTTTCCTTCGTCGACTTTGATTCGGGCTACAGGCGCACCCGTCATGATCTCCACGCCCGCCTGTCGCGCCAGCGTTTCCAGGCCGGCGACGAGCTTGCCCATGCCTCCCTGGATGAACTCGGCGGGCCTCAGCGTACCGTTTTGCATTCCCACGTGGTGGTGCATGAACAGATAGGCCGTTCCCGCTCCCATCGGGCCTTGGCAGATACCCGTGATGCCGGCCGCGCCCAATGTCCCTTTCAGGATATCCGATTCGAACCACTCGTCGAGCAGTTCGCGCACGGTCATCGGCAGGACGCGAAGCACCTCGATCATTTCTCTCTTGCCCAGCCGGCGCAGACGGCGGACCGGCTTCAGCGTCTCCCAAGCCTCT
>JBDHGH010000060.1:0-18310 GCA_039589995.1 Gemmatimonadota bacterium | reverse complement strand
TCTTTCGAGTCGTTCGGGGCGAATATGTCGAGGAACGCGACGCTCACCGGGCTCGATCGTCCCGAGATCATCGTCTCACGCTTCGTGCTGGGCGACTTCTTCGAAACGCTGGGTGTACCTGCGGTTTTGGGAAGAACGATCCGCTCGGACGAGACGTGGGCGGGAGCCGCGCCCATCGCGGTCGTGACGCACGGGTTTTGGGAGCGACGGCTCGGTGGCGATCCCAGCGCGATCGGTCAGACGGTCACGCTCGACAACGAGATCTTCGAGATCGTCGGCGTCATGCCTCCCGAGTTCCGGTTTCCGTCCGCCGAGACCGAGGTATTCCTTCCCATGGGCTATATCTCCGAGAACATGTGCTGGGAAGCGCGCGGTTGTTCGCAGGGAACCTGGGCTATCGCGCGGTTGAGAGATGGTGTCGACATCGAGATGGCCCAGGCCGATCTCGCTCGCGTTCACCGGGAGATCGAGGAGGAAGAGGGTCAGGAAGCAGCCAGGCCCCAACTCGAGAGCCTCACGGATGCCTATGTGGGCGATGTGCGCACGCCGATACTGATATTGATGGGGGCCGTAGGCTTCGTCTTACTGATCGCCTGCGCAAACGTGGCCAGCCTTCTCCTTTCGCGCGGAGAAAGCCGCCGCCGCGAGCTGGCCGTGCGCTCGGCGTTGGGCGCCGGTCGTAGCAGGGTCGTCCAACAACTCCTCACCGAGAGCATCCTGTTGGGATTGTCCGGCGGAATCCTCGGGATCGGAGTCGCCTATGTCGGCACGCGGCTCCTGGTGCCGGCGGTCTCCGACAACATCCCGTCGATCATGGTCGGCCGGATCGGGCTCGACTACGCGGTGCTCGCCTTTACGCTCGTCGTTTCGGTGGGTGCGGGTCTGCTATTCGGGATCGCACCCGCGCTACGTGCGTCCAGCCAGCAGCTGGTCGGCGAGCTGAAGGAAGGCGGCCGCGGCGGTACCGGAGGTAGGGCACGGCAGCGGCTCCGATCGGGTCTCGTTGTCGCAGAGGTCGCGCTCTCGCTCGTTCTGTTGATCGGCGCCGGGCTGATGATCCAGAGCCTCCGCGAGCTTCAGAACGTGGACAAAGGGTTCGTCTCCGAAAGCATCTTCACGGCCCGCGCCTCACTGCCTCGTACCCGCTATGACGGCAAGGAACCGACCTGGCAATTCTTCGACGCGTTCCTGAAGCGGGTGCAGGCGCTTCCCGGTGTTCAGACGGCATCGCTGACTCAGATCGTGCCGCTGCAAGGGAACAGTTGGGAACAAAGCATCATACCGGAGGGCGTCGCACCCGACCCGGAAAATTTCCAGTCGGTCCTTCATTATATGGTGACGCCGGACCACTTCGAGACCTTCGCCATCAACCTCATGCGTGGACGCGTTTTCGGAGAGCAGGACCGCGAAGGCGCTCCTCTGGTCTGCGTCATCGATGAGACGATGGCCGAGAAATTCTGGCCGGGCGAAGACCCGGTCGGCAAACGTGTCTCGTTCGAGGAAGCGGAAGAATCGACGCGCGAAAACCCCGTCCGCGTCTACCGCACGGTTGTGGGCGTCGTAAGAAACGTCCGCCACTATGAAATGGAGAATCCGTCGCGCATCACCGTCTATGTGCCGTTCGACCAGAGCGAGCGGTCGTGGACCACCGCGATGCACATCGTGGCAAAGACGCGGGGCGATCCCCTGCAGCTAACGGAGATGGTTCGAAGGGAACTCGCCGTGCTCGATCCTGAGGTGCCACTCTACCGAATCGAGACGATGGAGGGCTACGTCAAGGGAGCGCTATCGAGCACCCGACTCGTCGGTGGCCTGCTGACGGTCTTCAGCGCCATTGCACTGACGCTTTCGGCCATCGGGATCTTCGGCGTGATGTCGTTCTCAGTGGTACAGCGGCTGCGCGAGATCGGCATCCGCATGGCGCTCGGTGCCGGCGCCAACGATGTGGTGAAGATGGTCACGCGCCAGGGCCTGACCGTGACGCTCATAGGTGTTGCAATCGGGCTGGGAGCCGCTTTCGCACTCACGCGCCTGATGACCAGCGTCCTCTATCAGGTGAGCCCGGTGGATCCGCTCACGTACTCCGGCTTCGCCGTATTTCTGGTTCTGGTCTCGTTACTGGCCGCCTATATACCCGCCCGTCGGGCAACCCGCGTGGACCCGGCGACCGTGCTACGTGAGGAGTAATGGCCCACGAGGGCTCGATGTGATGAAGCGGACTCTACTGGCTGGACTGCTGATGCTTCCTCTGCTCTCCGGGATCGTCTCGGCGCAGGAAGTGACTTACGAACCGACTTGGGAGTCTATAAGCAGCCGAGCCACGCCTGAATGGTGGCGTGACGCCAAGTTCGGGATCTTCATCCACTGGGGCGTCTACTCGGTCCCCGCCATCTCGCCGCGCGAGAACTATTCCGAGTGGTATTGGTACTGGCTACGAGACCCCGAACGTATCGGCCCGATGGTGCGAGACTTTCACGTCGCTCAGTACGGCGAGGACTTCGGGTACCAGGACTTTGCTCCGATGTTCAGGGCCGAGCTGTTCGACCCCAGCGAGTGGGCGCAGCTTTTCTTCACATCTGGCGCCCGCTACGTGGTTCTAACTTCGAAGCACCACGACGGCTACGCGTTGTGGCCCAGCGCCGAGGCGAGCGCGACGTGGGGCCGGCGTTGGAACAGCGTCGAGATCGGCCCGGGCCGCGACCTCGTCGGCGACCTGACCGTCGCCGTGCGGAACCGGGGCCTGCGGATGGGGCTCTATTACTCCATCTATGAATGGTTCAACCCTCTTTACCTGTCTGACCCGAAAGCGTTCGCAATCCAGCACTATCACCCTCAGTTCAAAGATCTCGTAACGCGCTACGCGCCGTCCGTCATCTTCGCCGACGGAGCCTGGGACCACGGGGACGACGTGTGGCGGAGCGCCGAACTTGTCGCCTGGCTGTTGAACGAATCGCCGAGCAAAGACCACGTGGCGATCAACGACCGCTGGTACGGCGGCGGTCGCGGAAAGCACGGTGGCTACTTCACCACCGAGTATGGCTCCGGCTTCGAGACGGGCCTACATGCTTGGGAGGAAAGTCGAGCCGTCGGCCGCTCTTACGGCTTCAACCGGATTGAACGGGCCGAGGACTACGCGTCGGCACGGACGCTCATCTACATGCTGATCGATATCGTCAGTCGCGGTGGCAACTTCTTGCTCGATGTCGGCCCGACAGCGGACGGCCGGATCCCGGTCATCATGCAGGACCGATTGCTCGAACTCGGCGCGTGGCTGGCCGTGAACGGCGAGGCGATCTACGGGACGCGCGAGTGGGTGCGGCCCTTCCAGTGGAGCGAGGGGGCGATTCCCGAGCCGCCGGAAGGCGACTTCCAAACAGGCTACGACATCCTGCGATTAACTGTCGAGCCTGAAGCGGGCGAGGCGGTGAAAGAGGTTTGGTTCACGTCCAGACCCCACACGGTGTACGCTATCGCGCCGGTGCTCCCTTACAGACAGCTACGTGTGAGGGAAATCGCGTTGGCTGACGATGCCTCGGTAAGGCTACTCGGATTCGAGGACCCATTGAAGTGGGAGAGGGTGGGTGCGGATATCGTGGTCCATATGCCGGATGCACCGCTTCACGATCTGCCGCCTGGGCCGGCCTACAGCTTCAAGATCACGGGTGTGCGTAACTAACAAACGAAGCGGCGAACTCGCTACGTCATCAGGTTGCAGAGGAACGCCGTAGCGACGCCCAAGTAGTTGCCCAGCGCATAACCCAACAGCGCCAGCATGATCGAGATCGGGACAAGCTCCTCCCGATGATATGCCGCCGCCACCGGCGCCGACGCCGCTCCTCCCACCGCCGACACGCTGGATACTGCCGCCATACTCACATCGATGCGGAACAGCTTGGCGCCGAGGACGATGAAGACGAAGTGAACAGCGATGCAGATGAAGCCCGCCGCCAGGAACCATTGCGCGCCCCCGATCTTACTCAGATCCGCCTGTGCGCCCATCATCGTCATGTAGATGTACGTGAGCGTCATGGCCAGCGGCATCGTGCCGGGCACTTTGCGTAGCGCCGTCGCAGACAGACCAATTCCGATCGTCGTCACCAGCAAGATCGCCCAGGTTTTCTCCGTCATGACTCTCCCGAATTCGGGGAAAAAGCCGGCGAGGAAGTTGGCCGCGAGGACCGCGGCAAAGGCCCAGCCAATGAGGGTAAGCAAATCCGTGAAGTGGACCTCGTGGCTCTTCTGTTCGACCCCCGCCGACGCCTCGGTGAAGTGGTCGAGTTGAGCCTGAGATACGCCGGTCCAGCGGTTGAAGCTCTTGGCCCACTTCCTACACGTCAGGATAATCGGGAAGTAGACGACGTAGACGAAGTTGTCCACGAGCACGACCATGCCCACCATTTCGCCTGGCGTGTCCAGGCTTTCGGCCACGGCGGCCAGGTTGCCCGTGCCGCCGATCCAGCTGCCTGCCAGCGCGCCGTAGCCGCGCCAGGTGTCCGGCGGCAGTCCGCTCCTGAACATCCAGAACGACAGCACCGCCCCGGCAACGATCCCAAAGGTGCCGAGTACCATCACACCCGCCCCGCGCCAGGCCACCTTGAGGACCTCTTTGATGTTGATGTCGAGCAGCATGAGCACGATGAACATTGGCACCGCGAACGTCCGGAACGTGGCGTAGATCGGGCTCGATCTTGGAATGACGGCCGGGACGTTGGGGATGACGCTCAGGTTGCTGAGGAAGATGGGCGTCAGGAAGATCCAGATGATTGCCGGCAGAATGTCGAAAACCTTCCACTTCGTCTTCTTCTCCAGCCAGACGAAGAAGACGGGAATCATCGTGATGATCGCCATCACGCCGATCAGGTCGGTAAATAGTGGTTCCTGGCCCATTCATCCTCCCGCGAGTGAAATAGCGTCCCAGCAACCTGCGTCCTGGGGCGCACGCCGGCAACAACCTACAATCGCCCGGCATGGAGGGGCTAGAGCACTATGTATCGCTTCTAACGAGCGGCTTACCTCTGGTCGGAAGGCGGTGAGAATACGGCCGAGCCGCTGCAGCCTCTGCGTTCGGTGCGGGTAAACGACTCCGATGCGTTGGGCTGACACCGGCCGCCCTCGAGGCCGAGCCAATCCGAGGCGCCGAAGCGCCGATTGGCCTCCGCGGCTGCTTCCTGCAGTATCGTGATTCTCTCGGCCCCCAGCCCCACCTGGTAGAATCCTCCGCTGGGCAGGTCCACGGCGGAAGGCAGGCCGACGGGCGAGCAGCCCGTCAACTGCTCGACCATGACGAGCGCCGCCAGATACGTCCCGGCCAGGCTGGGGTGGAACCCGTCGGGCCCGTAGAGCGGGAGGTCGGGATCTTGTCGCCACGCTTCGCGCCACGCCTCGCCAGCGGGAAGCAGAACTCCATCCACAAGATCGGCCGCCGTGGCGTACGAGTCGCTGACCCCGTCGAAGTCGTCGGACCGGGCACGTGATGGCCACACCATATATAATCCCGTTTCGGCGCCGATCTTCGACGCCTCACCGGCGAACAGCTGCGAGTACTCGAGTAGAGACGGCCGTCCCTCGGTGGCCGACGGCCCTTGCTGGAGCACCACGACTTCCCAGTCTCCATCGTCGATGGCGCCACGCGCCTCCCCCGTGAACCAATGGTCCTCGAGGCCGTAGGCGGCGTAGGCTACGCAGGCGATGTTGGCCGGACCGGCGCCGGCCGAATCGATGAGCGCCTCGACCAGGCCCGGAAGGTCGTTGGTATACGTGAGGCTGTTGCCGATGAATAGCACACCGCCGGTACCGGTCTCCCAACCGGTCGGTCCCCCATTGTTCTCCGATCCGCAGGTCAGGAGTGACAGCGATATCATCGCCGCGAGTAGAGCGCGTAGATATTTCGTTCGGGAGGTCCGGTGACGTGACATTACAGACTACTCCGGTTCCGCGTCCTTGAGAGGAACCGCGGAGGTCTCCTTCTTGGTGGCCATCACGATCGTCGAGTTGGTGCGAAGCACGCCGGCGACGGCTCGCACGTCTTTGCGCAACAAGCGCTCGAGATGCCCCGAGTCGCGGCATCGGATCTTGAGCAGGTAGTCGTACTCGCCCGCGATGATGTGAAACTCCTGAACCTCCGGCGTCGAGCGGGCCCATTTCATCAACTGCTCGTGCTGACCGGGATCCCAGACCCCCACGGAGACGAATGCCAGCAGTCCGTATCCGACCGCTTCGGGCTCGACTCGCGCGGTGTAACCCTCCAGCACGCCCGCCTTCTCGAGCTTCTTGACTCGATCCGTGACCGAGGGTCCGGACAGCCCGACTTGCGACGCTAGCCGGGACCACGTGATTCGGCCGTCGCTCATGAGGGCGCTCAAGATCTTTCGGTCTAACGCGTCGACTTTCGAGTTCGCGGCTTCAGGCATGAGTGACCCTCGTGCTTACCGTTGTTGGACGTCGGCGACCCTGAACGCCGAGCTCGCGACGCCTGTGGCGGTAGCCATGAAGGTGACGACCGCAGTGCTGACGTCGGGCAGAAACGATGTCGTGGACTGCAGCCCAGTCGACGGCCCCAGCGTGCGCTCGCTGGTCGCGATTCCGTCTGCGCCCGTCGTCGAGAAATCGGGAGCGACAGAGCCGCCGCCTACCTGCGCCGACCAACCTACAGTTACGCCAGGGACGGGATTGCCGTATTGGTCCGCGGCGAGGACAGAGTGGGGAATGGGAAGCGTCAACCCCGCGGGTCCCGTCTGGCCATCACCGCCGATCTTGGTGAGCGTTGCGGCCGCGTCCGGTCGCGATGTCGCGGTGAAGCTGACCGGCGAACCCGATAGGTCGTCAACTGTTGCAGCTATGGTGTTACCGGTCGTCGCTTCCGTTCCCATTCGCCATTCGATTGACGCGAGCCCATCGGCATCCGTTTCGCTCGAGGAGGCGGACAGGCTGCCCGTCCCATCGACAACGGACCAGGACACGGTGACACCACTCACGCCGCGCCCGTCCGAATTCGTTACCACGACAACCAGGGGTTGAGCCAACCAGTCTCCCACGGTCGCGACCTGGTCGTTTCCTGCGCTGAGGGATATCGTCGCCGCGGTCTCAGGACCCGTACTGTCATCGCCGCACCCGAAGAGGGTCAGGCAGGCGAACACGACTGCCATAAACGCTCGGTGGCTCCACATACCGTGATCTCGCTTCTTGCGTGGGGCACCCGCACGATTCGCATTGGGACGAGTATTACAAGGTATTACAAGATAATTGATCGATGTTTTCTAGGCAATATCGGCAATATGCCTTGTCATGGACTGTATATAATGCTAAGATGGCTTGGATATCCGAAGTCATACTACATCAAATGGGTCAGAGGATAATCATGGACATCGACTCGGACCGATCTCGCCCCGTGGCCCGGATTCTCGCTCTCCGCGGTCTCGCCTTAGCCTCACTTCCAATCCTAGTCCTCACCACATCGTGTGCCGACCGCCCGGCCCCGGAGTTGAGCGGGATGTTTCGCGGCGGCCCGCATCACTCGGGTGTGTATGGCGAAGTTTCTGCGGACGATCACGGGATAACCGACTGGTCCTTTCAAACCGACGGGCCAGTGCGGGGTTCGCCCTTGGTGGACTCAGATCTCGTAGTGATAGGCAGTGGGGACGGGAACCTCTACGCCATCGAACGAAGCACCGGCCGCGAGCGTTGGCGCTTCGAGGCCGGAAGCCCGGTTCATTCATCGCCCGCCGGATACGGGGATCTCATCTACTTCGGCGATCGATCGAATGACTTCTATGCCGTCAATCGCGTGGACGGTCGTCTCGTATGGGGAGTCCCGACGGGTGACGATCACGCGTGGGAGTGGGGCAACGAAGGATGGGATTTCTTCTCGTCGTCCCCAGTGGTCGTCGATAGCACGGTGATCTTCGGATCGGGAGACGGCAGCGTATACGCCTTCGATGTGGAAACGGGCGAGGAACGCTGGAGCGTGAAGACCGATGGACGAGTGCGCTCGTCTCCAGCCGTTGCGGACGGTGTGGTGTACGTTGGCAGCGCCGACGGTTTTCTCTACGCCATCGGCCTGGAGATGGGTGGTCTGCTGTGGCGGTTTGAAACCGACGGTGTTTCGCACGTTTCGGCGGAGTTGGGTTTCGATCGGAAGACGGTTCAATCGTCGCCGGCTGTGGTTGACGGAACGGTCTACTTCGGCTCGCGCGACGGCGGCACGTACGCGGTGGACGCCGCCTCCGGGAAATTGCGTTGGCGCTACGACCACACTACGCCCTGGGTACTCGCGTCTCCAGCGATATCGGACGGAATGCTGGTCTCGGGGACTTCGGACGGGCTGTACATACATTCGCTCGACGTCGAGACAGGAGAGGAGAATTGGAGGTTCGAAACGGGCGTTCGCGTGTTCAGCTCTGCGGCGATATCCGGGGATGTTCTTTACGTGGGCACGCAAGGGCGTCGCCTGCTCGCCCTCGACAAGCAGAGCGGTTCTTTGCGGTGGGACATGAGGTTTGGTGGGGCCGTCATGTCATCACCGGTTGTCGACGGTGATCATATCTATGTGGGTAGCGATGATGGCGGTGTTTACTCTATCCGCCTGGCCTCAGGGCCACCGCCCCGACGAGCCGTGTATTGGGACGCCGATCGCGTGGCTTGGAACACGCTCGCCGACCACGAGGGCGTGCGCGATTACTTCGAGGCTTGGGGATACGAGGTCCTGGACCGGTTCCAACTCGCAGCCTTCATGCAGGCATCTAACGAAGGTAGTGGCGTGAGCGCGGTGGGCAGCGTCGTGGTGTTCGCGATGGACGATCTGCCGCGTACGGTGGCGCGAGCACCGGCGGACACGGTGCTGGCCCGACGTTATCTGGATCGAGGCGGCAAGATCGTCTGGCTGGGGTATCCGCCGATGAGCATAGTGCGCGACGGCCAGGGCCAGTACACGGCTTTCGAGAAGGAGCGCACGGCGGCCCTGCTGGGGGTCGATTTCGCACGCTACGACCTGGACCCGTACGCGGCCTACGTCACCACGGCAGGGGAGAGATGGGGATTGACCGACTGGTGGATGACTCTTTCTGGAGTCGATTCGACGCAGGTCACCGAAGCCCTGGCCGTCGATGAGGACGGTCGCGCTTCAGTTTGGGTAAAGAACTACGGTGGTTCTTCAGGGTCCGGATTCGTCTACATCTTCGGAACCACCCGAACGATCCCGCGGTCGTTCCTGGACCAGACCCGCGCTGTCGCCGAGCGAGGAATAGGAACGGTCATGCCTGACCTGGACGATGGAGGATAAGCATGCGCGGTCTGATGCAGGACCTGCGGTTGAGCCTTCGAATGCTGCGGCGCAGGCCGGGGTTTGGGGTTGTAGCTGTACTGACCCTGGCGCTGGGTATCGGTGCAACCAGCGCGATCTTTTCCGTGGTCAACGGTGTGCTGTTGCGTCCGTTTCCTTACGAGGATCCGGAGCGCCTGGTGGTCGTGTGGGAACGCAACCCGGCGCGCGGACTGCCGTTCATGTTCGCATCGCCTCCCAACTATGCCGACTGGCGCGACCAGAACCAGGTCTTTAGCGGGATAGGCGCGTTCGGTCGCGGGCGGTACATCCTGGAGCAAGAGAGCGAGGCCACTGCCATCCGCGGCGCTCAGGTCACCGCAGGCATGCTGTCCATGGTCGGTGTGTCACCGTTGCTCGGCCGGCCGTTCACCCCGGAAGACGATCGCGAAGGCAGTGAGCGGGTAGTGCTGCTCAGTCACGGAAGCTGGGAGACTCGTTTCGGCGGCGACCCCGATCTGGTGGGGCGTTCTATCCGGCTGAACGGCTTCGCTTACACCGTGGTGGGCGTGATGCCGCCGGGATTCGAATTTCCGCCTCCCATCGTGCTAGAAGGCGCGATTCCCACCGAACAGACCGAGCTTTGGGTTCCGTTCGCCATGGATATGGCGAACGGAAACCGAGGCGCACACTTCATGACCGTGATTGCCCGGCTGAGAGACGGTGTGGACCTTGGAATGGCGGAAGCCGAGATGAACACGCTCGCCGCTCGGTTGCAACAGTCCTACCCGTCGAGCAACGAAGGATGGGATGTCACTTTGACGCCGTTGGATCGGCAAGTGCTCGGGGATGTGACCGTTCAGCTGCTAATCCTGTTGGGCGCTGTGGGCCTGGTGCTTCTCATCGCGTGCGTCAACGTGGCGAACCTCTTGCTCGCCCGAGGAACGGCCCGACTGAAAGAGTTCGCGGTGCGGGCGTCGCTGGGTGCAGGTCGCGGTCGCTTGGTGCGGCAGCTGCTCACCGAGAGCCTGGGGCTGTCGGTCCTCGGAGGCATTACCGGACTGATCCTGGCCGTTCTTGGGGCCCGCGCGTTGGTCCAACTTGCCCCGCAGGACATCCCGCGCCTGGGCGAGGTGGGCCTGGATGCCCGCGTTCTCGGGTTCACGCTTCTGGTCACGCTTCTCACCGGCGCGCTGTTCGGTCTGGCACCGGCCCTCCAAGGGGCCGGCGAAAGCCTCAGCCAATCTTTGCGTGATGCCGGTCGCGGAACGTCGGAGGGACGGCGTGGTTCGAATCTGCGATCGTCCCTGGTCGTGGCCGAGGTCGGTCTCTCGCTGGTGCTTCTGGTGGGGGCCGGCCTGCTGATCCGGAGCTTCGTGAACCTGCAGACGGTGGACACCGGGTTCGAGGTCGCTGACCGGCTGACCCTGCGCATGTCACTGCCCGAGTCGCGCTATCAGGAGGATGCGCAACGGATCGCGGCGTACCTCGAGCTCGAGCGGCAGCTGAACGCGACACCCGGCGTCGCGTCGGCAGGGTTCATCAACAGCATCCCCTTGGCTGTAGACCGAGGAGGCACCTCGTTTCTCAAGGAAGGGGAGACGGAAGTGCCGGTGGAGGAGAATCGCTCGGTGAACTTCGCGATCGTTACGCCGGACTATTTTCGGGCGATGGGCGTCCGCTTGGTCCAGGGTCGATATTTCGAGAGTCGCGATGATGTGGACAGCGAAGGCGTAGTGATCGTCAATGACGCTTTCGTTCGTCGACACTTTCCGCAGGAAGACCCGATCGGGGTCCGGTTGGGATTCCACGGCCAGCCATTCCGAATCGTCGGAGTGGTGGGCGGTGTCCGTCACGCCACGCTGAGAGACGATCCGAACCCCAGCGTCTATGTGTCGTACGCGCAGATGGCCTGGTCGCGGAGCATGTCCGCGGTCGTGCGTAGCGAGGTGGGCGCCGATGCCACTCTGGCCGCCGTACGTGCCGCCGTTCGACAGTTCGACTCGACGCTACCGATATACGACGTGAAACCGATGGAGCGGATACTCGGTGAATCGCTGGCGCGCATGCGATTCTCGACCACTCTGATGTTGGCCTTCTCCATCGTCGCGCTGATCTTGGCTGCGGTGGGTATTTATGGAGTGATCGCCTATTCGGTCAGTCGGCGAACTCAGGAGATCGGCTTGCGGGTCGCCATAGGCGCCGACCGCAACGACATCTTGCTGCTGGTGTTGAAGCAGGGTATGCGACCGGTCGTAATCGGCCTTCTCATCGGGCTGGTGGCGGCGCTGGCCCTGTCGAGGTTGCTTGGGAGTCTCCTGTATGGCATCGGAGCGATCGACCCGTGGACCTTCGCAGCGGTAGCCGTGGTGCTTTCGGCGGCGGCGCTGCTCGCGTGCTACCTGCCGGCGCGCCGCGCCATGCGCGTCGATCCGATGGTCGCCTTGCGCTACGAATAGAGCGCTATCGGCTGGCTAACCCGCCCGCCGTCTCGCCGCCGTCGATCACGTAGGTTTGCCCCGTGATGTAGCCCGCCTCGTCCGACGCGAGAAAAGCGAACAGCGCGGCGACCTCCTCGGGTCGACCGTGGCGCTTCAGCGGGATCTTCGCGTTCAGTTCCTCGATCATCTCGGTCGTGTACTCGGCCTCTTGCATGGGCGTCATGATGTAGCCCGGGCAGACCGCGTTCACGCGAACCTTCGGCGCCAGCTCTAAGGCCAGCGATCTCGTCAACTCCACGACCCCCGCCTTTGAAGCGTTGTAGTCGGCGTAGTAGCGGTAGCCAACGAGCGCGTTCGTCGATCCCATGTTTAGAATCACGCCGGAGCCCTGGGCGAGCATTCGTCGTGCCGCCTGCTGCGCTACGAAGAAAACTCCGTTCAGGTTCACATCGAGGACCTGTCGCCATTCCTCGGGCGTGATGTCGAGGAGGTCGTGCCGAATACTGATCCCAGCGTTGTTGATCACCATATCCAGTCCGCCAAGCAGCTCGTCGAGCTGATCGAAAGCCGCCTCGACCGCTGCGGGATCCGACACGTCCGCGCAGATCGTTCCGGTCAAGCCGGTCAGCTCTCGGCCGACTCGCTCGCAGCCTTTTTCGTCGCGATCGAGAACCACCACGCGCGATCCCGACTCGAGGAAACGCGCGGCCGTTGCGGCCCCGATCCCGCTGGCACCGCCGGTGACCAATACACGTTTGTCTTGTAGCCCTCGCATGGTCTCTCCTATCCCGTTCCAGCCAGGCCGCCGCCATCGACGATGAGAGATATCCCGGTCACCGAAGACGACGCGTCGCTCGCCAAATAGAGCGCGGCGTTGGCGATATCCTCCGGGTTGAGCACGCCGGGCAGCGGACGCTGAGCGGCCTCGTCGAGGAACTGGTCGACGGGCTCGCCCAGCTGTTCGGCTTCGTTTCTCAACATCGGGGTGTCGGTGTCGCCGGGGCAGATGCAGTTCACGCGGATGTTCTGCTCTCCGTGGTCCAGCGCCATCGCCTTGGTCAGCATCACCACAGCGCCTTTCGAGGCGCAGTAGGAAACGGCGCGGCGGCCGCCGGCAAGCCCCCAGCCGGAGGATGTGTTGATGATGACGCCACCGCCGGCCTCCAACATCACCGGGATCGCGAATCGCGACATCAGATAGACCGACTTGAGGTTGACCGCCATCACCTGGTCCCAATCTTCCTCAGAAATCTCGAGCACGTTGGCGCGACGAATGATCCCTGCGTTGTTGAACAGGATGTCCAAGCTGCCCAGAGCGGTGACGGTGCGATCGACCGCTTCCTGGCAATCCTGCGATTGGCTCACGTCGCCGGGGACGAACAGGGCTCGACCGCCTTTGCCGGTGATCTCGCGTGCGACGTTCTCGCCGCCGGCCACGTCCAGGTCGACGATCGCCACACCTGCGCCGGCTTCCGCGAACAGTCTTGCGGTCGCTCGCCCTATGCCGGAGGCGCCCCCGGTGATTAGCGCGACCTTGTCGGCCAGCGGTTTCTTCATCCCCTGTGACTCACCCTTGGACATCGGCCAGCGCCTTTCTCATCGCTTCCAACGTGAAAGTCACGTCGTCTTCGCTGTGCGCTGAAGAGGCCACCGAATGCAGTGCGGCAGAAGGTGACATGTATACGCCATGCTTGAACAGCGCCCAGGCGAAGCGCTGATATTTCGTTCGATCGACATGCTGGCAAAACTCTCGGTAATCGCGGATCGCTGGCCGGTCGGTAAACATGATCTGCATCATGGGGCCTACGTTCTGAACGATCGCTGCGGTGCCGGTGTCTTCGAAAAGCCGCCGCAACCCGTCGGCCAGCATCTCGCCGATCCTCCAGGTGTGTTTGAAGTAGCTACCGCCGCCGGCGGTCATCTCGCTCAAGCTGGCCCGTGCGGCGAACAGCCCGACTCGTGAAGCGTTTTGCGTTCCGTAGTGAAGCACGCCGCCCCAGGCGAGTGCTTCCATGATCTCCGCGCGTCCGACGAACCCTGCCACCGGGAGACCCGCGCCCAACGCCTTCCCAAACGACGCGATATCGGCGTCGATACCGTAGTGCTCCTGGCATCCGCCCGCCGCGACGCGAAAGCCGGTGACCGTTTCATCCATGATCAGCAAGATGTTGTTTGCTCGGGTCAACTTCCTCACGCCCTCCAGGTAGCCCGGCTCCGGCGGGATCACTCCCATGTTGGCCATCACGCCTTCGGTGATGACGGCAGCGATCTGACCGCGGTAGGTCTCGATGGCGCGTTCCAGCGCGATCAGCGAGTTCCAGGGCACGACGATCGTGTCGTCCAGCGACCGGCGGTTCAGCCCCGAGCTCTCGGCGATTTTGATCGGGTCGTTCTTGTGTCCGAGAGAGACGACAGCGTGGGGATGCGCGTTCACGAGGAAGTCGTCGTACCAGCCGTGGTAGTGCCCCTCGAACTTGATGAACAGAGGTTTGCCGCTATAGCCGCGGGCGAGTCGAATGGCGGCCATCGCCGCTTCGGTACCGGTGTTGGCGAAACGGATGCGCTCGGCGTTGGGGACCATCTTTTGGATTTGCTCGGCGACCTCAACTTCCACCTCGGTAGCGGAAGCGAACAGTGTGCCCTCGGCTGCGGCGGCGTCGATCGCGTGGACGACGCGAGGGTGCGCGTGGCCGAGTGGCAGGGCGCCGTAGGCCATCATCCAATCCAGGTACTTGTTGCCGTCAATATCATAGACGTAGGCGCCCTCGGCCCGGTCTATGAAGAGCGGATACGCGCCGTAAACGGCGGGCCCTCGCGACGGTGAACTGCCGCCCTCCACCATGACTTTGACGGCGCGGTCATACAGCGCCTTTGACTTCGCGGTCACATAGTTCATCGATCGCTCCTATGAGCGTGCTATGAAGGCTCTTCGAGCTCGACGCCCAGACCGTCGGCGATTCTATTCACAAAAGCAAAGTAAGCCGCGATCGCACAGATGTCGTGGATGGCAAGGTCGTCGAATCCTTCTTGGCGAAGGCGTATGATATCGTCTTTGTTCACGTCGTGGGGCGCCAACGTCAGCTTGTTCGTATAGTCGAGCATCGCCCGATCGGCTTCGGACGACACGCTGGCATGGTCGCCCGAAGTCAGCGCCACCAGAAGTCCGTCCAACTCCGCGCTTTCCATTCCTTTAGATTTCAGTATCCGACGGAGTCCCGCTCCGTGGTGTTCAATTCAATAACGACATTCGTTCGCCGCCGACACCACGACGGCGATCATCTCTCGCTGCGCACGTGTCAGCGGGCCAGTCCCGTACATCAGTTCCCGGTACAGATCGTAGTGGTGCTTCATCGTCCGACTGTGGACACCGTGGATTCGAACGATGTTGTCTCGGTCCGGTACACGGTCCTCGGGTGGAATATCCTTTTCAGGCACGTAGTCGATGAAGGCCATGGCGATTCCCCTAGACCTCCACGCCATGGTGTTTCGCGTAAGCGCGAAAGCAGCGGATCAGCTCCACGGCTCGGTCCTCGGCTTCTTCGGGTGACAGGCGATCACACGCGTAGCCCAGTTCCTCTTCCAGGATCTGTGCTCGCTCGCTGACAAAAACGGCCGTACCGTCGTCTTCGATACGCTCGATCCCATCGAAAGCGTGCGAGCGATTGTTGATCGAGATTGCCTCGTCGTGGGTGAGGCCGTCGATCGGGTGAAGCCAGACACCTTCGCTGCTGACCGTGACCGGGTATCCGCCGGGCAATCCCCCCGGAGCGGGCTCGTGCAGATACGACTTTTCTTCCGAGAATAGTGCCCGGATCAGGCGCAGTGTCGAGCCACCGGTCAGGAAGTGGATCGCCGCCCCCGGTGGCAGTGGGTAGGGGGCGAACAGCAGCGTATCGGCGTCGACTTCGACGGTCACATCCCGGCCGTCATGCTCGACTCGCAGGAAGAAGGGTGGTGGCTCGCCTTTTTTTCCGAATACGTAGGGCTCCAGCGCGTGGTGCGCGACCAGTGTCACGCGAATCTCGGCTGCCGGCACGCCTAAGCGCTGGCCCGCCAGGAATCGGATTTTCGGGACGATCTCGTCCAGGTTGCCGATCCCGCACGTCGGCGCCAGGTCCAGCTTGCCGAGGATGCAGTTCACGACGTCGGGGAAGGGGGCCGTCAGGGTACGCCCCCGGTAGCCGGCCTCCCGCAGCGCCTCCATCAGCTTGAGTGTTAGAGTGAGATGTACGGGCAGCCATACACCGAAGCCGGCGCTCTTGATGCGCCTGGCCTGGGGCTCGGGCAGCAGATCCGGAAGCCACCAGGTCATCATTGAAGCCGTGGAGAGTACGAGGTCCGGGGATTCCCGGTTCACCACTTCGGCTACGGCGGCTTTGTCGTTCAGGTCGATGGGTGTGAAATCGATCTGTGGCTCGAGGCCCTGGGCCATGGCCCCGATCCGGGCCAGGTTACAGCGGGCTGTGCCGCGCTCGGTGTCGCGATCGGCGGCGACGATTCGTCCCAACGACGCATCTCGGGCCAGCAGTTCGAGGATGACACCGCCGAGATCGCCGAGGCCGATTAGTAGTAGAGTGGGTCGTTCAACGGTCAACGCACGACGTCCGACGTTCGACGTTCAACTTCTTTCCATTCGGAGACAGACATATCCTGCGTGTCGGCAGATGCAGAGTCAAGCTGGATCGCCCTGCCATGTCGATCGACTTGTGACCAGAGGCGTCGTTTCTCAGACTGTTTCGCTGTAGCCAATCCCAACCCAATACCGGAGTACGAGCCATGATCCTTTCCCGGCGTGACATGTTGAAGCTTACCGCAGGAGCCAGCGCGGCCCTGGCGTTTGGCCGGATGCCGGCGTTCGCCCAGGGCGGGCCCATCAACAAGCGCCCCATCCCGTCGACGGGCGAGATGATCCCGGTGGTGGGGCTGGGGACGGCGCGCACGTTCAACGCGGAATCGACACCGGAACAGCTCGCTCCGCTCATCGAAGTGATGAAGGCCTTCACTTATATGGGCGGCACCGTGCTGGACACGGCGCCCAGCTATGGAAAGGCCGAGGTCGTTTGCGGCAACCTGATCGAGGAGCTGGACTTGTACGATAAGCTCTTCGTGGCCACCAAGGTGAGGACCGAGGGAGTCGAGGCCGGCATCGAGCAGATGGAGAACTCGATGGAGGTGCTCCACCGTGAAGTCATCGACCTGATGCAGATCCACAACCTGCGGGACTGGCAGAACCAACTGGCGACGCTTCGCGATTGGAAGGCCGAGGGTAAGTTCCGCTATATCGGGATGACCACCTCAAGCGGCCGCCAGTACGAAGACTTCGCCGCCATGATGGAGAAGGAAGATCTCGACTTCGTACAGATCAACTACTCGCTGGGCCAGAGGCAAGCGGAAGAACGCCTGCTCCCGCTCGCGGCCGACCGAGGCATGGCCGTCCTGGTCAACTTGCCGTACGGGCGCGGCCGCCTCTTCGAGGCGGTGGAAGGCCAGACGCTGCCCGAGTGGGCGGCGGAGTTCGATGCGGCCAGCTGGGGCCAGCTGTTTCTGAAGTACATCCTCGGCCATCCGGCGGTGACGTGCCCCATCCCGGCGACGACCAAAGCGCACCATGCGGAGGACAACATGGGCGCGGCGTATGGGCGGTACCCTGATGAAGCGATGCGGAAGAAGATTGTGGAGTGGTTCGAGGCTTTGTAGGCAGTAAACGATTGGGAGTAGGTGAGTAAACGAGTAACAGAGAAGCAGAGACTGCGAGTGGGAAGTGGGCCTTTTACTCGAACCCAACTACCCACTCGCAGTCTCGATTGCTCTATTACTCGTTTACTCACCTACTCCCACTAGGTCTCCTCGCCCAGAACATGTATGCCGGAATCCCGGTAAGTAGAATCAACACCCCAATCCCCGAGCTAACCGGGCTCGTCCACAGCACGCTCATCACGATCCATATGGCGACCAAGACAAACGCGCCTGGCACGAACGGGTAGCCGGGCGTGGCGAATGTTCCCGATGGGCGCTCGGCGAGCGGGTAGCGCTTGCGGAAGACGAACAGGGTAGCGGCGGCCAGTCCGAAGAAGATCCAGTCGGCGAAGACGACATAGTCGACCAGTTGCGCGTAGGTGCCGGTGAGCAGGAGGAGAATCGCCCAGCCGGTCTGCAGGACGATGGCCAGCGACGGCGTCTGGTAGCGCGGGTGGAGCTTGGCGACCTGGTCGAAGAACACGCCGTCCGCGGCCATGGCGTAATAGACCCGGGTTGGCGCCAGCATCGTCAAGTCGAGGAACCCGAAGGTCGAGATGGCGATAGTCAGCGCGATAAGTCGGTCGCCGGCAGTCCCGAGAATCGCGTTCACGGTATCCGCCGCCGGCGTCATCGTGTTCGCCAGGCCGCCGTGTCCCAGCGTCTTCAGGTAGACGAAGTTGACCAGCCCGTAGACGGCGACGACCACGACCGTACCCACGATGGCCGCGACGGGGATGTTGCGTTGCGGCTGCTTTATCTCCTCGGCGATGTAGTTGAGGTTCTGCCAGCCCCCGTACGTGAACATGATGGGGATGAGCGCGGCTCCGAAGGCCACGAATACCAGGCGCGAGTCGGCGGATACCGCTGTGGCTGA
>JBDHGH010000059.1:0-18589 GCA_039589995.1 Gemmatimonadota bacterium | reverse complement strand
AAATCGCTGCCGGCGCTTTGATCGCCGTCCTTTTCTTGGCACTACCAGCCAGTCAATTTGTGGATCTCGAGTCCGCAGCCTATGTCGTGGGAGATCGTTTCAATACTTTTACCTACATTTCCGAGGATGCAAGCCTCTACGCACGCCTCGAAAGTACCTATCAGGTTCTGGCGTCGATCTCGCGAGACCCAATAGGCAAGGGACTGGGAGCTTCCGGGACGGCCACTTTTCTAGTAGACGACTCGAGCCGCCTTCTCACTTTTGACAACGGCCTTTTAGACATCCCCTATACTTTTGGTTGGCTCGGTGGCGCGGCTTTCATTGTGGCCTTGGGCGCGGTCCTGTTGCGTGTTCTTAGACCGATACGGTCGTCGGATGATCTATTGGTCACGGCCGCTCGCGCGGTCGCCGTTTCGAGTTCCGCGCTTATTCTATCAGTCACCCATACCTTCACAGGAGTCGTGGGCGCGCTGTTCTGGTCTTCCACTTGCCTCGTCTTCGCTGCACAGCATTGGCACAGGAACGGCGACCTAACAGTTCAGCTGTACGATTCTTCCGAACCCTGATCGATTCACATGGGAGATGACGGATTGTCGCTGAGTAGGAATCACCGGGATGCAAACCACGAGAGCGGCCCTCGGATTCTCTGTGTCGCGACAGACGGTGGCATATACGCTCGCCGCATCCGAGCCCTAATGTCCGACTACCCTGCACATCTCACGTTCCACGATTTGGACAAGTCGCTCACACGATTTCAGAACTATCGAACTCTGCGGCGGCTGCTGAAGTCTCAGAAGTGGGATCTAGCCATTCAAGTCGGGCCATCGGTTGCAGCGGGTCTGAACCTGATTAGAGCTCGCATTGAGTGGGGGCAACCTTTCATCATTTCCTTCGGCGATCCCATCGGTGGGTGGTTCAGTGTCATCCGCGGGCGATTTTGGTCTTTGTGGGGGACTCTGTATGAACGTGCCCTCTATCGCTCTTGCTCAGGATTTGCAGGCTGCTCGCCGTACCTAGTAGGAACGGCGATCAATTGGGGAGCACGACGCGCCACCACGATCGTGGACGCCGTCGATACCAACGTGTTTAGGCCGGTAGGTGCCCTTCAGAAACGTGAACTCAAGGCACGATACGGATTGAACCCCAACCACCTTGTATGTGGCTTTGTTGGTGGCCTCCCGCGCGCACGGCCCGACTATGTCCGCGGCATTGAGCTCATCGGTATGCTGAGATACCTGAACCGCAGCGATGTATCGGTCCTGATCGTCGGAGACGGGGATGGCCTGGCAGCTCTCAAGAGTGCAACGCCTCAAGAACTACGCGATAGGATCGTTTTCTCCGGCTGGATTCCGCATGAGGACGTGGTGAGCGCAATCAACGCTATGGATATCGGGTTTCTCACTCAGCCTTTGGATGCCCTCGGAATGTACCGCCTCACAACTAAGCTTCCGGAGTACCTAGCGTGCGGTGTGCCGGTAGCGATGACTCCTGTTCCGGCCTACTACGATTACCTTGGAACAGCAGGCTGGAGCCTCCCAGAAACACACCCGGAAAGCGTTGAGTTTCACCGTGAATCCGCTGAATGGCTGGATCAACTTGGCACAGACGAACTCAAAGCCCGATCTGGCGAGGCGAGGAGATTGGCGGAACGCGTATTCAGTTATGAAGTCGTTACTCCCCAGTTCTGGCATTTTGTTGACGAGACCCTGAGACTTCACCGTACGAATAGCGTTGGGTCACCGCAGTCAGAAACACCAACACCACACCATCGGACTGGTGACTAGCATGGCTGGTTCCGCTAAGCCCGAAGCGATAGATAACGGTGAAGACCCAACCGAGCCAACGCACCCAGATCTACCAGCCGTTCTATTTGTAAGTCATGCTGGCGAGGCAGCGGGCGCAGAACTCTGCCTTCTTGACGTCGCAACAGCGAGTAGCGCTTCCAGCATAGTACTTCTCTTGTCAGACGGCCCGTTCAGGCCTTTGCTCGAGAAAGCGGGGGTGCGCGTTGAAGTACTTGCGGCAGCGAACGCATTCCACCGCGTGCGGAGGGAAACCGCTCTCCCCAGTTTGTCAGCGCTAGTGAGCATTCCTCCCATCGTTCGGAAATTGGCTGCACGAGCTCGGGACTTTGACCTCGTCTATGCAAATTCTCAGAAGGCTTTCCTTGTCGCTAGCGTGGCCGCTCGTTTAGCCCGACGCCCGTTGATTTGGCATTTGCATGACATCCTGTCTCTCGAGCATTTCAGTCGGACGAACATTCGGCTGGATGTGGCGCTTGCTAACCATTTGGCCGACAAAGTCATAACGGTATCCGAGGCGGCGAAGACAGCATTTGTTGAAGCAGGCGGGCGGCCAACCAAGGTGAAAGTAGTACACAACGGCATTGACGCGGCCCCGTTTCTGAACGTCGACAAAGCAAAAGCCTCCCAGGAGGTCCGCTCACGCCTGCGTATTGGACCGGAACCCTTGTTGGGATGCTTCAGTCGACTAGCACCCTGGAAGGGGCAACACGTGGTTATCGAGGCCCTGGCAGAGCTGCAGGATGTGCACGCGATGTTTGTCGGCGGGGAGTTGTTCAGCGGGGCCTGTCACGAAGAAACCCTGCGCGAGTTATCGCAAACTCTCGGGGTAGCCGAGAGAGTGCACTTCGTCGGCCAACAGAATAATATCCCTCGGTTGATGCAGGGTGTTGACATCGTTGTACACCCATCCACCGCGCCGGAACCGTTCGCGCGAGTACTAATCGAGGGGCTGCTTGCAGCGCGGCCACTTGTAGCCGCTGCAAATGGCGGCACACCGGAAATCATCGATGATGGGGCGAATGGGCTGCTGTTCTTGCCAAAGGACTCTGCGGACCTAGCGCGCGCTATTCGTTATCTACTCGAGACACCCGAGGCCGCTTCAGCGATGGCTTCAAGAGCCAGAACCGGAGCAATTGCGAATTTTGGCAGAGAGGCCTACGTGACCGGGATCAGCGACGAGATCTGTAACGCTGCCAACGTCTCTATACGGTATTCGTGATGAAGACAGCAATCGTTCACGACTACTTGAACCAAGCGGGCGGTGCCGAGCGCGTGGTGGCGCACTTACACCAAATGTTCCCACAGGCTCCGATCTACACCACAATTGTCAATCCAGAGTCCCTTTGGCCCGCGCTCCGCGACGCGGATATCCGTCACTCGTGGATGCAGCGCCTCCCCTTTCTTGAACCACATTTCAAGAAATATCTCCCCTTTTACCCCCTCGCGATCGAAAGCTTGCGATTGGAGGAGTACGATCTGGTGATAAGTAGCAGCAGCGCGTTTGCCAAGGGAGCGATTACCCGTAGCGATGCGATTCATGTCTGCTATTGCCACACGCCAATGCGATTTGTCTTTGACTATGACCGGTACGTCGAGCGGGAACAGTACGGAAAACTCGTTCGTACTATGTTGCCCTGGCTGCTTCGACCGGTTCGACGGTGGGATCTTCGCACTGCGTCGCGACCGGATGTCTACATTGCTAATTCTACAATCGTCGCAAAACGGATAGAACAGTACTACGGGTATTCCGCCGAGATCATCCCTCCCCCTGTCGACCTCGAGCGATACGCGCCAGCCGATGAGGTAGATGATTACTTTCTAGTGGTCTCCCGACTGGTGCCCTACAAGCGAGTGGACCTGGTGGTGCAAGCGTTCAACATGTTACAGCGCCGGCTGGTCGTGATCGGCGACGGTCCAGATCGCTCGACCTTGGAGGACATGGCCGGCCCAAACGTGGAGTTCCTAGGACGTATAGCAGATTCCGAAATCGCGAGGTATTTCGCCCGATGCCGAGCCCTCATTCTACCGGGAGAAGAGGACTTCGGCATCACCCCGCTAGAAGCGAATGCTTCAGGGCGGCCGGTTATTGCCTACGGCGCAGGTGGGGCGCTGGATACCGTCTTGGAGGATCATACGGGGGTGCTATTTCGGGAACAGACGCCGGCTTCCCTCGCCGCAGCAGTGCGGAAGTGTGAATCGACGAACTGGGACGCCGAGAACCTCCGGGGACATGCAGAGCGTTATGGGCCCGAGGTGTTCCAATCGCGAATTCGAGACCTTCTTCAGCGAACACTGGCGGCCCGGTGAGTGGGCAAATCTGCATCCGCCGACCCCGGACAGCGCCCCTTGTCCCGACACGAGCTTCACATTCGTCCATGCACCGTATCAGGAGGCTCCACGCGTGAACAGCCTTTCTCACAACGCCGGCAAGGATGCCAACATCCTCTACCTGTGCTGCGGACAGCAGAGCAGCGGCTCTACACTGGTCTCCTGGTGCTTTCTGCAACGTGACGATATGGACGGCGTACTTGACTGCCAATACGATTTCCTTCCTGAGACTCACTATTTTCTACCGTGGCTCGATACGCTCCAAGACCCGCGGCTGCGCTGGTACAAACATACGATCGCTTCTTTCAGAGCAACGGAGGTGAAGGCATACCTGGAAGACGCGGGTCGTCTAGTCGTCCCTCTATTGGTTGTACGCGATGTCGAAACCGTCTGGCGCTCTCTGATTCGGAAAAGCTACGGACGAAATTCCACGACTGCTGAGGACCCGCCCTTGCGGACCAGGTTTCGGCGTTTTCTCGAGGACTGGGAATACCACCGCGATCAAGGTCTGCCGATTCTTCGCTTCGAGTCCTTCCTCTCCGAACCAGAAAAGACTCTGCGAACGGCCTGCGAGTCCATGGGCCTAACGTGGAATAGCGCCATGCTCGACTGGCCGAAGCCGGAAAGCTCAATTATGGATTGTCGCTTCGGTAACCTGACTTTTCACAAGAGTCGAGGTACGAATCTGCGGGAAACACTAACTCTAAAAACAGGAGCACCACAGACGACACACATATCTGAAGAGGATCGCGCTTGGCTGGGTGAAGTGTTTACAGAATACAACCGCGCTCATGGTTACACATGCAAACCAACAGAAAGTGAGGACGTATCGGCAGCTACTCCGGATTTCCGACTAAGCAGGCGACATCGATGGCTGTGGCCGTACTACAGCACGAAGAGAATCAAGTGGCTCGCGAAAAGGCCACGCACTCTTCGCTGAGGAGGAACGTAGCCCCCGTCTTTACAGTTCGAGTTCGATTATCACCGGGTGATCGGGCACATCAACGACTATTTGAGAAGAGTTAGTGGCCTCGCTCACGGGCTGATCCGACAAGAGCGGCTGATACAAGAGTAGTCTCTGGAAGCGCTGAGTGAAACTCACCGTGATTCTTCGAGAGTCCACACTAATATCCTGGTGGGACTCACTGTCATAGCTGTTGATTTCCTGCCAGAGAACCAGATAGAAACGTCCGTCACGTTTCTGCAGAAGAGTCCGATGCACCCCTATCGTATCCCCGAGCAATCCATAGTCCAGGTTCCCTGGAGTATGACTCGGCCCCGGGTCCTCTAGGATCGCAATGAGGTTGCGAAGCGCCTTGTACGCTGGCTTTTTGCTCCCATCGAAGCGGACCAAGCCAAAGTGCTGCTGCACGTCACCTAGATCGGTGCCTTCGTCCATGAGCTCATACACAAACGTTCGGACTATCCCTGCATTGAAGTACTCGAGCAAGAGGCGAAGTGTGTACTTGGCCTGGACCTCCTCTGACACATAGGGGTGTTGGGTGTCGTTCGTCGCCGTGGCTGTGTGATAGCCCGTCTCGGTCGCCACTACAGGCTTTCTCCCATTGATCACATGCATCCCGGAGATCACCGACCCCAGCCTAGTCAGGGGCACCTGGCCTCCCGGGTAAGAATGAATGTTTCCAAAGTCCATGAAATCCGTCAGGTCGCCTACGCGAGCAGCGTTAGTTGGGTGGGCAATACTGGGTCCAATGACTGGAATGTCGTACCCAAGTGCCCGCACCTCCTCAAAGACCGCCCGTTGGAAGTCCTTGACCTGATCATCCCAAATCAACGAACTGCCGCCAAACACGTCGGCCATCGTGTCGTACTCATTGAGTCCTTCCAATGCCGCAACATTCTGCAGCCCGACGCGTTCGACAAGCCTGGCGACGTGACTTGCATTGATATGGCTCGGACGATCGAAGTGCGGCCAGACAATCAGCGTGAAATCAGCCCCCGTCTCTGATGCGACCTTTCTGAACCGTGTATAGACCTGATCCATCCAGCCGTTATCGTCTTTCACAATCCCACCGTCACGGAGATGACGAACACCAAGAGCCTTGAGCCCCGGCACGATTATGGTCTCGAATTCCTCGGTCCATAATCCCCCGTATCGGAGATGTGTCACCACTCCGATTGCGTCGACAAACTCGTCCGCCGCCCGCGTTCCCGTCGGGTCTGTTGCTCTCGTCGTGGTTGCCGGATCCACGGGGTCAGACGCGTAACAACCGAGCACAGCGGCAATAAGAAGCGTAAACGTCACCATCGCAAAACCTGAAGCGAGCAGGTTGGATGAGTAGACCGTACGTCGATTGCCAATCTTCGAAGGAATGGGAATACCCTGCAAGATACCCCACGGGCGTGTGAGTCGCGCCTCCAAACTCCATCCATTAGATGTAGCTTGGATTCTCTCGACCTTCGGTGTACGACGGGGAGTCGTGGATTACGTGGGATCATCTGTTAGCCAGATGCGTGCCGAACCCTATCATGTTGCGTCCCAATAGATTGTGCGTATTCGGTCAACGAGGGAGGCGGAATCCTTGCGCACTTGTGCACTTGTTGCAGATACCGCTTTCTTGTTTCCGGCGACTTGATGGTTCGAGCGACGTCGAGAAAGTCTAGTCTCCGCCCACCCCAGCCGGCTTCAGCGTAACCGACTCCGGTCCCATTTCCGCCAACCGGAACGCCCGCGCCGCTTCGACCGACAGCATCAGACCGAGCACGAACAACGCCGACGAAATCGCCCGGATGATCATGGGGCCTTCCTGCAAGGTGAGCAGCACCAGCGCGCTCATCGTCATGACCAGCATGAAGGCCATGGGTACCCCCGCGAATGCCCAAGCCCGACCGGTCCGTTTCAGCCACACCGTGATCGCCAGCAGAGCCAGCGCGGCGAGCAGCTGGTTGGTCGCGCCGAAGACGGGCCACACCGCACGCCAGGCCGGTAAGACCTGCCCGGTCACCGGGTCCGTGTAGGTCATGAACACCAGGATTGCCGGCAGCACCAACGTGGCAACGGTCGAGACGATCCTGCTCTTGGCGTCGTTCTTGTCCCAGCCGAACGCTTCCTGGACCACGTAGCGGCCCAGGCGCGTGCACGTGTCGAGCGTCGTGAGCAGAAACGTCGACAACGCCAGCAGGCCGAAGTGCGCTCCGAACTTGTGAGGGATACCGAACTGGCCCAAGAACGTCCCGATGCCTCCCGCATAGATTGCGATAGGCGTTTCGCCGAACGCCTCGGCGCCGAACGGCAGCACCATCACCGCCGATAACGCGATCACCGCCACCACACCCTCGATCAGCATCGCTCCATAGCCCACACGGCGCGTATCGGTCTCGCAGCTGACCTGCTTCGAAGTCGTTCCGCTCGCCACGATGGAGTGAAAACCGGAACACGCTCCGCACGCCACGGTGATGAACAATATCGGGAAGAGCGGACCCAGGTGCGCGATGCCGAGTGCCGACACATCGCCCGGCAACACCAACGCCGGCCAACTTCTCGAGACCTCGACGGCGCCGCTCAAGCCGCCGATCAGCAGGCCGACGCCGGCTCCGATAACGGAGAGATACAGCAACCAACTCGACAGGTAGTCACGCGGCTGCAACAGGATCCAGACCGGCGTGATTGCTGCGATCACGCAGTAAACCAGAAGGACTAGGTTCCAGGTGTTCTTTCCCGAACCCCCGATCGTCGGCAGTAGGTTCTGAACCGTTACCTGGTCCCCCACCCAAATAGCCAGCAGCAGCAACGGCAGGAAGATCAGTGTTCCGGTCTTGATACTTATGCCATGCCGAAACGTCAGATACCCCATGGCCAGGGCGAGCCCGACGAAGAGGGTGGCGGAGACAGCGACCCCGCTGCCGTTCATCTCTACATCGACAAACGTGGCGGCGGTCAGGTCCATGAAGACGACGATCACGTAGATCAACGCCAAGAAGATGAATGCCAGAAACAGCTTGTAGGCTCGGGGGGTGATGTACTGCTTAGCCAGCTCGGCAACCGACCGGGCTTTGTGGCGCACCGAAGCGATCGTCGCGCCGAAGTCGTGCACACCGCCGACGAGAATCGAGCCCGCGATGATCCATAGCAACGCCGGAAGCCAACCAAAGAACAGTCCGGCCAAGATCGGCCCTACGATCGGGCCCGCCCCCGCGATCGACGAAAAGTGATGTCCCAACAACACCTGCGTCTTGGTCGGAACGTGGTCCACCCCGTCGTACTGCCCCTCCGCGGGCACCAGGTGACGATCGTCGAGCCCGAAAACGCGGCTCATCCACCCACCGTACGTACGATAGGCAATCACGAAGAGCACGACGACTGCGATCAGAATTCCAGCTAGCATGCAGGACTCCTCGACTGGGCCACAGAAATAGGCACATGAAAAAGTGCCCCCGCGAGTCGCCAGCGACAACCCCTCAAATCCAACCGGGCACGGACGAGCCAAGTTCCCAAGGGCTATGGGATTAGGGTGTAAACGTATGCTTGCCCACTAAAGAATTCCTTGACACTCCTCCGACCTGCAGGTATCATGAGGGCCGCTTTCCTGTCCAGCGGACTTGTCCCCAGGTCCATCTCCCAAACAAGCCAACAGCTACTAATCCCGCGTAGCGATTGAACGGCGCCCAGGAGCAGGTGCGTCTGCATGCTGCATCGCTCTCAAAGGGCCCGGAGGGTACTATGCTCGACTCCATCATCGCGACACTGCCGGAGCAGTGGCAGTTCCTATTCCAGCTCGTGACGGTGTTGATCGCCTGGATTCCCGAGGCACAGACTACGATGTTCGAATTCGCCTGGGGATCGGGTTCCGGTACGGCGATCATTCTCCGGCGCGCGCTCCTGGTGCTACCGGCGTTGTTGCTGATCGTGGCCATCTGGTGCACGATGCTGGCGCTCTACACCGTTCCCTTCCGCTCGAACCGTCGCGAGTTCCTCATCGCGCTGGTCATGCTGTGGTGGGAGACCGGACGCAGCATCTGGCTGTTTTGGGTGGGCGTCGCACGTTTTGTGTGGGAGATGGTCGGCTGGGCATGGGGGCTGTTGCGGCTGGCTGCCGAGCTCGCCTTCAAGTCGCTACGCCTCGTCGCCGGCACACCCTTTGCCTTCATGGACTGGCTGGGCCGCAAGTACTTCAAGCCCGGCGTTCCATGGCTCGCCTTCTTGTTGACCATCGCCTGGTGTGCGCTCGAGGCGTTGATCTTCACGTACACCTTGCTGCCGACAGTGGGTGAAGTCTTCTTCGACTTGGCCGGCATCGAGGCGCGCCAGATCATGGCGCCGATACTCTTCATGTTCCTGTTCGTAGTCATCGCAGGGAGCTTCGCCTCGATTCAGGTTCTCGCAGAGGCCTGGGAAAGACGGCAGATCAAGCCGATCATCCAGATGCTCTTCGTCGAGTTCTTCGTGATGTTCTTCGAGGTCATCTTCCTGTATCGTGAGCTCATCGACGCCATCACGCCCTGGATCGCCGCCAATACCGGCTACCAGATGAGCTTCGGCTCGACTATCGCAATGGCTTCTTTCGGTTGGATCGGTATTCGTGCGATGACCTGGTTCCTGTTCGGTCGCTACGGCACCCCGGCGCTGCTCGCCGTGTTGGCCCGCGACACGCTGGCGGTCGAGTCCTCGATGACCGTCCGGCCGATGGCGCCCGAGCCCGATTGGTGGAAGGGCCCGATCGTCGCTCTGAAGAACGAGAACAAGTGGTTCCGAGCCAAGTCCCGCGAGCTGCTCGAGCTGTTGTCATTGCCCGTATTGCAGCTGCTGGCCCAAGCGGTGAACTGCGCCACGACCGTCATCGCGGCGCGGCCGGCGTTCAAGTTGCCGTTCACCGACCTCGAGCAGGTCATGGCCAAAGACACTCTGATTCAGGTTCTGCGGGGTGGCACCGCCAGTTACTCGGCGTCGGCCCTGACGGACCCCGTACATCGATAACGAGAGGCAGGTGGGTGACGTGTTAATTCACAACGAACCAAACAGGGGAACCCGTCGCGGCATTACGACCGCCGCAGTCGGTGCCCTGTGCCTGCTTCTATTCGCCTGCGTTCCGCAGGAGACAGAACAACAGGCACGGATGACCCTCTTCATCGGCATCGATGTCAGTGGGTCGTTCCAGAACACCGGTAATTACAACGACGCTCTCCGTTTCGCGTCTCACTACATCTACGGCCATCTCAATCAGCTGGGAGGATTGGACGAGCCGGCCGTGCTGTTCGTGGGGTCGATCGGTGGTGAGAAGCCGGGAGAGTCGAAGTCGTTCCATCCGATTCACGACTTTCAGAACAAGACGGTGGACGACATCTACGACGATCTACGGGGTTGGTTCCAGCCGGACGATGCGTTCACCGATTTCAACCCGTTCTTCACGAGGGTGGCCACATTTGTCAAGAGGCAGAACCTCGTTCTGAAGCCGATCACGATCGTGGTGATCTCCGATGGCGTACCGGACGTCTCGGTGCGGACCGCCGGTGGCGAGGACGATCGCTATCGCAAGATCGACCTGGAGCCGCTGGAGTTCCTCTCACGGAACGTCACGGTGCGGTTGCTCTACGCCAGTCCGACGATCGCGGTGCGCTGGGAGCAGGACGTCCCACGCCGCCGAGTGCGGATGTGGACAGTGGACGCTGAAGTAATGAAGGGGTGGACGGGTCAGATCGTTCCAGGCGCTCAGGTCGAAGCGCAAGACCGCCTCTGGAAGTGGATCGAGGAGAACGTCGACTTCCGCGTTCGCCGCCGGCTGCTGTAGTCGACCCTACTCACACAACTCCTTCTCACCTTCATCTTCGTTTCCTCTCCAAAGGCGAAGATGAGGGTGGGGAGGAGTTTGTGCGTCGCTACACTGCGGGGCCCGCAGGCTCGGTGTCGCTCGTTACAGCAGCGACCGTCTGGGTGGGGCGACGAAGCCGTAGTGTGATGAAGAAAGCCAGGCCGATTCCGATCGAGGCGGTCAAGAACGGCGCGGACACGCCATAGAAATCAAATACGGCAGCTCCCCACAACGGCCCGATCACCCGAGCCATACCACCAAAAAATTGATTGATCCCTAAGGTACTGCCCTGCACTTCGGGCGCCGTCGAGCGTGAGATCAGCGCCGCTAGTGGGGGAAACAGCGTACCGGTACCCGCGGAGATGCCAATGATGGTGAGCACGAGCATCGGATAGGTCTCGGCAAACGCACCTGCCGTTAGTCCCAAGGCCAGCAGCACGGCTCCGACACGCGAGACGGCTGGCTCGCCAAATCGGTGGCAGAGCGGCCCGACGGCGATACCGCGCACCAGCACCGAGACAGCGCCGATCATCAGGAAGACGTAGCCGACCGTTGTCTCATCGATCCCGAAACGGGCCTCGAGGAAGAGCGGGAAGATCGCGGTGATCGCGGTAAATGCGCCCATCCCGATGAAATAGATCGCGATCATGTCTAGCATCGGCTCGCGCAACGCCGTGCGCAGTACCTCGCGCAACGGCGGGACCGAGATCTTCGTCTTCCCCGCTCGGCCTCGTGCCCCGCCCGGCTCCGGTAGGAATCGGAGAGCAAAGAGCAGATTCGCGACGCAAAGTCCGGCAGCGACGAATCCCGGCGCTGAATGCCCTCCCCACTGGTAAGCCCACGAGCCGATCGCCGGGCCGATCATCAGTGCAGCGCCCGTGGACGCCGACAGCCAGCCGAGCACTTGAGCGCGACGTTCCGGCGCCGTCGTGTCCGCCACGTAGGCCTGCGCCACCGCGATCGTGCCGCCCGACGCTCCCTGAACAATCCGCGATAAGAACAGAACGGTCACCGTGGTGGCCATACCGAACAGGACGTACGAGACTGCAGAGAACGCCAACCCGGCCAGGATCAGTGGGCGACGACCGTAGTGATCTGAGATTTTGCCCCAGAAGGGCGTGGCGATGAGTTGAGCTACGGAAAACGACGCGACCAGGGGGCCGACCATCCAGTCGGCCGCTCCGAACTCCGTCGCGTAGAACGGCAACAGCGGAAGGACGATGCCGAAGCCGATCATGTCCACCAGCATCGTGCCGATCAGTACCAGCACCGACGCGAGGTGGATATCCGATCTGCCCTTCATCTTAAGCTCTTGCAGATTGACCCTCTCCTCCTCGCCCATTCAAAAAACCCGGGGGGTGCACCCCGGGTCGTTGGCGCCGTCATGTTATACCGCTTGTAGAAAGAATCGGAAAGGCCCACGGCGCTTTGGCGTATCCTTGTGTGTCCTAGGAGAGCTGGGCCCTTTCCTCCTCCACCCGTCGGGCAGCCGACCTTCCAACGGACATTCCCCTGAACTCCTCCTCGAAAAAGAACTCCTTTGCTCCAAACGCGGGCTCGAGATCGTCGAGCCATGTCGCCTCAGGGTCGAAGCGGGCGAAGAACGGCTTTCCGACCCACTCGGGATTACGTCCACGCAGCAATTTCAGCACGAAGACCTTCTCACCGTTGACCGAGGTCACTCCGTCGATGAGGACCTTGCCTGGCGTCGCCGACATCGACGGGCCCCTTACCGTGCGCGCCAGACCCGAGACCTGCCGGTAAGCGCGATTGAAAATCCGCAACGCTCGGGCCAGGGGGACTTCGAAGTAGTTCCTAGCGCCTGTGTCGCGCTCCACAAACATATAGTAGGGAACCACCCCGAGTTTTACCTGTCGTCTCCACATCTCCGCCCAGTCATCGGATGAGTCGTTCACGTGGCGGATGAGCGGAGCCTGGCTGCGTATCGTCGCCCCGCTGTCCCGGATCCTCCGAGTCGCGCGCTCCGCCACCGCCGTTTCCAGCTCCCGCGGATGACTGTAGTGGGCCATGAAGGCGAAGTGCCGGCCGGCTCGCCGGACGTCCTCGAATAGCGTCAGCAGCTCGTCCGCGTCCGGGTCCGTCACGAACCTGTACGGCCAGTAAGATTGAGCCTTGGTACCGATCCGAATGCTGCGGACGTGCTCGAGGGACGGATGAAGCAGCGGCTCGACGTAGCGACGCAGAACCCCGGCCTTCATGATCAGCGGGTCGCCACCCGTGATCAAGACGGTGGAAACTTCCTTGTGCTCGGCCAGGTATCGTACCCACGAGCCCACTTCGCGGCTGGCAAACTTCAGTTTCTCCACACCCACAAACTGGGCCCAGCGGAAACAGTACGTACAATAGGCGTGGCACGTCTGCCCCGGCGCCGGGAACAGCAACACTGTATCGCGGTACTTGTGCTGCACTCCGGGCAGCGGGTCATCGGCGAAGAGCGGAACGTTCAGCTCCATCTGCCCGGCCGGGTGAGGATTCAGCGTCGACTGAATCGCCCTGCCGGCGGCCAGGATCTCTTTCTCGGATGCACCGCGACGCACCAACCGGAACATGCGAGAGAAGTCGGGTCGCCGCAGCATTTCCGGCTGCGGAAACGTGAGCTGATAGATGGGATCCTCGGGGAGATTGGACCAATCGATAAGATCTTCTATGACGTAGTTGTTCACTCGAAAAGGAAGCACCGCCGAAACCGCCTTCATGGCGGCGCGCTCCGCAGCGCCCAACATCTGCAACTGGGGGATGCGATCGATGTCCTTGCGAGTGTAAACGCGATAGTCGCGTGCTTCAACCTCGCCGATAGCCGACCTCCTTCTCGTTACTTGGCCGTACAGCATGTCTTCCACCTCCCACGACTGCGAGTCTCACCCCTGCGCCGACACCCGTGCCCTGAAGGATCGATCCCCCCTCGGCCCAGTCCCAAAATGCGCTGACGATCTTACAGGTCCGGACTACCGCGGATCGCTCGAAGTGATCCGTTACATCCGGGTTCGACGACGGGTCCTGTGTAGTCTGCGCCACACAAGATGGCGTGCGCCGATGTGAAGGGCGATTCAGCCCCCCGGGGCAGCGATGGGCCCGCCGCCCAGCGTGGCGCCCGCTGTGCTCTCGGTATGGCTAAAAGATACCCCCTCCCACCGCTCCCGGCAAACACATCTGGGCCACGAGACCCCAAGTCTTCGACCCTGCCGCTCTTGCGGTCACCGACCCAGTTCCTAGAATTTCCCTGCATGTGACATTCTGCCTCGAACCCCACCCGGAGGGGTGAAGTTCGATCGACCTCATCTCTTTACATGATAACGGTTTAGGTCGTTTCGAGCCCTGGGCCTGGATGATGCTCAACGGGGTTGAGTCAAGTTTGGTGTCTTCTCAATTCAGAAAGCCCCATCGACCAGGGATGAGGGAGGAAATGAGCACAGAAACAATGGAAAAACCCAAGGCGGCAGGCGTGGAGGATTTGAATCCCTTCCACATCGCACAGCAGCAGTTCGATACAGCCTCCCGGTACATTCCGGACCTGAAGTCGGGGTTGATCGAGTTCCTGAAACGGCCCAATCGCATGATCACCGTCGAGTTCCCTATCGAAACGGAAGACGGCGTCGTCAAGAATTTCGTCGGCTTCCGTTGTGTGCACAGCCGTGTTCGGGGACCCGGAAAGGGCGGCATTCGCTACCATCCCGACGTTAGTGCCGACGAGGTTCGCGCCCTGGCGTCCTGGATGACCTGGAAGTGCGCGGTTTTGGATGTCCCCTTCGGCGGCGCCAAGGGCGGCATTATCTGCAACCCCAAGCAGCGCACGAAAGACGACCTCAGGAAGATCACGCGTCGCTTCATCGCAGAGTTGGGCGACACCATCGGGCCGTACACCGACGTTCCGGCTCCCGACGTGAACACCAACTCTTTGACGATGGCCTGGATCTTCGACACCTACGACATGATGCACAAAGGCCAGAACAACCTGGGTGTGGTCACCGGCAAACCCGTCAACATGGGCGGATCCCTCGGTCGCAACGAGGCGACGTCGCGCGGCTGCCTGTTCTGTACGCAGCAGGCGCTGGCCCGCGGTCTCGTTCCGGGTCTCGACTCGGTCGACGGTGCGACGGTTGTGGTTCAGGGCTATGGCAACGCCGGTGCCATCGCCGCGCAGCTGTACGCCGAGCAGGGCTCCAAGATCATCGCGGTGAGCGATTCGCGCGGCGGCATCCATAATCCGGACGGTCTCGATCCGGACGCCGTGCTCGCGCATAAGAAGAAGACGGGTTCCGTACTCGGTTATCCGGGCGCCAAAGAAGTCACCAACGAGGAACTGTTGACGATCCCGTGTGATATCCTCATCCCGGCGGCACTAGAGAACGTGATCCGCGGCGACAACGCGCACGAGATCCAGGCGAAAGTGATCGCCGAGGCCGCCAACGGCCCGACGACTCCGGCCGCCGATAAGATCCTCGTCGAGCGTGGGATCCATGTACTACCCGATATTCTTGCCAACGCAGGCGGGGTGACGGTTAGCTACTTCGAGTGGGTCCAGAACAACGAGAACGAGCAGTGGGAAGAGGACGAAGTCAACGGCAAGATGAAGAACAAGATGATCCGGTCCACCAACGCGGTCATCGACGCGCAGAAGCAGATCAACGATTCGCTGGCCGAGATTCAGGGCGCCCGCAATAAGCGCGGCCTCGACGGCGAACCGCTTCAGCCTGTAGACTTGCGGATGGCCGCCTACGTACTGGCGATCAGCCGCGTTGCTGAGGTCACGTTGGAGCGCGGAATCTGGCCGTAGTTCGGTATTCAAACTTCACAGCACGGGCAACGGCCGGCGCCGTACGGCACGGGTCGTTGCCCGGGTTTTGCAGTAAGAAGTGATTAGTGATTGGTAATTAGTAACTGAACAGTTGTAGATTCTGACCTACTAGTCACCAATTACAACTCACTACTCACTTTCCTCCTGGGGTGATTCATGGCTGAAGCCAAAACAAAGGTCCGACCCAAGCCATTCCTTTTCCCCGAGTTCTGCAAAGCCTGCGGGCGTTGTATCTCCGCTTGCCCAAAGCATTGCATCGAGATGGGGACGGAAATCAATCCAGCCACCGGATTCACGCCGATCGTCCTGAATCTGGATGTCTGCAATGGGTGCGGTCTTTGTCTTAGCGCGTGCCCCGAGCCGCATGGACTCATGGCAACGCCGCAGGAAGAACAGGAGTTCGAGCTTCTCGACCCCGCCAAGATGTTCGGTGACAAGATGACGACGGCGCCGGAGCCCGTAGCGATACCGGACACTCGGGTCCCCTTGCCCCAGCTCGAGCCGCTGATCCTGAAAGGCAACCACGCGTCGGCCGTCGGAGCTTTGCTAGCGGGGTGCCGTCATTTCTTCGGTTACCCGATCACTCCCTCCACCGAAGGCGCCGAGCTGCTGGCCAAGATGCTACCGCAGCTTGACGGCGCGTTCGTTCAGGCCGTGAGCGAGGTCGCCGCCGTAAACATGATGTACGGGTGCGGCGGAGCCGGAATGAGGAGTATGACCTTCACGTCCTCACCCGGATTCAGCCTCATGCTCGAGGGGATCTCGTACATGATCGGCGCCCAGCTTCCGGGCGTCTTCTTCAACGTCATGCGCGGCGGCCCCGGGCTCGGCAACATCGGCCCGGAACAAGCCGACATCAAACTGCTCTGTCGCGGCCTTGGACATGGCAATACGCACGCCATCGTTCTCGCGCCGTCAACCCCCCAGGAGATGCTCAACCTGACCATGGACGCCTTCGAGTTGGCGTTCGAGTATCGCAACCCGGTCATCCTGGCCAGCGACGGTTTTCTGGGACAGATGACCGGTCGGGTCGAGCTTCCCGATTACATGGTCAAGCCCGGGTTGCCCGGGTGGGCCGTGTACGGCGACGAGAATCACCGTCGCAACCTGAACAGCTCGATCCTCCTGAACGAGCCCGATCTCGAGGCGCACAACATACGCCTGAACGAGAAGTACGCGCGTATGGCCGCAAGCCAGCAGCGCTCCGATTGCTTCTACTGCGACGACGCAGACTTGATCATCGTCGCCTGCAATACCCCGGCCCGTATGGCCAAGGGCGCAGTGCAGGAGTTGCGCGACCAGGGCATCAAAGTGGGACTGTTCAGGCCCATCTCGCTCTGGCCGTTCCCGGTAGACGCACTTCTGCCGGTTCTGAAGCAAGCGCACTCCCTGATTATCGTCGAGGCCGGCGCCGGTCAGTTGGAGGATGAGCTACGGCTGGCACTCAGTCACGCCGGCGTCGGGGTGCCGCCCATCGAGAGGGTCCGACGTTTCGGCGGCGTGTTGCCGAACCAGCAAGAGATCGTCACCGCGGTCAGCGCACTGGTGGGAGGTGCAGCATGAGCGTCTTCTACGAGAAGTTCGAGCGGCACGCCCACGGAGAGGGGCTCAAGGGCCACTCGACCCATTACTGTCCGGGCTGCGGCCACGGATTGATCCACAAGTACCTGGCCGAGTCCATCGACGAGTTGGGCATCCAGGACCGGACCGTGGCCATCTCGCCCGTCGGCTGCTCGGTCTTCATGTACTACTACCTGGACGTAGGCAACAGCCAGGCTGCGCACGGTCGCGCACCGGCTGTAGCCGTCGGACACAAAGTCGCCAACCCCGAGGCCGTCGTCGTCAGCTACCAGGGTGATGGGGACCTGGCCTCCATCGGCTTGGCCGAGATCATGCAAGCCTGCCAGCTGGGCCTACCCATGACGTTCATCTTCGTGAACAACGCCATCTACGGGATGACGGGCGGCCAGATGGCACCGACGACTCTGCTGGGGCAGAAGACCACGACCACACCGATGGGCCGCACGCGCATTACCGGCGAGCCGCTGAAGATGGCAGAGATCATCGCCGAGATGGACGGACCGATCTACGTAGAGCGTTGCGCTCTGTTCGACAACAAGCAGCGAACCCGGGCAAGGAAGGCCATCCAGAAGGCCCTGACGCTCCAGACCGAAAAGAAAGGTCTCGCCTTCGTAGAGATCCTCTCCGAGTGCCCGATTCACTGGAAGGTTACACCGGTAGAGGCGGAACAGTGGGTGAAGGAGAAGATGGTGCCCGTGTTCCCGCTGGGCGTCAAGAAAGATGTGGATCCCGAGCCGTGGTATGACCCGGGATCACCGCAGTTCGACGTCGAGAGTGTCATCGATGTTATCGGCGCCTCTGACGAACGGCCGGAGCGTTTCGGAAAGGCATTCCCCTCCCACATCGATGAGAAGGGCGTGTCAATCAAGTTCGCAGGTACCGGCGGAGACGGCGCTCAGACTATCGCGATGCTCACGACGCGCACGGCGATCAACGAGGGTTGGGATTCCACCCATATTCCGAGCTACGGCCCGGAATCGCGTGGTGGAACCTCCTACGCAGATGTCCATATCGCAACCGACGAGGTGTTGTCACCGGCGTCACCGCGACCCCACATACTCGTGGCCTTCAACCCGCCAAGCCTGGAGAAGTTCGGTCCCGAAGTAGCGCCGGGCGGTGTCGCTATCTACGATAGCTCGATCATCCCCAGTCCGCCGGCCCTCGACGACAGCATAAGGATGCTCGGCATTCCCTGCGCACAGATCGCGACGGATCTGGGTAAAGTGATGGTAAAAAACGTGGTCGCGCTCGGTGCTATGCAGGCGGCCACAAACCTGTTTCCGAAAGAAAGC
>JBDHGH010000058.1:0-18652 GCA_039589995.1 Gemmatimonadota bacterium | reverse complement strand
ACCCGGTATCCACAGGTGCCGCTTTCCACTGTCCCGCGAGTCCAACTCATCGATAAGACCCCGCAGGCGCGCAGTAGAGTCCGCGCCTAGAAAAGCACCAAACCCATTCCCCACGATATCTCCAGCAACTCCGGCGAATATACTCTCGGCCGCGGGGTTCATTCGGGTCACCGTGAGGTCGCGGTCCAACTCGACGATGGCGTCCATAGCACCGTCGACCAGGCCGGCGAGTTTTTCCTCCCGCGCTCGCACCCGCGATTCGACTCGCATCCTTCGCAGTTCGGCGGCAGCGCGGGCCGCGAAAATGCGAAACAGCGACAATACCCTCTCGTCTTCCGGTATAGGGCGGGTGTCCATGACAGCGAGATGTCCAAGCGTCGTGCCGTCGACATCCAGTAGTGGCACGCCCAAGTAACTGACGGCGTTGTACTTGCGAAGGTCCGGGTCATCGGGGAAGAGTGACATCGCGTTGTCAGGAATGTGGACCAGGCGAGCTTCGCTGAAAACAGCCTCGCACGGTGTGCCTGCCACCTCGTATTCGTAGTCCGCCACGAGTTCACTGCCTGCCCACAAGGCGAGGGCGCGTAGAGTTCGAGCACCCTCGACGTACTCGGTGACCCACGCAAGCTCGGTCTCCAGCGCGTCACAGAGGCTTTCCACCAGAGCCGAAAAGAAGGGATGACCCGTTTCGGTGGCTGTTCCCTCGACAATCGTGCGGAGAGCGGCGTCGAGATCGATGTCGCGTAGGGGCTTCCGGGGTCGGGGCATTCTCGTGCTTCCTTCGGGTCGTCCGTGGCGATGAATTTCAGCAGCGGACTTCTTAAGATCCCAACGGCTCCGGCGGAGGGCAAGCCGGCCTGCCGGGCGGCCGTTCCGCCGGGTGAGAGTCTCGTGAGTCGTTCACTTGCCTTTGTAGGGAACTCCTTCGATCCACCACGCCGGTGCAGGCGACCCCTTCAGGAAGTGATCGAAGAACTCTTTCATCTTGATCGAGTAGTCCAGCTTGTTCGCATACTTCTGCGGATGGTGCGGCTCGCCACGGTACTGGAGGAAGACCGCTGGCTTGCCCAAACGCCGCAGTGCCAGATAGAACTCGATGCTCTGATACCAGGGCACGGCCTCGTCCTCGTCCCCGTGCATGATGACCAGCGGGGTTTCTATGTAGTCGGCGAAGAACAACGGCGAGTTCTCGATATAGTCGCGACGGGCCTCCCACAAGCTCCCCGATAGCCGGCTCTGGCTCTGCTCGTACTGGAACTGCCGCGCCAACCCCGACCCCCAGCGTATTCCGCCGTAGGCGCTGGTCATGTTGGAGACGGGGGCTCCCGCCACCGCGGCCGCAAATATGTCCGTCTGTGTCACGATGTACGAAGTCGTGTAGCCGCTCCACGAGTGACCGTGCAAGCCGAGGGCGTCCGGGTCGGCCAGGCCCATGTCGACCAGCTTCTTTACCCCCGGCACAACGCTCTTCATGGAAGAAATCCCAGGTCGTCCGACTTCGAAACGGACGTCGGGCAGGAACACGATATACCCATCCGAAGCGTAGATCGGAAAGCTGGGTCGGTGGTTCACCACAGGCTGGTTGAACTCGTGTAGTCGCTGGGAGAAGAAGCGATAGAAGTACGTGAGCACCGGATAGCGATTCCCCGGTTCGTAGTTGCCCGGCTTGATGACCACTCCCTGGAGCATGATGCCGTCATCCGAGGCCCATTCCACCAGCTCGGAGGTTCCCCAAGCGAACTCGTTCATCTGCGGGTTCACATACGTCAGCTTCCTCGCATCGTCGAACCACAAGTCCGCGACCCAAAGGTCCGGGAATTCATCGTAATCCTCACGCGTGTAGAGCAGCACATCTGCGTCCTCGGCCTTGGCCAGGAAGCGGAACCGCCGGCCCTCTTCCACTAGCCGCTCCAGTCCGCCGCGCCCGGCACGGGTCCGGTGGAACCCGAAACCCTTGTCCAGCTCGCCGAACGATGCCAGGTGGATGCGCGCATCGGGCTCGAAGGCTTCAAGGTCGCGATCGACTCTCAAAACACGGAACACGCGGTTCTCGGCCCGGCCCCGACCGCCGGTAAGGTTCACCGGGTCGGAGCCGTCAGTGGGGAATTGCCAGACGTCGTACTTGTCGTGGATGAGCACCGCGCGGTCGCCCGCGATCCATCCCCCAATGCCGTACCCGGGTCGCGGTTGAGGGTAGTCGTGATCCACATCGTAGAAGGGGCCGTCCATTCCCTCGGTGAGCGTTCGCGACGAGTCCCTCTCTACGTCGAACATGTGCCACTGATCATCTTGGAAGTAGACGACGTAGCGACCTTCAGGCGAGAGAGCCAGGGACGGCCCGGAGGACACCGCCCTACCCAACCATGAGGCCACCGTCGATCCACCACCGCGGTGCCGCTCGGCCACTTTCGTACGTGCGCCGTCCTCCAGATCCACCACATAAACATCCGATTGAAAGCCGACCCAGGTTCGCTCTCTGAAATAGGGCACGGGCGATGATCCCAAGGCCGTCTTCGAATTCTCCGGGAGATCATCGAGTTGAACGACTGTGTCTCCCAGCTGCACGGCTCGCCCGTCGTTCAGATGGTAGACCGCCGCGAACGTGCGCTTCTGTTCGTCCTCCCATATCTGCTTCTGATTCGGCACGATGAGTGGGTCGTCGGTATGCCATACATCCACCTCGCGCTTCTCGAGGATCGCATCGAAGTCGAAGGGGTCGAAGGCTTCTTCCGACTCGGCACCATCAGACTCCTCGGTCCCGGACTCCCCAGCGCCTTCTTCATTATCAGGCGCCGGGCGATATCCGAAAAAGAGCCGTTCGCCGTCCTCGGTCCAACGAAGCGAATTCTCGGCCGGCAACATCCACCCCTCTGGCACATCCTCGGCTGCAACGGCACTGGTCACCTCATCTCCGGTCCACATCAACAGCGAGCCGGGGCCGGGCTTTCCCTTCTTGTCCTCATCCGCCGAAACCCAGGCGAACCGCGATCCTTCTTTCCACCAGGACCAGCTTCCGATGTGTGCAAAAGACCGCGCGTCCAGCGCCTGCACTGGAAGACCGTCGCGCTGAAGCTCCATGACATACAGACCATCACCCTCGCCGTCAGGCGCGGCCACCACGTAGGCCAGGTAGCGGCCCTGCTCGTCGAAGGCGAACGATCGAACATATTCGACCTCGGTCTCATCGCCCGAGCTCAGATCGCGTACCACCAAGGTGGTCCCGGGTTTCTCCCTCGTACGCTCGTCGTCCTGTTCCTCTCCCTCGTCGTTGCGATCATCCTCTACATCACTATCGTCATCCTCATCGCCCTTCGGCTCGTGGTGCAGTCGGGCCAGCCAGCCACCATCTTCCGAAAAAGCGAAACGCTGCACCTCGTCCCAGGTCGCGACCTCGCCGCTCGCAGTCTCTAACAACGCCAGTCCTGGCCGTGGCTTATCCTTGCCTTTCGCCGTCTCGCTTGCTTCCAATGACGGGTTGAGTCGCATGGCGACCCAGCTGGCATCGCCCGAAATTACCGGCCGCGCACCCAGGGGTACGACATGACGCGTCGCACCGTCGGTGGACCGGACGATCACCTCGCCGTCCCCTCGGTCGGGTTCAGCGGCCAGAGCGATCCAGCGCCCGTCCTTCGAAATGGACGGGTTCGCTATTTGACGGAATTGCATCAGCTCGGCAAAGGTGAGGGTCCGCTTCTCCTGAGCGAGGAGAACCGATGGCAGAAGCCCCAGTACAAGAACCAACAGCGACAGGCGTCGGACGCTTGCGGCTGCGGCAACTACGGGACGACCGGATGAGGCGACGGCTTGTTTCATGTTTCTCTCTCGAGTTCGGCGTCTGAGATGAACGTGCCGGGGCCAGGAAACCGAGGAGCGGTCAGGGGTGCATTATGGGGCGCCGTACGACATGGATCAATCGGACACCTGCAAGCGGCTCCCCTCGTAGTGTGGGGGAGCCCGGCTGCAACAAGGGAGAAACGGATCGATGATCAGAAGGCGTGTCTGGCTGGTCGTGGTGCTTGCGGGCCTTGCCATCACCCCGTCTTACGTAAGGGCCTTCCGCGTGGGAGGAGCGTCGGAGGCGCCTTCGTACTTGCTGAATGACCTGATTTCGGTGAACAAGGCGGCTTATGACATCCGCCTTCCCTACACCGGAATCGTGGTCGTCTCCCACTCTCGGCCCAAGCCTGGAGACATGGTCTTGTTCCGACGGCCGGGAGCCGACTACGAAGTGTTCAAGCGCGTCCTCGGATGTCCCGGCGACACCATACTCATCAAGAACAACCACTTCATCATCAACGGACAGCCGCTCGACTACGTCAAGCAGCTCGTCTCGTTCGATGACGGGGTGATGACTTTAAACAGTATTGGCACAATCATCGAGAGAGAGGTCGGGTACGGCCCGGACCACCTGATCACTTACACCCCCGGAATTGGGGGCGCAGCCAACATCGAGCCGTTCGCCGTGCCGGAAGGCCACTACTACCTGGTCGGCGACAACCGGGGCAATAGCCTGGACTCGCGCATGTACGGTCCCGTCGCGCGCGAGCATATCGTCGGAAGGGTCGGCGGCGTCTTGCACCGCCAAAGTTCGACTGCGATCACCGAGGTTGAATCCAGGCTCGCGGAGCAGGACTTGCCGCGCTCGACGCCGGAAGCACGGGGGCTCGATCCGGCGCCACTCAGCGAGCTCGTGGGACTGATAGAGGAAGGCGAGCGCTTTCCGGATCTTCACAGTCTACTGATCGTCAAGAACGGTTTTCTGGTCCTCGAGGAGTATTTCGCTGGCTGGAACTCAGAGCGGCTGCACACACTACAGTCGGTGAGCAAGAGCTTCACCTCTGCGCTCATCGGCATTGCCATCGAGAACGGCGAGATCGAGGGTATCGACGAACCCGTCATCGACTTCTTCCCCGAATGGCACGACGAGCTGGCGGCAGAACCGCGGCGCGCAGCCATGAAACTGGAAGACCTGCTCACCATGCGCAGCGGTACCGACTACCACGAGCGTGGGTCGGACTCGCCGCATTTTCAACTCAACCGGACAGCCCGAGGCTGGGACCGCTTTTACCTTGAGCGCCCTATGGCTCGCGATCCGGGGACTTACTGGCAGTACGACTCGGGCGGCGTGATCCTAATGTCGGCCATACTGGAGCGGCGGGCCGGGATGCACGCCGACGCGTACGCCGACCGTTACCTATTCCCCGCCCTAGGCATCGAGCGGTCATCCTGGTTCCGCAACCAGGACGGCCACCCACACACGGGCGGCGGCCTTCACTTGCTTCCACTCGATATGGCGAGATTCGGCCAACTGTATCTACAGGGTGGCCGCTGGGGCGACCAACAGATCGTACCCCGATGGTGGGCAGAAGCGTCATCCAAGAACGTGGTACCGTTCAACCCACCGCGCGGCCATGTTGTGGGCTACGGATATCTATGGTGGATAATGGAACCGGATCCCGACGGAGCGGGCGAAGAGACGATCTACGCGGCGATGGGCTTTCGCGCTCAGTATATCTTCGTGATCCCCGAGCACGATATGGTGGTCGTGGTCACCGGCGGAACGCAGAACGGGCTCGACCAGCGTCGGCCTATCGACTTTGTCTACACGCACATTCTGAAGGCCGTGCAACGCTAGTTCCGGCGGTAGCCTACTCGGATCGAAACACCTCCCCACCCTTCATCACGAAGCGGACGCGACGCAGCGCCGCGATGTCGCGGGTCGGGTCACCCTCCACTGCAATGAGGTCCGCCAGTAAACCCCCGCGGATCGCACCACGATCATCCAGACGGAGAATGGTAGCGTTGCCGGACGTGGCAGCGATCGCCGCCTCAGCCGGCGTCATCCCGTACTCGACCATCAACTCCAGCTCGTAGACGTTGTCGCCATGATCGTAGACGCCGACGTCACCGCCGAAGCACATAGGCACGCCCGCCTCGAGAGCCGCCTGGAAGGCCCGCTTTTTGACCGCAACCCGCTCGGGCTCCGGGTCGACACCCTTTCGCCATCCCCCGTAAGTGGTGATCGCTTCGACCGCGCCCAGCGTCGGGCACAGTGCGACCCCGCGCTCTGCCATCAACTCGAAGACCTCCGCCGTCCCACCGTCACCGTGCTCGATAGTGTACACACCCGCCAGTGCAGCACGACGCATTGCTTCTGTGCTGCCTGCGTGCGCCGCGACTTCGCGACCCGAACTCCTGGCGACCTCGACAATCAGGTCCAACTCGCCCTGTGTGAATGTCGGGCGTGCCTCGCCATTAGGGCCCCAGCGATAGTCGGCGTAGACCTTGACCACATCGGCGCCTCGGCCAATCTGGTCCCGCACTACACGGATCAGGTCGTCGTGGCCGTCCGCCGCCTCTGCGCCTTTCGGCAGCTGCAACTCGGGCGCGCCCTTGGGACCGTAACTGCCCGTGGCCACGATGGCCGGCCCCGCCACCTGTAGCCTGGGCCCGGGTATCACGCCCTCATCGATCGCTCGCTTGATCCCCACGTCGGCGTAGCCGGCGCCCTCGCTCCCCAGGTCACGCTCCGTGGTAATGCCAGCCATCAGCGTTGCTTCCGCTGCCACCGTGGCCCGGGCGGCGCGCATGGCCAGCGGCTCCTGCAGGACCTGATCGTTCCAGCCTGTCTCGTCGTAGGGGTGGAGCAGCAGGTGGGAGTGACCCTCGATGAGGCCCGGCATCAGGGTCAGTCCCGGCAATTCGATAACTCGAGCCTCGGCCGGGCGCTGCAAGCGATCCGCCAGACCTGCGACGACGATCCGCTCACCGATCACCACGACCTCCCAACCGCTATGCAGTTCTGCGGTGACGCCATCAAAGACACTAGCGGGACGGAGCACCAACGCTTCGGGCGACTGAGCCGTTGCCGGTCGCATCGGTAGAACCGATACCGCAAACAGCACCATCAACGTGGACTTCACATGTGGGAGCATTATCAACCTCAACGGTGGCGTCCTTTCCCTCCAAGTGTGGTTTTTCGTATGTGAGGGGAAGATACCCGGGCGAGAGCGCTGCAGCGAACCCGAAACGGATCGGATTCAGTAAGTATACTCGATGGTCCGAACCTCTCCGCCGTCGGGCACAGTCAAACGGACAACGATCGTCGTCTCGCCGGGAATGCTCACACCGTACGATGCCTCGTAGTCTTCCCTGAGAGGGATCAAGTTGAACTTGAGCGTCCGATGGATCAGGGCATCGCACGCATCGTCGTGGTCTTCGTGTGATAACAGAACGTTGACCTGGACCGGGAAAGACTCGAGCCACCCGCCCCAAGCCACTAGGTCCAACTCGTGTGTTGCACAGCCGCCGCCATACTCGACATCCACTGAAAGGACAGAGCCCTCGAGTGAGTAGTCTCTCAGCTGCAGCCGATCGCTCGGCCAGTCATCAGGTTGTGAATCCCAGTCGATAACGATGGGAAGAACGCCCTGGAGAAGAAGGTCCAACTCCGCTACTGCACCAGCCAAGCCATTGGGCAATGCGCCCGTACTACCTCTTACGGAGGATTCGAGTTCGCCATCTCGATAATCGATCGCGTAATGGAACTGGTCGCAACACTCGACGCCGAAGTCCACGCCATCGTGAAGAATCACTCCCGCATCGGCCAACAACTCGGCGAAGTAGAGTACCTGGGCCGGGGTGAGGCCGGCGAGCACTTCGCCGGGCTCGAAATCGCACCCGCTATTGCAGACGATCCCGCGAACGACAGACTCGTCGCCATCCACCGCATACGTATAATCGACAGATGCGATGCCCCCGCTTACCCGTACCTCGATGTAGATCCGCTCGGCTTGCGGCCCCAGCGGATCGTCGGAACCGCAGCCACCCGCGGCCAACAGGCCAGCGGCAACCAAGCAGGCGAAGCCCGTTTCAAAACGCGTATGCATTCCCTCGGCTCCCATTCTTCCCCAAGCAGAGAAAGGGTACAGCGTCGGTGGTTCCCTGTAGTTACTTAGATGCACCGAGCCGAGCATCCGTTAAACCCAGCCCTCCGCCGACAGCCTATCCCTCTCAAATGGCCCGCAGTATCTTGCAGCCCTAGGCGATACTCCTCAACACAAACCGGTGGCTGCATCTGGCTAGAATGAGACCTCGTAGGTCTTACGGGTCGATCACGATCAGCTTCGTGAGGCCCGCCTGCGCCGCGCTGGGTGCTTGCGCGGCTGTTCTCTGTCTCGCGACCGGCTCGTGGGCGCAAAGCGTTCCACAGTTCGACATCGCCCGTAGCCCCGTCGAACTGCGCGGGCCAGCCCGGCCCGGGACTTACCTGGGCGGCATCGGCCGCCGAGCGGCTTTCTTCGGCCACGAAACCGGGCAGTTCGAGGCGTGGGCCTGGCCCGTGAAGCTGCTTCACGAGTTCGAACTCGGCTTCAAGATCCCCGACTATACGGAACCGATTCCGGGAGAGAGCGTCGCCAAACGGGTAATCGTGCGACCCGAGCTGATGACGGTGGTCTATTCCCACGCAACTTTCACCGTTCGTCAGCACTTCCTCGTCCCGCTGGACGAGCCGGGGATCGTCATACTACTGGACGTGGATGCGGTGAAGCCGTTGGAGATCGTGGCTTCGTTCAAAGCCGACCTCGACCTGATGTGGCCGGCTGGGATCGGCGGACAGTACGCCTTCTACGATTCCGACAACCGACGCTTCATCCTCTCGGAGAGCCGACGCGAGTACAACGGCTACGTGGGTTCGCCCTACGCCATCGGTGGCTCTACACATCCGGCGCACGCAGCCCCCGATGCGCCGTCGGTGCTGTACATCGCGGCCGCCCAAGAACGGTCCGGGACCGAGTTCATCCCCATCGTCGTGGCCGGCGGCATCATGACGCGCGACTCGCTGGGCGCAGTTTACTCCCGGCTGCTTGCGAAGGCACAGGACTACTACGAGCAGCGGGTCGAGCACGCACGCGAGATCCGCGAAAGCTTCGCCTCCGTCCAAACACCCGACGAAGAGCTCGACCTCGCGCTGGAGTGGGCGAAAGTGAACCTGGACGAGGCGCTCGCCTGCAATCCGGACCTTGGCTGCGGTCTGGTCGCCGGCTACGGACCCTCCGGTCGCGGTCGCCGCCCGGGATTCGGCTGGTTCTTCGGCGGCGACGCCTCGATCAATATCCTGGGAATGCTTCCCTACGGCGGCTTCGAGTTGGCCCGAGCCGGCCTGGAATTCCAAGCACGCAACCGCCGCGAGGCCGACGGGAAGATGCCGCACGAGATCACCCAATCGGCGAAGCGCACCCGTGAGGACTGGTATCGGGACTTCCCCTACGCCTACTACCACGCGGATACGACGCCCTACTGGATCGTAGCGCTGCAGCAGTACTGGATGCAGACCGGTGACGTTGACTTCGTGCGAGAGAATTGGGCGGCTGTGCGCGATGCGTACCGCTGGGTCGTCGAGCACGACAGCGATGGTGATGCGATCGTCGATAACACGGCCGGCGGATTGGGTGCTGTGGAAGTAGGCGCCATCGGAGCCGGGTTACACCAGGACATCTATCTGGCCGGCGTGTCGGTGGAGAGCCTGCGCGCCGTCGCGGACATGGCTGCGGCCATCGGGGACATGGAACTCGCCCAGGACGCGGCAGCCAAGTTCGAGCGCGCAAGAACCAACCTCGAGCGCGAGTACTATATAGAAAGTGAAGACCTTTACGCGTTCGGCGTGCTCGAGGGTGGAAGGACGAACTCCGCGCTCACCGTTTGGCCGGCAACGGCGATGTCTTTCAAGCTTCTCGAGCAAACACACGCGCAGAGGAACCTCGACGCCTTCGCATCGCACCGCCTGCTCGCCGACTGGGGCGCCCGCATGCTCGACAGCAGCCACGAACTGTACGATCCGCTTCAGTACAACATGGGTACGGTCTGGGGGTTCGTGACCGGGTTTGCGAGTTGGGCGCTATTCAATTACGACCGGCCACATGCCGGCTACGCCGCGCTGTACGCGAACGCACGTTCTACATTCCAGTTTGCCCTGGGTCGTAACCCCGAGCTCATGTCGGGCGCCTTCTTCCGCACCCTCGACACCACGGTGCCGCATCAGTTCTTCGCTACGAGCATGATCCCGACGCCGCTGTTCCGAGGACTGCTGGGCCTCACCGCCGATGCACCGAACAACTCTCTCGATTTCGCGCCTAACTTGCCCGCCGATTGGGACTCGGCGTCCGTCGTCCGTTATCCCGTCGGACCGAGCCGCATCGATATATCGATCGTCCGCCACGGCGAAGTCATCAGAGAAGGGCCAGCACCCACCCCTACGAACGTGATGACCGCTCGCTTCCTGCGCTCCGGCGATGCCACGCCCCTCAACATCCGCTTCGCGCCCCTGCTGCCCCCGGGCTCAGAGGTTCTCGAGACGGAGGTGGATGGACGCCCGGGTACATCGGTGCAGGCGGTGAGCAGTGAGCGGTTTTCCACAACCGTCGTCGTGGAGGATTCTGCCACCGTCTCGATCACGTACAAACCCGGTATCGCGGTGGTGCCCCGTCGGCCTCATCCTCCCATCGGTTACGCGATCGCGGCTTTACGGATCATCGACTACCGCTACGACGAAACCACGGGCGAGTATGCGTTGCGTGTGGAAGGACGGGGTGGCCGCGAGTACGGAATCGACTTGATTAGTCCACGCGGTGCGCCCGCGGGCCTTCAGGGCGCCAGGCTGCACGAACGCGGGGGGGCCGAGTATCAGCTCAGGGCCTCTATAGAAGGACCGACCGATCGATACATCGAAAAGACGATTCGTTTCAAGAACCCTTAGGGAAACCAATGCCACGACCCGAACGACACCGCCCCGATTTCGACGAGTACCTCATGGGCCTCGCCATCGCCGTCCGCACACGAGCGAACTGTCTCGGCAGCCGCGTCGGCGCCGTCGTAGTCAAAGGCCACCGCGTACTGGCGACCGGCTACAACGGAACTCCGTCCAAGATGCCAAACTGCATGGATGGCGGGTGCGAGAGGTGCGCAAACCCCGACAAGTTCGAGTCCGGGCAGGGCTACGACCTGTGCATTTGCGTTCACGCCGAACAGAACGCTCTGCTCGCGGCCGCGCGTTTCGGTATCTCGGTCGAAGGTGGGACGGTCTACTCGACGTTGCGACCCTGCTTCGGTTGTACCAAAGAGCTACTGCAGGCCGGCGTAGAGCGAGTCGTGTACATCCACGACTGGCAACACCCCGACCCACAGTTCCAGAACGAGTACAACCGCATTCAGGCGCGCTTCCCGGGCGGTATCAACAAATTGAACATGCCCGACCCGGACAGCGACTGGGCACAGCCTGCAAAAAACAAATCGGACGCTACCCCTCGCCCTCCGTCATCGCCTTGATCTCGGGAGGGAGCTCAAACAACGCCGGGTCCGGCTCGACGTTCTCGAGGTCGGTCACCGTGATGATCTGCTCCATACCCATCATCTGCTGCACGTTCTTCGTGGGGATCAGCAGACTACCGAATTCTTTGTAATCGCTGATGATGCTCGTCACCGGGATGTCTCCCATCGATGACGACTGAGTACGCTCGGACCCTACCATCAGCCCCGACTCGACGTCGAAGTACTCGAAGTACTCTTCTTCCCAAGTCGTGACCACCTTCACCTTGTAGCAAGTCTGGCCTTGGAACTCGGCCTTCTCCACCGTCTCCAGCGACGCGACCAAGTGGTCGGGGTGGAGCGACGCCAACTGATCCGCCTGTTGACGCGTCTGGTCCAATTCCTTGCCATCCAGAACCATCGGGCCCGTCATCGGGTTGATGCTCCAGGCAACCTCGCCATCGAACCCGCTGCTTACCGAGCCCATGGCCGGGATTTCGATCTTGACCAACATCATGTTGGGGGGCGCCGTATAAATATCCATGTCGGCGCTAATACCCTGAGCCGGGACTTCCATGACGGCTTTCATATGTTGTCCGGCCACCGCCCTGATCGCCTTCTCCCCACCAATCGCCTCCACGTACCGGTCAACGACCTCGCGGCCGCTAGGCAAATCCTCACCCTGACTCCAAGCGGCGCCTAAGGAAGCCGCGACGAAGAGGGCGATGAGGGTCGCCGATTTTCCATACCTCGAGCAGTTTGCTAACCGCATAACTGTGCCTCCTGTGAATCGTTGTCAGTTCTGGCTGGTGCTGCTAGCTGCGTTGCGTTCTTCCGCGATCCAGCGCATCGCCGCCTCCAGGACCGGATCGACGCCGGCCGTGAGTTCCTCACGAGTGAGTTCGACAGGCTCGTCCGGGATCACGCCACGGCCTTCAAGTGTTACACCGTCCGCCGTTACGAACTCGGCGAAGGCGTGGTACAGCACATCTCCGTTGGGAAGCCGATCCATGGTCGCCGGTAGCACGGCACCGACCGACGTCCTCCCGAACACACGCGCCCGCTCGATGGATTGCATGCCGCCGGAAAAAAGCTCGGATGCGCTGCCCGAGGTCTCGTCGACGAGAATCGCCACCGGTCCAGCGTACGGTGTAACTCGCTGTTTGTTAGTGTCGACGCGCCGCGGGTTTGCTTTCATCTCCAGGTTCAGTGTGCGAGTCTTGTACGTTCCCAGTATGACCTTGTCGTCCAAGAAATGTCCGGCGAGGCCTAGGACCATTCCTCCCATTCCCCCTGCGTTTCCCCTGAGATCGACGACAATCCCGTCGAGGTCGCGGAACTCGTCGATTCCCTTGTCGATCTCTCTCATCAACGGAGCCATCCAGAAGTTGAACCAGATGACACCCACTTCGACATCGTATTCGTCCGAACTTGCCTCATAAGTATCGGCGTCAGAAAAGAACGTCGGGAGATTGCCGAACTTGACCGGCTGTCTTGTTTCCGGCTCCAAGACGACCTGCAGAGTTAGCTCGTCATCCGTCGCGTCGAGAACCTCCAGCGTGATCGTGTCACCTGGCGCACCCGTCAATCGCCCCTGCACGCGGGCCCACATGCGATAATCGTCGGAATAGCGGCTCTCGTTCTCACGTACCCCAGCCAGGAGGTCGGCCACGCTATCGCCACCCACCGATACGATCACCCAGCCAGGAGCTACGCCGGCAGCCTCGACGGTGCTGCCTTCATCGACACCGACAACGACCATCTGCTCGCCGACCTGTCGGAATTGGATGCCCATATAGCCGACCTCGCTCCCCACGTCTTCTTCTTCATAGGGATTGAAGGCTTCGGAGGCTTCCTGGGGAATGAGCGCGAAGTGAGACTGGCCGAGAGTCCCCACCATCCCACTGATCACCTCCCGCAAGTCGCCAACCGTCTTCGCCGTCTGCGCATCCGGTCTCAGCGAATCCTTCAAAGCGACCCAGTCGACGCCGTTGAACGTCGTATCGAAGTGAGTCCGGTAGATGATGGCCCAAGCCGTATCGAACGTCGCAACGGCCAGCTGGCTGTCTATGGGCGCCGAGCCGGGGGTTGCGACCTCTGGCGTGCTCTTCGAGCACGCGGCGAGTGACGCTGAGATGAGGAGGAGCCAGGCTGCGGAAGCCAGCAGTTTCAGGCGTTTTCTACCCATGATGATAGGTCTCGCGAGTTAGTCGAACTAAGAAGCTAGGCCGAAAGATCGATACAAAACCGGCTCTCGTAAAGCTCCGAGCGTGACCGATAGAAAGCAGGGGTGACCGGTCGAATTGCTGCGGTCACGGTAACGATTCATTATTCACCTCGCACTTGGGTATACCCATACGGTGACAATCCTATTCGCAGCCAGAATGGAGCGATCTGAGATGAGAACCATGCGCGACCGACACCGTAGCGGCTCCAACAAGGCACTACTCGCGGCGTCTACATTCTTGACGCTTGTGTGTGCCGGAGGCGCAGGGGATCGAAGGGCACCCGAGGCGATCGTACAACCCAACGTGCTCTTCATTTCAGTGGACGACTTGAACGACTGGATCGAGCCGTTGGGAGGTCATCCCCAAGCCCGCAGCCCAAACCTGAACCGCCTCGCCGACCAAGCCGTCACGTTCACTAACGCCTACACCGCTTCACCTGCGTGTAACCCATCGCGCACGGCGATGTTGACGGGCATGCACACCTACCGGACGGGTATGTACTCGAACTACCAGTATTGGCGCGAGGTCCTGCCCAACGCCGTCACGCTACCCCAGTACTTCTCATCGTACGGGTACTGGTCCGCGGGGGCCGGAAAGATCTTCCATAACGATCAGCCGGACCCGCAGTCCTGGGATGACTACTTCCCATCCAAAGAGAAGCACATGCCGGACTACCTCCGCCCCGTTCCGGGTGGCACCGTAAACATGCCGACATTCGAGAACATGTACGGGGACTTCGATTGGTCGCCCATCGACATCCCGGATGAACAGACCGGCGACTTTCAATCCGTCGACTGGGTCATCGGTCATCTCCAACGCGAGCACGACCGGCCGTTCTTCCTGGCGGCTGGGATCTACCGCCCACACGTCCCGTGGTACGTTCCCCGCGAGTATTTCGAGATGTTCCCGCTGGAGTCGGTAACCCTCCCGCTGGTCCTGGAAAACGATCTGGAGGACATCGGCGAGCGCGGCCGAGACCTGGCCTACCGGGGCGGGAACTACCACCGCCATGTCGTCGAGGCCGGACAGTGGCAGGGGGCCGTCCAGGGGTATCTAGCCTCCATCGCCTACGCGGATGCCATGGTAGGCAGACTGCTAGACGCGCTAGACGCCAGCCCCTATGCCGACAACACTATAGTCGTGCTTTGGTCCGATCACGGGTGGCAACTGGGCGAGAAAGAACACTGGCGCAAGTTCGCGCTGTGGGACAACGTCGCCCGCGTGGTCCTAATGATCAGGGTCCCGGAGGGTGTTACAGCGCTGCCAGAGGGGTCGGCCGACGGAGAGCAATCCCACCGGATCACCTCGCTGATGGACATTTTTCCAACGTTGGTCGAGTTGGCCGGGCTGCCGGAAAAGGATGGCTTGGACGGCCGAAGCCTGGTTCCGCTCCTCAAGGACCCGGTGACCGATTGGGACCATCCCGCGATCACGACCTACGATTTCTCCGAGTACTCCATCCGGGCTGGGCGCTGGCGCTACATCCGCTACATCGATGGCAGCGAGGAGCTTTACGACCATGTCAACGACCCTGAGGAGTGGGTCAATCTCGCCGCGGACGCGGACTACGCCGACGTGAAGGCTTCGATGGCCGCGCTGATCCCCGCTGAACCGGCACCGCTGGTGGAGACATCCTACAAGCTCTCACCACACCACGTACCACCCTTTCGGAGCTTGGAGCACTACCAGGAGTGGCAACGGACTCGGCGGTAGCAATCGCCGATCTTCGTCGTACATTTCCCGGCTTGCAACTCGGACGATAGCCAAGAGAGTCACCATGAACCTACGCTCGTACTCGCCCGTCGCCGTTGCCGGGCTTCTACTCGCAGCGGGAGCCACCGATGCGATTTCCCAGACATTCCGCACCGACGATCCCGTCATCCGCAGCATGTGGGAAGTCGGCATGGAGAACTCCCAGACCCAGGCGCTCGCCCAAGCTCTCATGGATTCCATCGGCCCTCGGTTGGCCGGATCGCCCGGACTGGCCGCCGCCCAGGATTGGCTGGTCAGCTTGTACGAAAGCTGGGGTGTAACGGTCCGGAAGGAAGAGTACGGGACCTGGATGGGGTGGCGGCAAGGCTACCTGCACGTCGATCTCGTGGCGCCCCGAACACAAACGCTCGATGCCGAGATTTTGGCCTGGAGCCCGGGGACGAACGGCCCAGTCGAGGGCGAGGTCGTGGTGCCGCCGGCAGGACTCAGTGCCGAGACGGTCAACGAATGGCTGGAGACGGTGGAAGGCAAATTCGTGCTGGTGATGCCGCCGGAGCCCATGTGCCGCGCGCCCCACGAGCTGGAGCAGAACGCCAGGCCCGAGACCGTGGCACGACTTGACTCGCTGCGTCACGCCTTGCAGGCAGCGTTCGCCCAGCGGTTGCGGCCGTTAGGCGGTAACCGGGAATCCCAGCTGCTCGAAGAGGCCGGGGCCGCTGGCGTTCTAATCTCACGCTGGTCCGAGGGGTGGGGCGTGAACAAGGTCTTCAATTCCTGGACGCGAGCGATCCCATCCCTCGACGTATCGTGTGAGGACTACGGGATGTTGTTCCGCATGGCAGAGGGGGGTCAGAACCCAAGGATCCGCGTCGACTCTGACGCCGAGGTTTTGGGTGAGGTCCCTCAGTTCAGTGTGATCGCGGAGCTGAAGGGCACGGAGTTGCCCGACGAGTACATCGTGCTATCCGCCCACCTCGACTCGTGGCATGCAGGAACCGGCGCTACCGACAACGGTACCGGCACGATCACCATGCTCGAGGCGATGCGCATCTTGAAGGAGACTTACCCCAACCCGAGGCGCACGATCGTCGTGGGGCACTGGGGCGCGGAAGAGATGGGTCTCGTGGGCTCGCGGGCCTTTGCCGAGGATCACCCCGAAGTGCTCGAGGGCATGCAGGCGCTCTTCAACCAGGACAACGGGACCTGGCGGATCGAGAAGATCGAGGGACAGGGGCTCTTATATGCTGGGCAGCACATCGCGCGATGGATGTCGTTAGTTCCCACCGAGATCAGCGAGCATATCACTCTCGAGTTTCCGGGCGGGCAAGAAAATCGAGGCAGTGACCACGTTGCGTTTCTGTGTCACGGAGTTCCGGCTTTCCGTCTTCAGTCGCCTTATGACGAGTACCGCCAATACACCTGGCACACGAACCGCGACACTTACGACAAGATCGTGTTCGATGATCTAAGGGAGAACGCCACGCTAGCTGCGATGCTCGCCTATGCCGCCTCGGAGGACCCGGAGCGAGTGCCGCGCGATCGATCGGTCTTGCCCATCGATCCGAGAACCGGGCAGCCGCGACAATGGGTACAGTGCGGTAGTGCACGGAGGAGTCCGCGGTAACCTTAAAAGACAGAAGTAAGTAGTGATTTGTACTACTGCAGGAATATCCAAACAGCCGCGAAGCCTGCGATATACTGGAAGTCCTCGATCCGCCCGACCGTGCCTTGGCTCTCGATGTCCCGCGGGCCGGCCCAACTGTAACTCGCGCCGAACTCGAGCGCTGCCCTGGGACTCAAGCGCCAATTGAGCCCCCCGTGGGCCCCCAAGCCGAATGCGCCTGCTGTGAGCTTGGGGTCATCGGAACGCAACGGATCATCGAACGTTAGGTAGTTGTACAGTCCGCGAGCTCCGACGAACGGCCTCAGCGATGCTCGCGGCAGCAAATAGGCCGTGGCCCCAATCGAAACCTCGAGAAAGCGCCCGTTCGTGAATTCGTCGAAGTTCTCCAGGAATACGTAGTCGCCACCCAAGGACAATTCCCAGGGCTCGGCAAAGAAGCTCGCCGCCACTCGCGCACCGTATCCGTTCATCTTGGGAGAGCGGGACGCGCCATCAATCGTCATCTGCCAATCCGCTCGTCCCGCCAAGAACGCCAAGTCGAGGTACAAGCCCCTCTGGAGGCGGTAGCCGCCGAACGGTTCATACTCACGGTCGCTTCGACGCGAATTGGCGTCTCGCGCCTCTGGCGGCAGGTTGAGAAGAAGGCCCAGGCCCAAAGGAACGGCCTCCCCACCTCTCACCGTGACCGCCATCCTCTGCGTCCGGTCGGAACCGCGGGCGCCCCAGAGGGTGTGCCGCCCCGGAGGAACGTCTTCGAGAGTCAGCGTTCGCCCCGTGCTGCACTTCCCTACCGGTCCCATGGCTGCATCGTCCAAGAAGACGGTTACGTCATCGTGCGCACAAGTGACGACTATCGCGCCCGGCAGTTCAACGAGATCAACATCGATGCGTTCGTCCTCATCATGTTCGAGCACGAATTCCAACTCGTACTTCACAAAGCCGTTTCTTTCTACACGAACGCTGTGCTGCCCGCTCACGATGCCGTTACCGCGCCACGGGGTCGTTCCAACTCGCCGTCCGTCCAGATAGACGACCGCCTCCCGCGCGTTCGCGGTCACCCGTACGGTGCCGACACCGCGTTCGAGGACGATGTCTCTACGAGTCATGGCACGAGGGGCGATCCCCACGTAGTCGCTGAACGGACGATAGCCAGCAGCGGTCACGGTCAGCAGGTGCTCCCCTGCCCCGATCGCCGTCGTCACCGGCGCTGGAACGACGACACGACTGTCGATCTGGACCCACGCTTGGGTCCCGTCATCGGTCCGAACATCCACTCTCAGCTCGCCCAGCTGATCCATGGGGATCGTGTCGCCAGCCGGTCGACCGTACGCGATGACGCCGGCAACGGGCAGCAGGTCGATCACCGGATCGAGAGAGGGCGGCGGCACTATCACTCTCCAGGTTCCCACGATCTCGCCTGGCGAGTAGTCGGACGAGCCGGCGGCCACCACCAGCTTGAGGCGAAGCTCGGTTCCGCTTCTCACCGGCAACACCGAGCCCTCGAGCACGCCGCCCGCCGTCTGGAACTGCCCCACGACATCGCTGGCACGACAGAAGGGGGCCTCGTCGGTGTAACAGGCTTCGAGGTCCTCCAGAATCCTCTGCCGCGATACCGGGTCGATGACCCGCACCTGCTGCGCGGCGAGCGCGTCAGCCAATCGACGCTCGAGCAGGTCGCTGGCCTGGACGCGGTAGCCGCGCTCGTCATGGAGCACGTGGAGCACGAGAAGCGGCTCGTACGCTTCGAGGTCGGGTACGTCGGACCGGACTTCGGTGACGAGCC
>JBDHGH010000057.1:0-18701 GCA_039589995.1 Gemmatimonadota bacterium | reverse complement strand
CGAGATCTCCCAACGTCGGCTGTTTTTCATTCACAACCCGGTCGCGGGCTCGAAGCACCCAGAGCGGCTCAGGCGTCGCGTCGAGGCGGCGCTGGCTAAGCGCCAGGTCGATTTCGGATACGCCTACACCGAGAGCCAGGGTCACGCGGCGGATCTCGCACGCGAAGCACTCGAGAGCGGCTACGACCGTATCGTTGCGGCCGGCGGCGACGGCACCGTGCTCGAGGTGGTCTCCGCGCTGGTGGACAGCGACGGCGAGTTGGCTCTGCTGCCGGTTGGGACTGGCAACCAGTTGGCCGCGAACATGAGGTTGCCGAAAGGAGTCGCCCGATCGATCGAGGTAGCCTTGAACGGCGGTCTCCGGCAGATCGATGTCGGAATGCTCGATGGCCAACCATTCGCCTGCATCGCCGGTGCCGGATTCGATGCGGACGTCGTTCGCCCGGACTCGACGTTGAAGCGGCGCGTGGGCTATCTGGCGTACGTGCACGCCGCGGCGGCTGCGGCGTTCTCGCCCAAGCCATCGGACCTCCGAATCGTGGTGGACGGTGAAGAGACGGAGTGCCGGGGTATCGGCGTCGAAGTGGCCAACATGCCGGGTCTCACAGCACCGATGCTGCTTCGGCCGGTCGACCTGGTGCCGGACGGCAAGCCCGATGACGGCCTTTTGGATGTCTGCGTCCTGGCGGTGGAGACCACCGTCGACTTCGTGTCCGCCATGACCTCGATCATGACCGGCCGCCTGGAGCGCGATCCCCGGTTGCAGTATTTTCGCGGCCGCGAGGTAAGGGTCGATGCGGACCCGCCGCTCACCGTTCAGATCGACGGCGAACGACTCGGCTCGACGACACCGTTCGTGGCCACGGTGAAGCCCGGAGCGCTCAACCTGGTCGTACCCGCCGCCGATGGATGAACGATAGCGTCATGCGCGATGAGTCTCTGATCGTTCGCGGTGCCCGCGAGCACAACCTCAAGAACATCGACGTGCGCATCCCCCGTAACGAGCTGACGGTAATCACCGGACTCTCGGGCTCAGGGAAGTCGAGCCTTGCCTTCGACACCATCTACGCCGAAGGCCAGCGCCGTTATGTCGAGTCGTTGTCCGCCTACGCGCGTCAGTTCCTGGGGCTGATGGAGAAACCCGATGTCGATGCCATAGACGGCCTGTCACCGGCAATCTCGATCGAGCAAAAGACGGCGGGGCGCAACCCGCGCTCGACGGTCGGGACGATCACCGAAGTCTACGACTACCTGCGCTTGCTCTGGGCCCGTGTGGGCATACCTCACTGCCCCAACTGCGGAAAGCCGGTGCAGCGGCAGACGCCCGAGCAGGTGGCGGACGCCGTCCTGCAGTGGCCCGCCAGGACGCGCATCGAGGTCCTCGCTCCCATGGTCCGCGGCCGCAAGGGCGAGTTCAAGGATCTGTTCGAGCGTGCGCGCAAGGACGGGTTCGTGCGCGTAAGGGTCGATGGTGAGACCTACGATCTAAACGACCCCCCGAAGTTGAATCGCAGCGTCAATCACGATATCGCCATCGTCGTCGACCGGCTGACGGTTCGAAAGTCCGATCGATCGCGGCTGACCGATTCCATCGAACTGGCGTTGCGGACGGCTGACGGAACCGTACAGGTCGATCGCCACTCGAAGGGAGGGGAGCCGGCGGCCCACCTGTTCAGCGAGCGCTACGCGTGCCCCGACTGCGGCGTCAGTCTTCCAGAGCTCGAACCGCGCCAGTTTTCATTCAACTCGCCCTACGGTGCGTGCTCCGCTTGCGGTGGACTGGGCACGCGCAGGATAGCGAACCCGGACCTGATGCTCGCCGATGGGAGCCTCTCGCTGCTCGAGGGAGTCATCATTCCCTGGGGTTCGCCCATCGGCTTCCTACGGAAGCGAGTGATCCGGCCCCTCGCCCGCAAGTTCGATGTCGACCCGAACACAGCCTGGAACGATCTGCCGGAAGAGATGCGGCGTGAGGTCCTCTACGGATCGCAGAAACCCAAGTGGGAGGGGGCTACCGCGCGCCTGGAGCGCCGCTACTACGAGACGACCAGCGAGAAACTGCACTCGCGCCTTGGCGAGTTCATGTCGACGGCGATCTGCGGCGACTGCCACGGCAGCCGGCTGCGACCCGAGGCCTTGGCCGTGACTTTCGAGGGGAAATCGATCGGTGAGGTCGTGGACATGACCGCGGACCGCGCGAGCGATTTCTTCGATGGCGTCACCGCCGGCGGCAACGGCCGCCGCGCCGGCCTCGGCGATCACGCGGTGGCGGGACCGATCCTCAAGCAGATCCTCGAGCGTTTGCGGTTCCTGTCGGACGTAGGCGTCGGCTATCTGACGCTGGGCCGAAGCGCCGAGAGCCTGTCGGGAGGCGAGGCACAGCGGATACGCCTGGCGACGCAGATCGGGTCCAAGCTCGTCGGTGTCCTCTACATACTTGACGAACCGTCTATCGGCCTGCACCAGCGTGACAACGATCGCCTGCTGGAGACGCTGGAGTCGTTGCGCGATCTGGGGAACACGGTGATCGTCGTCGAGCACGACGAAGCGACGATCCGACGAGCCGATCACATCGTAGACCTCGGGCCCGGTGCCGGCAGGACCGGTGGCGAAGTCGTCGTGGATGGGAAACTGGACGATGTACTGTCGTCGCCGAATTCCCTCACCGGTGCGTACCTGCGAGGCGACCGGAGGATCGAAGTGCCCCATGAGCGACGCCCCGGAACGGGCGAGTCGCTACGCATACGCGGAGCTTGCCAGTACAACCTGAAGAACGTCGATGTGGAATTCCCGCTCGGACGCTTCATCTGTGTTACCGGCGTATCGGGCTCGGGCAAGTCGACCCTGGTGGAGGAGACACTCTACCGCGAGCTGGCGCGTCGGCTGTACCGATCGCGTTTGATTCCGGGCGCACACGCTGCTTTCGATGGGCTCGAGTACGTCGACAAGGTGATCGATGTCGATCAGTCGCCCATCGGCCGCACACCTCGATCGAACCCGGCAACGTACACAGGCGTATTCACTCCGATCCGCCAACTATTCGCCCAGCTGCCCGAGTCGCGCATGCGGGGCTACTCGCCCGGGCGCTTCAGCTTCAACGTGAAGGGTGGTCGCTGCGAAGCGTGTCGCGGCGATGGCCTGGTCAAGATCGAGATGCACTTCTTGCCCGACGTGTACGTCCCCTGCGAGGTCTGCCGCGGTCGGCGCTACAACCGCGAGACCCTCGAGGTTTACTACAAGGGCAAGAGCATCGCTGACGTGCTCGAGATGACCGTCGAGGAGGCGCTGGAGTTCTTTCAGCCGATTCCAACGGTCAGGCGCAAACTCCAGACGCTGCACGATGTCGGGCTCGGCTATATCACGTTGGGCCAGAGCTCGACCACGTTGTCGGGCGGAGAAGCGCAGCGGGTCAAGTTGGCCACGGAGCTGTCCAAGGTGCAGACGGGTCGAACGCTGTACATCCTGGACGAGCCGACCACCGGCCTACACTTCGAGGACATTCGCCTGCTGCTCGATGTGCTGCACCGCCTGGCCGAGCGTGGCAATACCGTAGTGGTGATCGAACACCAACTCGATGTGATCAAGACGGCGGACTGGGTCATCGACTTGGGGCCCGAGGGCGGAGACGGAGGCGGTGAGGTCGTGGCTGCGGGTACGCCGGAAGAGGTAGCCAAAGTAAAAGCGAGTCTGACCGGCCGGTTTCTGCGGCCGCTACTCAACAAACGCAGTCGCAAGCAAACGGAGACCGAACATGTCGGACGCTGAGCATACTCGCGAGCCGCAGTATCTGCTTCGCGGCTTCGAAAAATGGGCCCTCCCTCGGATGGCGGCGGCCTTGCCCAAGTGGGTGCTTCCCGATCACATGACAGCGCTGGGGATCGTCTCGGCGGCGGGCATCGGACTCTGCTACGCGTCATCCGGTATCAGCACGAACTACCTGTGGCTGGCCAACTTGCTGTGGATAGTCAACTGGGTCGGCGACAGCCTGGACGGAACCCTGGCGCGAGTGCGGCGCATCGAACGCCCGCGATACGGCTACTACCTCGACCATATCGTCGACATGTTCGCCGTGGCGTTCGTCTGCATCGGGCTCGGCTTCTCGCCTTACCTGTTGCTGTCGGTGGGGCTCGCGATGCTCATCGCCTACTACCTGATGTCGATCAACGTATACCTCGAGACCTTCGTGATGAAGTCGTTCCAGTTCGGGTATGCGTACATCGGACCTACCGAGGTTCGGGTCATTCTGATGCTCGGCGGTACCGCGCTGGCGCTGGGCTTCGAGCCGACCTTCGAGGTCAAGCACGTGGACATGACCGCGCTGGACGCGATCGGGCTCATCGGCGTCGCTGCGATGGTGCTCGCGTTGCTCCGTCGCATCTTCAGCAACCTCAGAAAGCTGGCGCGGCTGGAACCGGCGAACGTAGTGAAGGATGTGGCGCCGTCGGACGGTGACAGGTCGGGCCCGCATTAGTCGAAGAGCGGTGAAGTCGAGTGGTTGATCCCGAACGCGACCTCAACCTTCACGGCAAAGCGTGGCTCGCGTTCGCCATCGGGCCTCAGCGGGAACGGCCCAGCCTACACAGGATGGAGAAGCCACTCTCGAGCTCGCGATTGGCGCTGGTAACCACCGGAGGTTTCGTTCCACAGGGCGGTAAACCTTTCAAGACCGGCAAGCTGGGCGACGCGACCTTCCGAGAGATTCCCGTCGACACGGATGTCGATCGGCTGGAGATCTATCACCCGCACTACGATCACGAACTGCCCCGGCGCGACATCAATGTGCTGTTCCCGATTCCGTTGTGCCAGGAGCTGGTGGACGCGGGAGCGATCGGATCGCTGGCGGCCACCCAATACTCCTTCATGGGGTACATCCCGTTGACCCGAAAGCTCGAGACTGTCTACGCTCCTCGGCTTGTAGAGCGACTCAAGAACGAAAAAGTCGACGTGGTTCTGCTTACTCCCACTTGACCCACGTGTAACCGGACCGTGGGTCTGGTGGCGCGGCTGGCCGAATCGGAGGGCATTGCCACGGTGTGCATCATGAACCTGCGGAAAGTCGCCGAACGTATTCTGGCACCACGCACTTTATTGGTGGATCGGCCGTTCGGAGCTTTGCTGGGCCAGCCGGGCGATCGCGCGGGCCAGGAAGCTATGGTCAGGGCGGCGCTGGCGATGGTCAAGGACCCGACGGTAGAGCCGGGCGAGATCCGAGCGTACGCGCCTGCCGCCTAACCCAAGCCCGGCAGCCAGCTCGCTAGTATCCCGAAAACGCTGAGCAGCAACGCGCCCAGGAAGGCGGGGCCGAAGCCTTTCACCTTGACGCCCGGGACGATAGACGCCGCCAGCCAGAGCATCCCCGCGTTGATGACCAGCAGGAACAGGCCCAGGGTCAGTACGGTGATGGGCAACGTCAGGAACACCATCACTGGGCGTATGAACGCGTTGACCAATCCCAGCACCAGGGCCACCATGACGGCGGAACCCCAGTTTTCGACCTCGAAGCCGCTGACGATCTTGGCGACGAGCAGCACCAGTAAAGACGTAACGACGATGTGGAGAACAAACCCGAGCATCGAAAACCTCCGTATTTTCTTGAATTAGGCCGCCCGAATCTCCCTTCTGCTTCTCACCTACATAGTACGGGAAAACTCGACTGCAGGTTGCAGGTTGATCTCAGAGCCCCCGGCGGCCGGTTTTCCATCAAGCTGGAGTCGCGCCTGGCCTGCAGCTAGGCGGGGTGGCAGTCTGGCCGTAGCTTACTAGAGCCACTCCAGCCTACGGAGGGACTCCTCATGCAATCACACCTGGGTGAATCGGCCCGTTTGATCCATGAAGCGTTGTCTGGACCTCCTGGCACGACAGAGATAACAACGGAATCCGGTCGGGTCATGCGAGTGGAGCGTGATCCCGAGCCGGGAATCGAGGTGCGTCTCGTGTCCCTCGATTCGGATAAGGGGGACGATTGGGCCGTCTTCAGCGTAAGGCCCGTGTCTGAAACGCCCGAGCTTTACCCAGCGACGATTCCCTTCGTATCGGGAACGAGCGCGATCGTCGGAGTCTTTGGAGAAACCGTCACCGTCGCGTGGAGTCTAGCCGAGGCGCCGGCATGCCCGGTAGTACCGGGTATGGAACCCGACCCCAAGCTCGAGGGTCTGGCGGAGCAGCTGAAGTCTCTGGGAGAGGGCGGTCAGGTGAGCAGCGCATCGGAACGCGCCGCGAGAGGTGAGCGGGTCAAGGCGGTATTCGACTCGTTGGATCCTGATACGCGTGCTTCACTCGAACGGTTCATGCAGGCCCTGCAACCGGAGGCTGAGGTTCTCAGAGAGATTGAGCGCGTGTTCGAGAGTGTCTTTCAGGCGAGCGTTGCCGACGGGTGGCGGGTAGTCGAGCGAAAGGATGCCGGGACTGCGTTTCGTGCACTCTCAGCCGAGCTTGAACGCGACAACTATACCCGACGGATACTCTTGATGTCGATGTTCCCCGGCAGCAGCGTCATGCTTCTACAGAGCGAGCGCGAATCTCAGACGCCGGGTTGAAAAAGCCAGGGAGAGCGATGATGCGAATAGACGAGCATTGGGCAGACATCAAGCAGCTTTTTAGGCAGTCCTTTAGATCATCGTTCCACTATGCCGTTGCGTCGGTCAATGAAAATGGAGAGCCACATGTAACACCTATCGGTTCTCTGATCTTGGGTAAGCCAGGTCACGGCCTGTACTTCGAGGAGTTCCCCAAGCAATTGCCGCGCAATCTCCAAACCAATAAGCAAGTCTGTGTGCTCGCCGTGAACAGCAGTCGCTGGTTCTGGATCAAATCTCTCTTGGGTGGGAAGTTTACGAGCCCTCCCGCGGTCCGATTATACGGGACCGTAGGAGAGGTCCGAGACGCAACTCAGAAAGAAGTCAAATTGTGGCAACATCGGGTGAAGCGCGTCAGCTTCACCAAGGGCCACGCATTGATGTGGGCGGAAATGAGGATGGTGCGTGATATAGAGTTCTCACGTGTCGAGCCCGTGCACATGGGAGAGATGACTCGCGGTTCTCCCTGACAGGAAAGAGGTGGATCAATGCGAGCCTTCGATTCGCTGCTGGATGAGACTCTCGAGGCTTGGTCGGATGTCCGGCAGGGTCTTATCGAGGAGGTCGAGAACATCCCGGAAGACCAGTTCGACTTCCGACCGACACCCGATGTTCGTAGCGTGACGGAAATGATCCAGCACATCCTTGAAGTTGCGCTCATGATGACCGGCGAGCTGACGCGCCCCGACACCGATTTCCGACGCGCCCCTTGGCCCGAGCTCCTCGCGCTCTACGCGTCGCAGGTGGAACAGGCGAATGGCAAAGCCGAGTTGCTGGCGCTGCTCCGCTCGTCGATGGTAGAGGCCGAGGAGAAATTTCGCGCGGCGGGTGAACTGGAATTGGTCCAGTTCATCACCCGCTTCGATGGCCGGCAGGGCACCAAGATGGCCTGGCTTCACCACGGTATCGCACAAGAGATGTATCATCGCGGCCAGCTCGTGACCTACGCCCGGCTGTTGGGGATCGAGCCGGCGCTGACGCGGCGCATTCGGGCGGGTTCCTGAACCTACTAGATTCATAGTTGACAACGAGACGACCCCGCATTATTATCTACTATAATCATAGTAGATGAGGTCTTCATGGGTGTTTCCTTTACCGATCGCGAGCTTGACGTCATGGCCGTCCTTTGGAGGACGGGGTCGGCAACGGTGCGTGAGGTCCAGCAGCAGCTGGAACCCGATCTCGCCTATACCACCGTCCTGACGATTCTGCGGACGCTCGAGGCGAAGGGTCATGTGGGGCGAGAGCTGCACGGCAAGGCACACCGCTACCACCCTGAAGTCCATCGGGACGAAGCGGGGAGCACGGCGCTCGGACAGATCCTCACGAAGATCTTCAGTGGATCACCCGACGCGCTACTGACGCGACTCGTATCCGACCAGAACCTGAACGAAAGCGACCTGCGTCGTCTGCGGAAACTTCTCGACGAGAGATTGGCCGAGGAGGAAGAATGATCCTGGCGTGGATGGTCTACTGTCTGGTGATCTCACTCCTAATAGGATGTTCTGCCCGTGTGCTGGAGTACGGTCTCAACCTCTACGGGCGACCGATCCGCTGGGTCTGGGCGGGCGCGATTCTCGGAGCATTAGCCTTGCCCGTGGTGACCTATCTCGTGCCTGGTGACGGGCCCCTAGCGCCTGCTTTGCTCGCGCCGTTTGCGACCGTTTCGGTGATGGACCTGCTCACGATGGAGCCTGTTTCGCATCAACTGTCCTCGCTCTCATTGAATCTCGATCGCCTGGTGCTCGGCCTCTGGCTGGTCGGGTCGGCTCTACTGCTCGCGTTCTACGTTCGTGCGTATCTGCGTCTCAGGGAGGAGCGGAAGGAGTGGCCGGGCGGCAGGGTCTGCGGTAGGGACGTATCGTTGTCGAGGGCGATCGGGCCGGCGGTCGGTGGTTTCTTCCGCAGCTTCATCGTTGTCCCCACGTGGGTACTCGACCTGAACGATGAGCAACAGCTAATGATCGTCCTTCATGAGGAGGAGCACCTTCGAGCGTGGGATCATCGTCTGCTGGTGGCCGCATCGCTCTTGCTGTTCTTGGTGCCGTGGAACCTTCCGCTCTGGTTCCACTTCCGCAGACTGCACTTGGCTGTCGAGTTGGACTGCGACCGACGGGTGCTCGAAGGTCACGCCTACAGGCGCACGTATGGAGAGTTGCTGCTCGAGGTGGGCCGCCGCACCTCGGGACTTATCGTGCTGCCGGCTGCGCTGTCCGAGCGACGTCATCAGTTGGAGAGGAGGGTTAGGAATATGAGTCGCAAGGTAGCAAAACATCGTGGCAAGAAGCTGACAGTGGCTGCCATAGCAGCGGGAGCGCTGATCGCCCTCGCCTGTGAAACACCTACTCCGCAGGGAGAAGACTCTCCCGTGGTACCAACCGAAGTGACTCCGTCGCTGGATGAAGGGCCTGTGTTTACGCCGATGACCGAGATGCCGAGCCTGACTAATCGGTCAGAGGCGCTCCAAGCTGTGGAACGGAACTACCCGAAGCTCCTAAGAGATGCGGGTATCGGTGGGAAAGTGAACGTATGGATCCTCATCGGTGCCGATGGGACGATTGAGAAAGCCCAGGTTCAAATGAGTTCTGGACACGCCGCTCTCGACGAGGCCGCGGTGAGGGCAGCGCGCGTATTCCAGTTCAGCCCGGCTCGGAACCAGGGGAAGCCGGTGCCGGTCTGGATCTCGGTACCGATCACCTTCACGGTTCAGAAGTGACGACCGAGGCCGAATCCCATACTTCCCGCGGGGCCGGACCCGCCATGTAACTTTGCACGGCAGGACTTTGAGCCTGCCGTGCTTTCTCTTTTCTGGCGGACACGCACGGCCTCTTCGGAACCGCAGCGACCTCCTTCATGATAACGCTTGTCGTTATTAACGTAACGCGTTATCATTGGATCTGTGATCAGGAGCTTCCGGGACCGGGACACGGAACTAGTCTTCAATCGGCTTCCTGCGCGTCGTCTCCCAAGTGAGATTCTGCGGGCGGCGCGTCGGAAGCTACTGATACTCAACGCTGCTGATAAGCTGACGGACTTGCGTGTTCCACCGGGCAACCGCCTCGAGAAGCTGTCGGGTGGTCGCAGAGGGCAGCACAGCATTAGGGTCAACGATAGATGGCGAATCTGCTTCAGATGGCGGGACGGTGACGCCCATGATGTCGAGATCGTCGATTACCACTAGGAGGAGATGTGAGCAGGAAGAAGGCACCGCCCATCCATCCGGGTGAGATTCTGTTCGAGGAGTACCTCGAACCGCTGGGGATCAGCCAGTATCGCCTGGCCAAAGATATCAGTGTTCCTCCCCGCCGAATCAACGAGATCGTGCATGGAAAGCGGTCGATCAGTGCTGATACTGCTTTGCGGCTGGCGCGGTACTTCGGCACGTCTGAGCGTTTCTGGCTCAACCTTCAGATTCATCACGACCTTGAAATAGAGAAGGACCGATTGGCCGATCGACTTGAGAAGGAAGTGGCCGTAATGTCGTGAGCGCCCGCGCCCAGCGCCCGCGGCTTTTCTTTGAATGCCCAAGGGGTGGAATGCCCAACCCTGACACAACGCATCGGGGAGTCCTCGTGAACTTGCCGCGGCTCTCCCGCCGCCGCAGTTTTGCTCCACAATCAAGAGACCCTGACTCTTCCGTGCGGGAGGCCCCATGCCCAATCTCAAAGTCGTCGCGTGCCTCATTATCTTGCCCTGCGTTCTCGCGTCTCCACTTCAATCGCAGACGACCGGAGGCGACTCCGACGACGTGGGTCGGCTGATCGCCGCCATGCTCGGCGACACCCCACTGATCGATGACCTGCAGTCGCTGACCGACAAGATCGGGGGGCGCGCCACCGGCTCCGAGGCGAACCTGCGTTCGGTGGAGTGGGCCCTGCAGCGATTCCAAGACGCCGGGGTTACGGCCCAGAAAGAGGGCTTCATGATGCCGGCCCTCTGGCTCGAGCGATCGGCGTCGGCCACGGTGCGCGGGGAGGGAGTGAGCTTCTCACCCAGGGTAGCCGCCATGCCGTGGTCGGCGGGGACGACGAAGAAGGGCGATTCCTATACCCTGGTCGACGCAGGAACCGGGAGCACGGCCGACTTCGACAGACTCGGCACGGCCGCCCGGGGCGCGTTGCTGCTCGTGGAAACGCCGATGCTAACAGACATCGCCGGGCTGTTCGTCGAATACACGGAAGCTGCATTCATCGAAACGCGGGCCACCGCAGCCGGTGCAGCCGGTGTCGTCTACATGGCCTCGCGGCCCAGCAACACGCTGTATCGCCACAACGCGTCCTACGGTCCCGGCAACACGCGCCCTATGCTGATCATGGAGCGGGACGCGGCGCTGAGAGCGCTCCGGTTGATACGAAGCGGGACCGCGCTGACCCTCGACGTGACGCTCGATATCGACATTGGAGCGGAGTACGAGAGCTACAACGTGATCGGCGAGATTCGCGGTTCGAGCAAACCCGACGAGATCGTTATCATGGGCGCCCACCTCGATGCTTGGGACCTGGGCACCGGCGCCCTGGATAACGGCGCCAACGTCGCCATCATGATCGACATCGCCCGCCAGATGAATCGCCTGGGCCTGCAACCGGCCCGCACCGTCCGCCTCGCCCTTTGGAACGGAGAGGAACAGGGCTTGGTCGGCTCGTACGGGTATACGCTGAGCCACGCCGACGAGATGGACGACCACGTCATGGCCGGTTCGGTAGATATCGGGTGCGGCCGCATCAGCGGCTTCTTCACCGGTGGCCGCCCCGAGATCATCCCGACCCTCGATCGCACCCTCGAGCCTGTAAAAGGACTCGGACCGTTTCAGCACATCGACGTTCCCATCGTGGGGACCGACAACTACGACTTCATGATGCAGGGTGTGGCCAACATCGTCGCGAACCACGAGCCCGCGACCTACGGTCCCAACTATCACGCACGGAGTGATCAGTTTCACCAGTGCGACGCACATCAGCTGCGTCTGAATGCGGCTATCGTTGCCGCCGTCGTCTACGGGTTCGCCGAGGCGGATGTCAATTGGCGGCGCCAGACCCGCGCCGAGATCGAACAGCTCATTGCCGCATCGGACCTTGAGCAGCAAATGCGGACCTTTGGGCTATGGGAGGCGTGGGAGAACGGCAGCCGTGGCCGGGCGGAAGGGAACTGAGAATGAACGAGAATCCTCTCGGGCTGACCGTCGCCGAGAAACTGGTTCTGGAACGGAGCGGCGACAGCGCCCTGACGCGCCGGCGGGTCAAGTTCGTCGTGGGCAGCGCCGTCGTGCTGGCGGCGGCTCTGATCGTGATCTCGCCGCTGGCTCAATCGTGGCAACTCCTGCTTTTCTTCGCCGTGGCCTACGTGCTGGTCACGGCTTGGGAGCGCGTCAGCTTCGCCCGGACCATCCTCGCCTACAAGGGCCTCATCCAGAAGCTGGTCCGGCGCGTCGAGGAGCTGGAGGGAAGGCCAAGCTAGCGTCGCCGATGTCTTGACACATCACCGTATAGGCCGATACGTTAGGGTCCCTTTTGACGGACACATTTCTAGTTCGATCGCTGGGACCGCGTTTCCATGGATTGGGGAAACTGCCGCCAGAGGCGGCATTGTTGTGATGAGACTGGCTTTGTCGGATTGCAGGGCCGCAGTAGAAGGCGAAAAACGTAAGATGCCCAACCGAAAATTAGAGCAGCATAATAGCCCCGACCGTACGACCCGTGCCGTGGCGGTGAGCCAGGCGCGAAAGGGAAGAAGAGGCTGGCTTTTCGGCGCCTATACCTTCCTACTCTTGTGGGGGGTGGCCTATTTGGTCCTGTTCTTCACGAACCGTCTTCCTATCTAATCATACTTCCAACATGATCTCTCGGGAGGGATCTTGAGCGAAGTCCTGGTCATCGTGGCCGTTGTCGCGGTGATTGCGATCGCCGTAGTCGTAATGCGGGGTCGAAAATCGAGCGCGACAGACGTATCTGAGAGTCCAGCTGCGGTAACGGCGCCCCCGGTCGAGCCCGCTGTGCCGCCCAGGCACGAGGAGCCTGCCGAGGCGGCACCCGTGGCCGAGAGTGTAGCCGTCGAGGAGCCGCCCAGAACCGTGAAAGCGGTAGCCTCGATGGAGGTCGAGGAGGCGGAGGTCGTGTTGGCTGAGCCCGAACCTGCAGAGGCTGCCGAGCCCGAGCCTGTACAGATCGCGCAGCCGACGGGTGCGGAGATCGCTGAGCGGGTGCGAGCCCAGCTCGACGATTCCGAGCGCATGCTAGGCGAGCTGACAGCGGCGGCGGAGCATGCGGAGGGCTTGGCGCAGCAAGTCGATCCTGGCACCCTGGATATCATGAAGGAGGGTCTCCAGGAGGTCCGGACGGCGATCGACAGGAAGGACTGGAGCCAGGCCAAGGACAAGGGCGAAGCCCTGTATGCGCAGCTCTCGATGATGCTGCAGAGCGTGCGCCGCGAACAAGCTTCCTGACCTAGCCATTCTCCTGCGCCTCACCGATATTTGCTGGAGGACCGCGCAGACCGCTTCCGCGTAGGGGCGGTCTGGCAGCGGGGAAACCCCCAGCCTGCCCGGGTCGTAGTTGGATATATGACATTACTGTACTTCCAAGAAGACTAGTCCATTAGAACGGAAGGCGGAGGCCGAATGGTCACGCGTGAAGACGTAGAAGGCTATCTGCACCGGATGGAGCTTCCATTCCAGGAGTTGGAAGAGGATATGTGGGTCCTCGGCGACGACAATGAGGTGGCGCCGCTTTTCGTGAATTATGCGCCTCCACTTCTTCTCGTTCGTGTCGAGGTGATGATCGCGCCGGAGGACGAGGAGCTACGAAAAGGCCTGTTCCGCGAACTTCTCGAACTCAACGCGACCGATCTGGTTCACGGTGCCTACGGCCTGGATGAGAACGAGGTCGTGCTGACGGACACGCTTCAGCTTGTGGATCTGGACTTTAGCGAGATCCAGGCCTCGCTGGAGAGCATTCTGCTGGCGCTGCGGGGGCACTACGAGACATTGGCGCGTTACAGAACTCTATAGAGAGACGAAAATATGAGCATTTGGGGCAGACTATCCACGATGGTCCGGTCGAACCTGAACGACCTCATCGCTCGGGCGGAGAATCCCGAGAAGATGTTGAACCAGATCATCGATGACATGCGATCGCAGCTGGCCCAGGCCAAGCAGGAAGTGGCCGTGGCGATCGCGGATGAGCGCAAGCTGCGTCGGCAGGTGCAGGACGAGCGGGACCAGGGCTCGGATTGGGAACGCCGCGCCAAGCTGGCGTTGCGCGAAGGGCGCGACGACCTGGCCCGGCAAGCGCTGCTTCGCAGCCAGGAGCACGGCGCGCACTCCGGAACGTTGGAAGAGCAGTGGCGGTCGCATGCGTCGGAAACCGAGAAGCTGAAAGACACGTTGCGGCAACTTAGTAGCAAGATCGAAGAGGCGAAGCGGAAACGGAACCTGCTGATCGCGCGCCAGAAGCGGGCCGCGGCGCAGCAGCGAATTCACGAGACGATGGCGGGCTTGGCCGATCGCAGCTCGTTCGAGGCGTTCGATCGCATGGCCGAACGGATCGAGGACGCGGAACACCGAGCCCTGGCCGCAGCTGAAGTCGACGAGGAGCTGGGCGGCGACGATCTGGAGAATCAGTTCAAGCGCTTGGAGGGCGGCGATATCGACGTCGAGCGTCGACTCGAGGCCATGAAGGAAGAGATGGGCTTGCTTCCGGCCGCCGATCCCGAGCACGTCGTGGACGAAGTGCACGAGGCCGAGATCATCGAGACGGAGATCATCGAAGAGGAAGTCGTCGAAGGAGAAGTGACCGAGGAGGACAAGACTGGCTGAATCGGATCAGGGTATGAGCGCGCGTCAGCTTTACGGAGTCCTGGCCACGACGGTCTTCGTCGTCCTGCTCCTGTTGTTCGTCAACAGTATCGCAGAGCTTCTGCTCCTGCTCTTCGTCGCCGCCCTGTTGTCCGTCTATCTCAGCGCCTTGATCGATGTCTTCTCGCGCCGCCTGCGCGTGGGCCGAGGCCTGGGACTCATCCTCGCCCTGTTCACGACGGTGCTGGTCATCGGTCTTGTGGGCCTGTTGATCGTACCGCCGGTCATCACTCAGTTCGAGGAACTGATCGGCGACCTGCCGCGCCACATAGCCGCCATCGAAACCAGCCTGACTTCGTTAGCCGCAGAGGATAATCTCCTCGGGCGGATACTGCGTCCGGTGGGCGGCGGCGCCGAAGGTAGCGCCGCGTTTCTCGATCGCGTGTTCGAACAGACCAGCGAGTTTTTCGGCGATGTCGTGCCCTACGTGTTCTCGGGGATCGGGGTCCTAATCCACGTCGTGTCCGTGCTGATCATGGGGATCTACCTGGCCGTCAAGCCCACGCTCTATCGCGAGGGCCTCGTGGCTCTGACCCCCCCGGCGTACCGCGACCTGGCCCGCGACATTCTCGACGACATGGGTCACACGCTACGAGCCTGGTTGGTTGGTCTGGGGATCTCCATGCTGGTCCTGGGCCTCTTCACCTGGATCGGCCTGATGCTCCTGGGCGTGCCTTACTCGTTGGCCTTCGGCGTATTCACGGGTTTGGCGGTCATCGTTCCGTTCTTTGGCACGATCACCTCGACGCTCTTGCCCGCGTTGTTTGTCATCGGGACGGCAGGCATCACGAAGGCGTTGTTGGTCATCCTCCTGGGCGTCGTCGTCCACATCTTCGAAGCCAACGTTGTCGCTCCCATGGTTTTCGAGAAAAAGGTGGAGTTGCCACCCGTGCTGACGATTCTGTCGATCCTGGTGATGGCGAAGTTGCTGGGGGTGGTGGGCCTGCTGGTCGCCGTACCGGTACTGGCCATCGCCATGGTCCTGATACGCCGCATCTTCGTCCATCGCGTGCTGGAGGGGAAAGGCTTCCACCGCATCGAGAAGGACGCCCCGGCGATCATCAGCCTGCAAACTGGCGACGGAGTGCTGGTGCACCCGTCAGCCTCAGAAGTGAGTATCCCATCTCTGCTGGAAGGATGACTCCGGTCACATCTCTGGAGCCCGCATGATCGTCGGAATGGGTATCGACCTGGTCCGCATCGAGCGAATCAAGGACCTGTTGGAACGTCACGGCGAGCGGGCCCGGGGCAAGCTGTTCACCGCCGGCGAACTGGCCGATTGCGATGAGCGCATCGACCCGTCCGAATGCCTGGCCGCCCGCTTCGCAGCCAAAGAAGCGGCTTTCAAAGCCTTGGGCAGTGGGAAGGTTCCGGGAATTCAGTGGACGGAAATCGAAGTGCGACGCGCGGGGTCCGGCTACCCGAGCCTCAATCTCTCAGGCGGGGCCCGCTCGCATGCGGACCGACTCGGCGTCGAGCGAACCTGGGTCAGCCTCAGCCATGAGGCCGGGCTCGCCTGCGCGATAGTAATCCTGGAGGGAAGGGACCTCTAACTCCTGAGCAGTTTTCCGCCGTCCACGACGATGGTCTCGCCGGTGATGTAGTCCGATTCCACGAGAAAAAGCACGGCGCCCACTACATCGTCTGGGCTACCCAGTCTCTTTAGAACCGTCAGTTCGGCCAACGCGGAACGTTCTTCTAAGTCTGTATCGTTGGGCGGAAGAACAGGCCCGGGCGCAACGGCGTTCACCCGGATCTCCGGGGCCAGTGCCCGGGCCAGGACGCGGGTCATCATGTCCAGCCCCGCCTTCGATATGCAGTAATCCGCGTAGCCAGGCCAGGGCTGGAACGCCGCGACATCGGATATGTTAATGATGACGCCGGGATTCTGGCGTTCCATGATTTGGGCGGCGTACTGACTGCAGAAGAAGGGACCGCGGAGGTTGAGGTCGAGGGTGTGATCCCAGTCGTCCGGCGTGATCTCGAGGACGGGCCTCCGCTCGAAGACCGCCGCGCTGTTGACCAGAATGTCCAATCTTCCGAACGAGTCCTCCACATCCCCGAACAGCTTCGCGATCTGTCCCGGATCGGTCAGGTCGCTCTTGAAGATCTCGGCGCGGTTACCCAGGTCGACGATCTCGCCACGCGCCTCCTCCGCCAGTTCCGGAGAGCTGTGATGGTGTATCGCGATGTCGGCACCGGCCTCGGCCAGGCCTCGCGCGATAGCGAAGCCCAGCCGTCGGGCCGCGCCCGTTACGAGGGCTACCTTCCCTTCGAGGTTCATGACGAGCCAAGTTAGCGGAGCCATCATCGACGGGCCAGCGGCTGGGCCCAAAAGTCGAGGTTGACTCAGCGAACTGTGCCGCGCATCTTGGCGTACCTATGCACGACCGAGCGTTTTCTCAGAACATCTATGCTTACTACGGCTACCGCTATCGCGGGCCGGGCCCCGGAGACGTGTCGGTGTAGATCCAGGACACGGTTTCGAGAGGCACGGCTCCCAAGTTGGGAGCCTTTTTTGTGCCGAGAGGGAAAATGACATGAGAGCGATCCGCGGCGCCATCTGTGCCCACGCCAACACTCGACCCGATATCTACGAGGCCACGCAGTTCTTGCTTTCGGAGATCGTGGCTCGAAACGAGCTCGCGTCGGAAGATGTCGTCGCCGCGTTCTTCACCATGACGGCCGATCTGAACGCCGACTTTCCGGCCTACGCCGCACGCGAGATGGGGTGGACCGATGTGGCCATGCTCGGCGCACAGGAATCACTCGTTCCCGGTGGCCCCCAGCGGGCGATACGCGTGCTGCTGATGGCTGAAGGCGAGGGCCCCGTCCGGTCGGTATACCTGGGACGCGCGACTCGGATGCGGCCGGATCTCGCCGAACCGGGCGACGCCGACAAATGGGACCCCGAAGATGCAGATCGGAAACCGACACCGAGTGGAGACCTTGGGCACTTGCGAGTCATCGGCCTTGGACTCATCGGCGGCTCGCTCGCAGCCGCGGCGCGGGCCTCCGGTCTATTCTCCGAGGTGTCGGGCAGCGATAGGGATCCGGAGGTGGTGGCTACGGCGCTTGGCCTCGGCCTGGTCGACTCGGCCAGCGTAATTATGGAAGCGGGATTGGAGCGCGCCGATATCGTCGTGTTGGCGGTCCCGGTACTCCAGATCATCGACGTGATGGGACTTGTGGGCCCTTACCTCAAAGACGGTTGCATCGTCACCGATGTCGGGAGTACCAAGCGGCAGGTTGTCGATGCCATGGAGCGGTTGCCCGACTCCGTCCGCGCCGTGGCCGGCCACCCGATGACCGGGCGAACCGCATCGGGGGCGGCTTCCTCGACGCCTGACGTGTTTCGGGGAGCTAAGTGGGCTTTGGTCGGGACGTCGAGCAGCGACGATCGGGCGGTCGAGACCATCGAGGCCCTGGTGCGGTGCGTGGGCGCCGAGCCCGTTCACATGAGCGCTGAGGAGCACGACGAGATGGTAGCGCTAACGAGTCACCTGCCGGCGCTGATGGCCATCGAGTTGGTCCAGCTGGCGGCCACCCCGGGTGTGACGGCCCGTACCGAGTTGCTGTTCGGGCCCGGCTTCGTCAGCGCCAGCCGGCTGGCCGCTGGGGATCCCACGATGACGACCGAGATGTTGGCCACCAACGCCGACAAATTGAGACCCCTGGCCCGCGAGTTGGCCGAGCGATTGATCGATGCGGCTGATTCCTCAGCTGATCGGGCCGAGTTGGCGAAGCGGGTCGTCCAGGCGCGAGCGCTTCGCACCTCGCTGCTGGAGAGCGCGCCACGTTAGTTTGGCGATCGCTTCACGGAACCGTTGCCGCCCCGGCCGCTGCGCTGGCGCTCGGCGGTCGCGGCTAGGTACTATTACGACGCAATGTTTCACAGACTATTACCGTCTCGGCTGTATCTGACCTCCAAGCCTGGGCCTTTGAGTCGAATCTCGGGCGCGGCCTCGTTCTTAGTGGCGATCCTAGCCGCCGCCACCCTGAGTGCTTGCACCGGCGGCGAGGACAGAGCTGCTGATAGCGGGCATCCTATTGCGGCTCCGGATCCGATCCGGGTGGGCCCCTACGCTATCGGCGAGGGCACGCTCTACCGTGCTCGCGGGGAAGAGCTCGTACCCTTGGCCGCCCTGCCGGGTGGCGGAGTGGCCGCGGACACGCTGGAGGAATGCGCGGGGGCGATTCCCGAGCTGGGCAGCTCTCGTTTTGGAGCCCTAACGCTGTCTCCCGATCCGGATTGGGCCGCCTGGGAAACGACAGGC
>JBDHGH010000056.1:0-18822 GCA_039589995.1 Gemmatimonadota bacterium | reverse complement strand
TCGATCATCTGAACCGCGTCATGAACCTGAGAGTTGGAGCCGCCGAAGGCGTTGACCTTGGGCAGGATCCGTCCCGCAGCCCGAATTGCGGTGGGGCCATCGAGTTGTGTGATCTTCGCTTTTCCCTTTCCGTAGCGTCCGAGTATCCCCCAATTGCGTTCTCGTTCGCGGTACTTCAACTCCAAAGCCCAGCCACCTTCCGCATGCGCCGTTTCGATGAGTTTCATCTTCTGCGCGTCTTTCAGCGTCACCTTCAGCGAATCTCCGCTCTCGTTTCGGACGCGCGCGATGACCTTGTCCTGGCCCGCGGCGAAGACCCCAACGATATAGACACCGAATATCGCCCCGACGCCAACCGCGGCTACTTTCACGCCGGTCTCGACGAGTTGCCGGACGCGACGGCGGAGAAACTGTTTTCCGTATCGCCAGGCGGCGAACTCGCGGCGTTGTGGGCGACCGATGCGGACCAACTCCAACCCTTCGGGTAGTCGGGCGAGTCCGATATTGTCGGTGGAAAAGCGGTTAGTTGTGTCGTAAAATTGGCGCTCGCATTCCTCGATGGCCTCCCAGCGCTGGTCGAGGGGCGAGAGATTCCAGCGGCGGCAGCGCTCGCAGACCACCCAGAGGCGTCCTTTTTCCTGGTCGAAGGCGATGCGGCGGCCTACGGGGAAGTTCTCGACGGCCTCGTTATCTCCAAGCTTCCGCTGGCAGTAGATGCAGGCCTTGTACATGAGTGCTCGGTGGCATCGGGAATGGCCGACACGGCTGCGAGCCGCACTATCATCTATTCTACACCTGCAGCGCCGGGATATTCCCTACTGTACTGTACTGTCTTCTAGTTCATATGACGCAGCAAGGGCCGCAGGGGTTTCCCCAACGCCACTTACCCGACAGTTGAGTGGCAAAAAGCGCGGCGGCACCCAAAAAGGGTGCCGCCGGTTTGAGTTGCCAGTGCGTTTGAGTTACACGGGGCTAATGCGTGCCCATGTATCCGTCACGAATCGCCTTGAACTCGGATCCTTCCTTCCAATTCGGAAAGCTCGACTCGTTGGCGATCGTGTATCCAACCAAGAACCACAGCTTGATGTCATCGAGTGCGCCGGTCAGGTCCCATTCCTCGCGGTACTCGTCCGACGGCCTGTGATAGTGAGTCGATGTGAATGCGTCCTTCTGCTTGCGGGTCCACTCGGGGCCGTGCTCCAGATGATCATCACCGGTGTCGGTGTAGAGCGCCGGCACACCCTGCTTGGCTAGTGAGAAGTGGTCCGAGCGGTAGTAGTAGCCCTTCTCCGCGTCGGGATCCGGTACCAGTACCCGGCCCTGCGATTCCGCGGCCGCGGCCAGGTAATCGTCCAGGTCGGAGGCGCCGTAGCCCACCACCACGATGTCTTTCATCGGCCCATAGATGTTGAGCCCATCGATGTTGATAGCGGCGGCAGTCTTATCGAGAGGATACACCGGATTCTCGCCGTAGTAGGCCGAACCCAACAGTCCCTGCTCTTCCGCGGTCACGGCGAGGAACAGGATCGAACGCTCGGGCGGCGTATCCAGAGTCTTAAACGCCTTGGCCAGCGAGAACAAGGAAGCGGTTCCGGTGGCATTGTCGAGCGCGCCGTTGAAGATCTGGTCGCCCTCCAGACTCGCGTCCCGTCCAAGGTGATCCCAGTGCGACGTATAAATGACGAACTCGTCGGGGCGTTCGCTTCCGGGGATCATGGCCAAGACGTTGTTCGACGTCGAGTGCTCGATGGTATTCTCTACCGCAGTGTATGCGCCCAGCCCCATCGGTACGGCCTCGAAGCCGGGCTGCACGGCCGCCGCTTTCAGTTCGTCGTAGTCCAACTCGGCCAGCTCGAATATCTCTCGAGCGGTCTCGAGCGTCAGCCAACCCTCGACCGCCACCCGCGACATGTTGTTGTCCTCGGAGACCATCGAGAACTGCGGACCGGTCCAGCTACCTTCGACCGTGTTCCAGCCGTAGGCGGCGGGCTCGGTCTCGTGGACGATCAACGCGGCGGCCGCGCCCTGTCGCGCCGCCTCTTCGTACTTGTAGGTCCAGCGGCCGTAGTAGGTCATGGCGTTGCCAGTGAACAGTTCGGGATCCTTTGTAGCGAAACCGGGGTCGTTCACCAGTATCACGACCGTCTTGCCTTCGACATCGAGGCCCGCGTAGTCGTTCCAGCCGTACTCGGGTGCCACGATACCGTAGCCGACGAACACCATCTCCGAGTTCATCACCTCGACGGCGTCCACCACCCGGGTGGTCCAGACGATGATCTCGTCGCCGTAGTCAAAGTCCAGCTGGGTCGTCCGACGACCCTCGGTGCGCGCAACGCTGAGCCTAGCATCGGGCGTTGCAGTGATGGAGACGAGCGGTACTTCCTGAGTCCAGCTTTCGCCATTGCCGGGCTCCAAGCCCAGCCTCTCGAACTGCTCGACCAGATAGGCGACCGTCTTCTCTTCACCGGCGCTGGAGGGTAGACGGCCCTCGTATTCGTCCGACGCCAAGACCGTGATGTGCTCAAGAAGGTCGTCGGTGTTGATCGTCGCCAGCGCGCTTTCCAGCTGTGGGTCCTCGCCCGCACAGCCAGCCAGGACAACGGCGGCGGCCAGAGCCAGGAGCTTCCCCGACATGGTTCGAATCATTGTAACCTCTCTGCGTCTTTGAAGTTCGGCGTTCGGATCCACACACGGGCATACTGCTCCGCGGCGGTTCCGATAGTTGGGGTCATGGGTAGAGACACTGGGAACGTACAGGCCCCGAACCGATACGCAAGTATGGATTCGCTGGCTCAGGATAGCGCCAACGCGACACCTAAAACCACGTTGGTGCTCAGATTCCATATCACGTTGGAACCCAGGCCGGGAATCGGAACGGCCTCCTGCGGCTGCGTGAAAGTCCAGCGAAATACAGGCACCAACAGTAACGTCGGCACCGTCGCGGCGAGCGCGAGCGGAGGCAGGTAGTCCAGCACGACACCCGCGATTAGCGACACTGGCACAAGAAGCGCGCAGACAATGTAGATCATCGCCGCTTTGCTGCGTCCCAACAGCAGGACCAGGTTGCGACGCCCTCCCGTTCTGTCGGCTTCCTCGTCCGGAAATTCGTTGAGAAGCAGAAGGTTGAACGTCATGAAGAAAGCGGGCAGCGAAGCGGCGATCGCCACCGACTCGTACGCGCCGGTCTGAACCAGCGTGGTCGCAACCACTGGAAGCACGCCGAGCCCCAGGCCCGCGAACAACTCACCCACGTAGGCCCGGCCCAGGATACCGCTATAACCGAAAGCGGCCAGCGCTCCGATAGCCAGGATGGGAACCAGTTGGGTGCCCACAACGGTCAGGAAGTAGATGCCGACGGCTATTCCGATTGCGCCGCCCGTCAAGCCAACAGCGACGGCCTTTCGGTAGGAAAGTAGGCCGGCGGGCAGAGTGCCGCTGCCCCCGCTGAACGGTGTTCGCTCGGTGTTGAAGTCGATCCCGCTGCGGTAGTCGCTGGCTTCGTTGAGGGCGTTGACGGTGACGTGGACACCCAGCAAGCCCAGCAGCGCCAGGCCGGAATGGCCCCAATCCGGCATCCCGAGGTAGATGGCCGCCCCGGTCCCAACGGCAATCAGTGTGATGGGAAGTAGCAGAAACGGAGCGCGGGCAACCGCGGCGTACGCTGCAAACCCCATTCGTCCCTCCATATGGTCTGGCGACTTGTGCCGTAGCGGCCGTGGGGTGTAATCTCGCAGTGAGGTAACCGACACCAGACTAGATTACAGACGCGAAAAAGCAAGACTGGGTCAGAAGCACGCTACAAGCCATGGGAGGAATGATGATCGATCGGCCCCAACCCGACGAGTACTTCGAATATTACGGACGGTACATCGACAAAGTCCCCGACGGAGATATTTGCTCGGTCCTCGCCGACGAATTGCAGGCCACGCTGGAGCTTCTCGGAAGGGTCGCACCCGATCGAGAAGACTACGCCTATGCCCCGGGTAAGTGGAGCATCAGAGAGGTCATCGGGCACGTGACCGACGCGGAGCGCGTGTTCGCCTACCGGGCGCTGAGTTTTGCCCGACGCGATCCCGCCCCTCTTCCTTCGATGGAAGAGAACGACTGGGCCGATATCTCGAATGCGGGCCAGCGTTCATTGGCCGAGTTGGCGGATGAGTTCGCGGCCGTGAGGCGCTCGAGCATCGCGCTGTTCAAAGGATTCGATGGCGAGATGTCGCAGCTGCGGGGTACGGCGAGTGGCTGTGAGTTCAGCGTGCGGAGTATCGCGTATATCCTCGCGGGTCATGAGATGCACCATCGCGGAGTGCTCGCTGAACGCTACCTGCGCTAGAAATCGCCGAGCAGTGTCTTCTTGACCTGTTCGGCCTGCCACATATGGCGGCGCTGGTGCCCGGCCAGCCCGACCAACCACTGCCCCAAGCTGAGACGCAGCAGGCGAGTCACCGGGGATGTGATCTTGACCCTGGATAGGTTGAGGCCATCGGCGTGGTGCACGATCTGGATCAGTTTCTCTTGAAGGGTCGTGAATTCCTCCACCGCTTGTGGGATCTTCTGGTCCTTCAGCTGCGGCGGCACATAGAGCTTGGGAGCCTTCAACTTGCGGCGGGGCGGGTACTCACTCATCGCCCCAGCGAACCACTTCTCGATGTAGCCGTATCGGAACGGCCCTTCCGAAACCCAGCCCTGGCCGCGAGCCCTGATGATCGCCGTGTCCAGGCGCGGGGCCATCCTACGGCCGATGACGACGAGATGCTCGATGCACTCAGCCATCGACCACCTCTTGGGGTCCGGTCGACTGTTGAACTGGTCATCGTCCAGACTGGCGACCAACTCAACGATCAGTTGCTTGGCCGACTGAAATTCGCCCAGTCGTTCTTCGAGCTCAGGGGTCACTCGGTTTCTCTCCGGGAACCAAGTCCTTTTTGTGTTTCCGAATCCACTCCTCGACCTCTTCGGGGATGAGCAATCGGTCAGCGATGGCCGCGATTTGCTCGGCTTCGAGCCAAGCCTCTTCTAACTCTTCAAGCTCACCCTCGAGGGCACGACGTTCCGCTTCTTCGTGTGCCGCCATCTCGAGAGCCAGCCGAACCACCGGGGGCATGCCTTTCAACACGCTGATGTCCCGGTCGAACAAGGCCGGGCCGGCCGAGTATCCTTCCTCGCGCGAAGCGATCGCGAACACCCTATCCAGCGAGCGTTGCTCCTCGATGACTCGGACGGCGTTCTTCACCTGCTGATCGTTGCCGCCGTAAGGGTTGAGCTTCGGCAGGATTTTACCTGCGGCTCGGAACGCCGCCGGCCCAGTCAGTTCCGCCGTCTCGAATTCCGTGCCCGGGACGAACTCCCGCCACCACTCACGCTGCGCCAGCCCGATCCGGTGAGGCACTCGCAGTACCCAACCCTCCGGTACGTCGGCGGTCACGAGGCGGACATCCTTCAAGTCCTCACGCGTTAGAACCAACGGATCGCCATCCTCCGCTCGCACACGCGCGATCACTCGCTGGTCGCCGCCGGTAAGGAAGCCGACCCACGCATCGTAGACCCTCACGAACCAGTCATACGCGATGGAGGCTTCGATGGCCACGCGGCGCTTCAGGAACTCCTTCCCGAAACGCCAAGCAGCATACTCGGGGCGCATGGGCCGCCCGATGCGAACCAGATCCGTCCCCTCGGGGAGCCGGGCCAGTCCGATGTTGTCGGTGGAGAATCGGGTCCGGGTATCGCGGTACTGGCGTTCGCACTCCTCTATGGCTTCCCAACGTTGATCGAGGGGGCTGAGGTTCCAGCGCCGACACTCCACGCACACGACCCAGAGGCGTCCCTTCTCGGCGTCGAACGCAAGCCGGCGGCCCACGGGGAAGTTCTCGACGGACTCGTTGATGCCGAGGTTGCGGTTACAGTAGATGCAGGTTTTGTACATATCGTTTCGAGAAGTGAGGTGCCGGCCGAAAGGTAGATGGCCTAGTGAGATCAAGCTAGACTGCAAATGTGATCAGTAATCAGTGAAACCGGTGGGTTCTTGCGCGGAGTCGGACTCATTACTGGCTGGGGTCTCGGTCTTGTGGCGGGCGCAAGTTGCTCCATGCGGCACGAGGACGCATCTTTCTTGGTTAGTTTCAGCCGGATCAAGCCGTCAAACCCTGAACCTCGTGCCAAGGGCGGTTCATGTCGCGTCTCAAGGGTCTCATACACGAAGTCCACCGACGCTCTCTCTGGCAGGTGCTGGCGATCTATATCGCGGTCGCCTGGGTCGTGCTGCAGGCCGTGGAGGTGCTGACCAGCAGCTACGGTCTGCCACCCTGGTTCCCCGCCCTGGCCGCAGCGTTGCTGCTGATGGGGCTGCCGTTCGTCCTGGCCACCGCGTTCGTGCAGGAGGGCGTGCCGATCGGCAATCGCGCCGACCCGACGCTGATTCCCGAGGCCAGCGACCCAACGCTTCTTCCCGATGCCGGCGGTCCCTCCGTCGAGGTGGGTTCGAAGCCAGCGCCCAAGGCCGGAGGACTGCACGGGCTGTTCAACTGGCGGAATGCAATCCTCATCGGCGCCGCCCTGTTCGCCATCTGGGGCGTGGTTTCCCTGGGCTGGTTGTTCACCGGGTTCAAAGGCCTGGTGGTAAAGGCCGAGGCCGCCGACTTCTTCACTGAAGCGGACCGAGTGCTGGTTGTGGAGTTCGTCAACCAGACCGAGCAAGCGGCGTTGGGGTTGGCGGTGAAGGAGGCCGTCGTCACCGATCTAGACCAATCGGAGTACGTCTACGTCGTGAGCAGTGACGAGCTGGAGCAAGTGCTCGAGCGGATGCGGCTGCCGGACACCACCGTCGTCAATGAAGACACCGGACTGGAGATCGCACGACGCGAGGGTTATCCGGCCCTTGTTGCCGGCGAAGTGACCCGGCTAGGGTCCGGCTACCAGATCACAGCACGCATCATCGAGTCGAGCACGCGTGAAGTCGCCGTTCGGCTGCGGGAGACCGCGGCGAACGAGGACGAGGTCGTGGCCACAGTAGAGCAACTGTCGCGGCTACTGCGACGTCACCTGGGCGAGTCGCTCACCAGTCTGCAGAGGAGCCTACCTCTACCACAAGTCACGACGGCTTCGCTCGAGGCTTTAGAGCTGTACGCCCAGGGCCGCGCGCTCCAGAGGAAAGGAGACGCCGCTTCAGCCATACCTCTGATGGAGCAGGCGGTGGCCATAGACACGGCGTTTGCATCCGCCTACCGCGGGCTCAGCGTGGCCTACGGAAACATCGGCAACACTTCGAACGGCCAGATTAACGCCGACAAAGCCTATCGCCATGCCGAGCGCCTCGTGGACGAGGAGAGGTACATGACCGGGGCCATGTACCATGCCTATCGGAGACAGTTGGACTCGACGGTCTACTACTACCAACTGGTCATCAATCTCGATCCAGAACATTTCGTTGCGGTGAATAACCTGGGCGACATCTACGAGCGCATGGGCCGCTACGAAGAAGCTCTGCCTCTCTACCGGCTCAGTGTCGAGCTCGACCCCACACACTCGTCCGGCTACGTGAACGTCTCCAGCGTCGCAGGTACGCTTGGATTGCTCGACGAAGCGGATTCGGCCATCGCGGAAATGCATAGACGGTTCCCGGGTACCTTCAACACCCTGTTCATGGATTACGTCACAGCGCTTCGGTTCGATGACCTCGAGAGAGCGGAAGCCTCGGCCGAGGCGATGACGGAACTGGGCTCCACCAGCTACACGACCTGGGCTCACTGGAATCTCTCTGGCATGGCCGCGATGCGCGGACAGGTCGGAGAGTTCAAGGCTCAGATGGACTTGTCCCTGGAACAGGCCATCGAAGCCAGCTCGGCCATAACGACTTACGTGGGCCTACAGAGCGTCCAGCAAACGGCGCTGGCGGCGGGAATGCCGGAACTCATACGACCCTACCTGGAGGTCGTTAGGGAACAAGCGACGGCGGACCCGTCCCACTTGTTCGGACATTTCGGGATGGCCTTAGTGGCCGAAGCATACGCCACGCTGGGCGACCTGGATGAGGCGCGCAACCTACTCGCACGCCTGGACTCGATGGTCGAATCCGGCGACTTCCAGCCCTACGGTGTGTCGAGTCGCGTCCGCGCGCTCATCGCGCTGCTGGAAAATCGTCCCGAAGAAAGCCTCGAGCATCTGAATCGGTCACGCACCGAGAATTTCGGCGTGAACTTCCGTAGCAACCGACTGCTCTTGGGAGATACTTATGCGGCCCTGGGCCGATTGGACGAGGCGGCAGCCCATTACGACACCCTCACGATGAGCTACCTCATCGACTTCAGAGACACCAGCAGCTACGGCATCCTGAAGCCGCTGGGGCATGAGAGGGCCGCGTCCACCTACCTGGCCGTTGGCGATACGACCGCGGCCGTCAAGCACCTCGCCGCTTTCGCCGAGCTGTGGCAAGACGCCGACCCCGAGCTGCGACCGCGGGTCGAGTCAGCGCAGCGCACGCTGGCTCAGCTGGCCGGGGAGGGCCGCTAAGGAAAGACGAGCGGAACCGTGTCACGTCTCAAGAACCTGATCCACGAAGTTCACCGACGCTCGCTTTGGCAGGTTCTGGCCATCTACGTGGCGGCGGCCTGGATAGTCCTCCAGGCGGTGGAGGTGCTGGTTGGGGCCTACGGCCTGCCTCCCTGGTTCCCGGGCCTGGCAGCGGCTCTTCTGCTCATCGGCCTGCCGTTTGTGCTGGCCACCGCATTTGTCCAGGAAGGCGCTCCCATAGGACGCGTCTCCGACCCCACACTGCTCCCGGAAACAGAGACCGTCCCGGTTCGCCACGAAGCGGCGGGCGGCAGTTCTGATTCTCGGCGTTTGCGACGAGTCCTTAGGTGGCGCAACGCCCTCGTCTTGGGGCTGTCGCTCTTCGTCATCTGGGGGGTCATTGCCGCGGCTTGGTTGTTCACGGGATCCCCCGGATTGGTGGTGAGGGCGGAGGCCGCCAACTTCTTCAACGCTCACGATCACGTGATCGTGGCGGAGTTCGACAACCAGACCGATCAGGATGCGCTGGGCCTCGCCGTGCGATCCGCGATAGTCACCGACCTGGAGCAATCGGAGTACGTGGCTGTCGTCAGCCGCACCGAGTTCGCCGACGTGCTGGAACGGATGCAGCTGCCGGACACCGCACGCATCGGAGTCGATGAAGCGTTGGACATCGCTCGTCGCGAGGGATACCCCGCGGTAGTGTCCGGTGAAGTCACCCAACTCGGCTCCGGATACCAGCTCACCGTATCGATCATCGAGGTGACGACCGGCAATGTTGCCGTGCGCGTTCGCGAGACGGCAGCCGGCGACGCCGAGGTTATACCAACCGTTGAGCGGTTGTCGCGGCTAACGCGTCGACACCTGGGCGAATCGCTCTCCGGCATTCGTCGCAGTGAGCCGCTTCCGAAAGTGACCACCGCCTCTCTCGAGGCGCTGCAGCATTTTGCCCGAGGGGTAGAGTTCGGAACACGCGGTGATTTCTACGAGGCGATAGCGACGTTGCAGGAAGCCGTGAAACTGGACTCGACCTTCGCGGCTGCATATCGGGGACTCGGGATATATCACGGAAACATCGGTGAGGTCGCGAAAGCAACGATCAATATCGAAAAGGCCCATCACTATTCCGACCGATTGGTCGATCGCGAACGGTTCTATACAGGTGCCGCCTACCACGCCTACCGAGGCTACCGTGACTCCGCCGCGTTCTATTATCGGCTCGTACTGGATCGCGATCCGAACATGGACGGGGCCGTCAACAACCTGGGCGACACGTACGAGCGGATGGGGCGTTACGAGGAAGCCCTCGAACTGTACAGACGAGCGGTCGACCTGTCACCCACAGTCGCCTCACAGCTGAACCTGGCAAGCGCGGCACGAACCCTGGGTGACCACGAGCTGGCCGACTCGGCCCTCGGCCTCATGAGGCAGCGGTATCCACAAAGCCTGCAAACGTTCCTGACATCACTGAACAACGCGCTTTATGCCGGCGATTTCGAAAACCTCGAGGCGCTTGCCCTTCAGGTTATTGATAACCCATATCCGTGGCCCCGCATTCATGGCGCATTGCGCCGGTCAAATGTCCAGGCCGTTCGCGGTCAGATCGGTTCGGCGCTGGCCCTCGCCGACTCGGCCGCAAGTTTGACGGCGGAAGAGCGGAGCCCGTTTTTCCGATACATGATAGCGAGGATTGGCTACCTGACCGCCTTAGCGGGAGGATACCCGGAGCGAGGTCTACCGTTCGTCGAGAGCGTTCCCGATCCGGGTTTGCTCGGAGCCTCTCCCCTGTTCCAGCATCTGGCACTGTCTGGCATGGCGCAGGGATACGCGTTGGCGGGGGAAATGAACGAAGCGCGCCGCCTCCTTGCCAGCGCGGACTCGCTCGAGAGGCTGGGTGATTTCAGGCCAAGCGGTGTCGCCGAGCAAGCGCGTGCGATCATCGCCCTGCAAGAAGGCCGACCAGAGGACAGCCTGGATGATCTCCACAGCGCCCGCGCCCTCGACTACGGCGTGCTGTATCGCCCGGGCCTCCTATTGCTCGGAGACACGTATGCCGCCCTGGGGCGCCTGGAGGATGCAGTCGTCCAGTACGACTCTCTCACCAGCAGCTATCGGATGAACTTCATGGACTTCGGGGCACATGCTCCCTTGCTCCCGCTGGCCCACGAACGTCTCGGCTCCGTCTATCTGCAACTCGGCGACACGGTCTCCGCCGTGAGACACCTGGCGGCCTTTGCTGAGATGTGGCAGGACGCTGACGACGAGCTGCAGCCGCGAGTCGAATCCGCACGGCAGACGCTGGCACGATTGGCGGGCGAGGGCAGTTGACCCCGGCGGACAAGCCCGGCTAGCGCAGCTTGGGAAAGAACATGGGAACGCGCTCGGAGTAACTCACGTACTCCGAGCCAAACCTGTCACGCAACTCCCTCTCTTCGAGCAGCACCACCCAATACAGTCCTGGGATGATCAGCAGCACGAGAACATACATCGCCAGGTAATTGGTGAAGAGCGCGAAGGCGAACATGCCGATCGTTACAGCCAGGTAACGAGGGTGTCGAATCCGTGAATAGATGCCTTCGGTCAAAAGCCCCGGACCCGGCTTTTCCGGCGACAACTCCGGCAGACCCACCAACGTGCGCCACTTGAGATGCTTTCGAGTCCGGATTTCGACAAAGACAGAAACGGCGTAGAGAAGAGCTCCGATCGCGATGAGTATGTAGTTCGTACCGAATTCGATACGGAGTATCGGCCCGCGAAGCGAAACCAATAACGCGATACTCGCCAGAGAGAGGACAGCCATGATAATGTAGGCGAGCGACGGGCCCAACCGGCGCCAGAAGCCGATAAAAGGGTGTACGATCAACCACAACACCACCGCAGCCGGTACCGAGACCACGGTCAGCAAAGCGAAGACATAGCGGACTTTGTCCAAATCGGTCCTCTCGAGGTTACAGGGCCAGCAGGCACCACTCCCTGTCGCAGGGCGCCGTGCCCATCTGCAACCCGGCATCCTTGGCCACCAACACGTTGTTGCTGTGGTTGTAGCCGAAGCCGTTGTCGGGATCGTAAAGCCCGGGCTCGTTGGAGAAGTGCATTCCGGCCTGCATCACGGTGTGGTCGCCCAGCGCCTGATACGGCGGCTGGTGACCCTCCATCCCCTCGCCGTGCCCCGGCCGATGATAGACCAGGTGAGCGCAGTTCTTCTTCACTTGTATGTCGTGCACAGCTTTCGCCACGCTGGCGCACGTGTTGCCCTCACGCGATTGCTCGGCCTGGACATAGTAGCCCTCGGTGTGAACGTCCCAAACGTGCGACTGCCAATCGGTCCAGGGAGCAAACAAGAACGAGCGGTATTGTTCACCGCCGTAGCCGCCGATACGAACGACGCCGGCGAACTGCAGCGCGTGGCCCGGCTCGATTCGGGCCCAGGAAACCTGGTTCGGGTGCGGGTAGGCGGTCTTGAGACCGGTCCGGCACCCCACACCGACACTGATTCCGACGGCGTTGTGCAGCTCGCCGGCCTGGGGGATGTCCTCCATGATGCGATGCATCCCCCAAAGCTGCGCCGCGTTCTCGATCTCCCAATCGAGCGTGCCGTGCCCGCGTTCGATGATGTAGTTGCGAACGAAGGCGTGCAGCTCGGAGAAGTAGTCCATGGCGCGTTGGGTCAGTTGGTTTTCCGCGTCGTCCTTGACCGCCCTGTTGCGCACCAGGATGTCGTAGACGTCGACGAATTGGGCCTCGGGCATCACGTCCGCCATGATCCCGAACTTCCCGCCGCTGGGCCGGTGCTTCTGCGGCGTGTCGATATCGCCGTACATGTTCAAGCGATCGGAGGTCGCCTGGCCCGGCATGATGCCGATCTCGGCGGCGGCGCCGCTGTCGATCCCGATAGTCTTGTTTCCGTAGCCCGCTTGGTTCAGCATCTCCCCCCACCACTGGTAGATGCTGACAGTCGGGCCTTCCACGACTTCGCCCTTGTAGGGATTTCCGCCAGCGCCATACTGGAAGTCGAAGTACGAGTACGCGCCCGTCGACCACCAGGTCTGCACCAGCTCGTGGTCCAGGTAAGGATGGAGCCAGATGCATCCGTCATCATCGTCCATCGGTAGGAAGCAGGCGAACGGCCGCTCGGTGGTCGAGTGGAGGAGCCCGGTCGCGTAGATGATGTTCCAGCGAGTGGTCAGCAGTAGGCCACCGTCCACGCCGCGCTGGCGCGCTTCGGCTTTCAGAGCCCGAGCCTTGGCCTTGTACCACTCGATGGGTAGCCGGTGGGCCTTCGCCGCCGCTGGAAGGGAGCCGCGACGCTTCCGCTGCTCTTTGCGCAGGAGAGTGAAACTGCCTCCGCTCTCGGCGCGAGCCATAGCACGCTCGTCGGGCCAAGCCGCCTTGGGTCCGGTCACCATCGCCGCGCCCATGCCGAGGCCGGCCACCTTTACGAAATCGCGTCGCTTGAACGTCATGACTCCCTCCCGCGGGTCAGCGTTGGAAGATCGTGAGATCAGGGTTGTCAGAAGATGTGACTGACACGTTACTGCTTACGGGCCGACGCCGCCAGCTAGGAAAGGCCGCGGGCGCGGGGCGAGGACGCGGGCGCGGACGCGACGTCGACGTCGTCGTCGACGGGTTTGGGGGGGAACGGTTCGGCGGCGCGCGGTCCAGGCCGTTGTTCCGGGGCGATCGAGGCGAGGCTAAGGGGATTCCACCCGACGTTCAGGCGATCGGAGAGCCCAGCGCGGTCGTCTAGTCAGGCGCGACCCGACGGGCCCGCCGACGCAGCCAGAACCCGAATACCAACAGCAGCACTAAAACCAAGCCGAAGAAGACGAGCCGGGTCCATGCGTTGGTCGCCGCAGCGAGGACTTCGCTGCTGCCGTCGGGGTAGAGCACGGTTACCCGCGGATGTCCCACGAGCCCCGCCATCGGCCCGATCACCGGGGGCCCACTGAAATAGTTTCCCCACCGTTCCAGCACGTAGACGCGGTCGCCCCATAGCGCGATCCCTACCGGGAACCACGGCCAGCGCGTTCGCGCCAGCGTGCTTACCTCTCCCGCCCGGATCAATCGAATGCGGCGATTCCCATAGTCCGCCACGTAGATGTTTCCACCTTCGCTGACAGCGAGACCGATGGGCGTCTTGAACAGGGCGGAGCCGACGGGTCCATCCCGGTACCCTGAGAGCGAGTCACCAGCCAGCGTTTCCCGCGCATCGTTGCTGAGCAGGCGGACGACGCTGTTGCGAACCGTCGCATAAGCCTGGCCGCCAGGGTCATGGGCGATGTACCAAAACGGCTCGGCAGGATATCCGCCCGGAGGATAGTGGATCGACTCATCGTCGGTGACGTGCAGAACGTTGGTATGGACGTCCCCGGCCACGCGCGTCAAGCTCCCGTCGGCTTCGATCCGCCAAACGACGTTTCGGATTGTGTCGGCGAAATAGACCCGCCCCGAAGAATCGATGGAGATCCCCGAACCCACGTGAGCGACCGCGGGGGTGAAGCCCACGCTCGCCAAAACTACTGCGAAGCAAGTCGTCAGCCGCCAAGAACGAGAAGTCATCACGCACTTCCGGACAGTACTGCGACCAGCTCGCCAAGCGCACGATCGATATCATCACAGGTCGTGAAGAAGTGGGGGGCGATCCTGATGACATCGCCGCGTGCAGAAGCGACGACTCCCCTCTCCTTCAACTTCTCTTCGACCGCGTGAGGGTCGTTGACCTTGATCGCGGTGGTCGCACCCTTCGTCGACACATCGCGTGGGCCGACGTACTCTAGCCCGATGCGATCCAGAGAATCTATGGCGCACGCCGAAAGCTCGTCGATTCGCTCGCCGATACGTCGCGTCCCAGCCTTTTCGATCAGCTCCATGCCCGCCCGCGCCGCGACGGCCGCGAACACGGGAGGCGTGCCGGTATCGAATCGGCGCGCTTCATCGGCGTAGTCGAGGTTCAGCGGATCGAATGCGAACGGATTTGTTCGACCGAACCATCCGGTGAGTGCAGGCTCGAATCGGTCGATCAATTCCTGCTTGACATACAGAAAGGCGATGCCGGGGAGCCCCAGCAAGTACTTGAGGTTTCCGCTCACCAGGATATCGATGTCCGATTCCCGCACATCCAGGTGGCACGTCCCCAGCGACTGGTAGGCATCCGCTAGCAAGAGTGCGCCAGATCCACGAGCGATCTCCCCGATGCGAAGCAGATCCTGCTTGAACCCGTTCTGGTAGTACACGTGGGTGGCGGAGACGAACGCCGTGCGATTGTCGACGCGTTCTTCGTAGTCAACGAGGGTCAGGGCACCGTTTCGTACCGGGACAAAATCGATCTCCAGTCCATACTTCGCGTGAGCCAGCCATACGTGGCCCACGGTGGGAAACTCCGCTTCCGTGGTCACAACACGCGACCGCGGACCGGCCGGATCGAGGGCGCTGGCGATGGACGCCACCGCCGCTGACGCCGAGGTGGAGATCCCGATTTCACTGACGTCCGCACCGATCAATCGAGCGAAGACAGCGCGAGCGGTTTCCACCTCCGTCATCCACTCATCCCAGTCCATCCCTCGGTCCAGCCAGCTGTTCAAATAAGCCTCGATCGCCTGGCGCACGCGTCGGGCCTGAGGTCCGTGGGAACAGTTGGCAACGTGGATCGTGTCGGCGAGTCCGGGGAACTCCTTCTGCCACTCGCGCGCCTCGTCGTCGGTTATCGGTTGAACTCGCTGCTCGGTCATTGGACGAAAGCCTCGAACATGTCGCGAAGACCCGCGATGAGAATCACAACGATCCCGGCCGGGATGACGTACTTGATCCAGTAGAACCAGAGCCGCCCGACGGGAGCGCCGGTGTTCCCCTTGTTGGCCTCCTCGAGGGCCCGTCCCAAGCCCACCACCCAGGCCAACGCCAAAAGGGCCAGCGCGCTGCCCAGCGGTTGCATGGTGGAACCCCATAAGAGGTCACTCTTCAATATGTAGTCCAGGCTCGTCATGGGAACGATGGCCAACGCGAGCGCCGTGAGACAGAGCACGATCACCGCCGCTTTGCGCTTCCAGCGGTGCTCGTCAACGAGACCGGCGACCAGTACCTCGAACGCGGCCACATCGGATAGAAAAGCCGCGAAGAACAGCAGGCCGAAGAACAACGTAGCGTAGAGAGCGCTCCCTGGCATTTCGGCGAATATGCTCGGTGCCGTGATGAACGTGAACGGGGGGCCGCTGTTGAGTTGAATGCCCAGCGCCACCGCCGCCGGAACGATGACGAAGCCGGCCAGTATCGCCGCCAGGGTCTCACCCACGCCCACGCTCACAGCACTTCGCTTCAAGTTCACATCGTCGGGAAGGTAACTGGCGTAAGTCACCAGGAACGTTCCGCCCAAGCTGAGGGAAAAGAAGACTTGTCCCAGCGCCGCGGTGACGACGCTGGCATCGATCTTCGAGAAGTCGGGCACGAGATAGAAGCGAAGGCCCTCGCCGGCACCTGGAAGGGTCAGGGAGCGGCCGATCAGCACGAATAGAAGGACAAACAGCAATGGCATCCCAATGACGCTGACTCGCTCTACGCCGCTCTTGATACCCGCCAGCAGGACGACGGCCACCAGGGCGAGCACTACGCCCGTCATGAGGAACTGACCGCCGAAGCCTCCGAGAACCGACTCGAAAAACGCCGTCGGCTCTATCGTGTCGATGGCGCCCGTCAGCGAGACGATCGCATAGCGAAGAACCCAGCCGACGACGACCGTATAATAGGTCAAGGCCATCAACACGGTGATGAAGAGCAACCACCCGGCAGCCTTCCCACCCCTCATGCCGATGCGCGTGAACGCACCCATAGGTCCGCGACGCGTGAGTCGACCCAGCGAGAACTCGGCCATCAGCGCCGGTATCCCGAAGGCCACAAGGATCACCAGGTACAGGACAAGAAAGGCGCCGCCGCCGAAGGCCCCCACCATGTACGGGAAACGCCAGACGTTTCCCAAGCCGACCGCAACACCGATGAATGTCATCAGCACGCCGAACAGCGACGTGAATCGCGGTCGCGCGGATCCGGATGGGCCGCTTACTGTCACCGTGAGTTATCTCGTTTGAGAGCCCCGACGCATCGTCGGACGCGCCGGGGCAGAAACGAGTTTACGCGAGGGTGGCTTCGAGAACGAACTCGACGTTTCCCTTGAGGGCACCGGAAACCGGGCATCCTTCCTTGGCCCCGTTGGCAGCCTCTTCGAATGCAGCCTGATCGATACCCGGCACGACTCCTTCCGTTACCAGGCGCATGGTCGCGATCTTCGGTCCCGTCTCGAGCATCTCCAGCGTGCAATGAGCGGTGGTGGTGATTCGCTCCGACGGCGTGCCGGCTTTTTCCAGTCCCGCGGACAACGCCATGCTGAAACAGGCGGCGTGTGCAGCGGCGATCAACTCCTCGGGGTTGGTGCCGGCAGCTCCTTCGAACCGGGTCGGGAAGCTGTATTCACCCTGAAAAGCCCCGGATCCCGCCGAGTACTCGCCGCGCCCACTGCGCAGAACGCCTTCCCACGTTGCATTTGCCTTACTGGTCGGCATCTGAATCGCTCCTCTTTATTCCGAAGTTTGGTGACCGTCCGGGTCGAATTGGGGCCGAGGCGTATTATCGAGGATACTCGGCCTCGGCGCCAGATCCCCGAACGCCCAGTTTGCGAGGTGATCTCGGAGCTGCTGTAGGGCGGACGCGGCAGGCGGAACCCCCTACATGGAGGCCAAGTCTGACCGGCGATTCAGTCATAACGACCGGGCCAAAAACGGCCTATTTGCTGGTGAAATCGGCGGCGAATACTAGGTAATTCCCTGTATTGCCAGCACTTAGTAGCCCGGATATCTTCCCGGCTTCGTACTTGCTATAGGCCCCATCGTAGGACCGCCCGACCCCGTTTTGATGCGAACAGAGAGGGAGAAGAGGAGCGAGGATGCGTAGGGTGGAGTTGGCGTCAAAATCGATCGGCGACTACCAAGGCCTGATTGGACACGACGCCGTCAAAGAGATTGAGGAGCTTGCGGCGCCACTTCGCGGCGCTCGGGTTCTACATCTAAATGCCACGGCGCACGGCGGTGGGGTAGCGGAAATGCTGCCAACGCTGGTGGCGCTAAAGCGCGGGCTCGGCATCGAAGCCGAGTGGTACGCGCTCAGCGGCAACGACGCCTTTTTCGATCTCACGAAGAAGCTGCACAACGGCCTCCAGGGGATGGATATCGAACTCTCCCCGGATCTCCGTGGGGTCTACCTTTCGACCCTCGACGCGAACAGGCAGGCGTTCGAAAGCGACTGGGACTTCGTTGTCGTTCACGACCCGCAGCCGGCCGGAATGCTGGAGTTGTTGGACGGGCGCCGTACCGGTCACTGGCTGTGGCGGCTGCACGTGGACACTTCGACGCCGAACCCGGCGGCCATCGACTTTCTCGCTCCGTACATGGGCGGATACGAAGTCGCGATCTTCACTCTCCCGGAGTACGCCGCTCCACAACTGAGCCCGGCACGCACGGAATACGTCTATCCGTCCATCGATCCGCTCGCGCCAAAGAACCAGGCGCTATCGCCGGCGCTGGCTCGTCAGCTGCTGACGAACCGATTTGGAATCGACCCCGAACGCCCTCTCATGACGCAGGTATCGCGCTACGACCCGTGGAAAGATCCGCTCGGCGTCATCGATGCTTACCGTGCGGTGAAGGAGAAGGTGAGAGGTGTGCAGCTCGCCCTGGTCGGCAACCTGGCCGACGACGATCCCGAGGGTATCGAGTACCATGCCAGGGCCGTTGAGTACGCGGGAGACGATCCAAACATCCGCGTGCTGAGTACGCTCGACCGCCTGAGCCAGGACGACCTCACGCACGCGCTCGAGGTCAACGCCTTCCAGGCGGGCAGCGACGTCGTCGTGCAGAAGTCGACCCGCGAGGGATTCGGGCTCGTGGTGACAGAGGCGATGTGGAAATGCGCGCCGGTCGTTGCGGGTCGCGTCGGCGGCATCGTCCACCAGATCGAGGACGGCACCAACGGATACCTGGTATCAGACGCTGATGAGTGTGCAGAGCGAGTTATCGCGCTGCTCGAAGACCCCGATCACCGCCGCGAGATGGGTGAGAAGGCACGCGAGACGGTGCGGGAACGCTTCCTGACGCCGCGCCATCTGGCGGATTATCTGCGGATCTTCGCTTCGCTCTAGAAGTACCGGCCCCGGGCGCGGTGCACCTCCTCCAGTGCCGCGCCCGCGGTCGTTGGCCGCGTGATCGCGATGATATCAGTGTTCCTCATTAGACTCGTTCCGAGTCGTTGATCAGAATGTAATCAGTAATCAGTAAC
>JBDHGH010000055.1:0-29132 GCA_039589995.1 Gemmatimonadota bacterium | reverse complement strand
CCCATCGAGATCAAGCAGGAAGACGAACGTTGGGTCGGCCCCGGTATCACCGACAACGCACGTGGGCTGGCGGTCATCCTCGCCGTCCTGCGTTCCTTGATCCGTTGCAGCGTCGAGCTTCGACATCCCCTCCTGTTCGCTTTCACTGTCGGCGAGGAAGGGCCCGGCGACCTGCGGGGCGTCAAGCACCTCTTCGCCGCTGACAGCCCTCTGCGATCCGCGACCGCTTTCATCGCCGTGGACGGCACAGGCCTGCGTCGAATCATACACCACGCCCTGGGCAGCCGACGATTTCGGGTCACGATCCGGGGTGCGGGCGGCCATTCCTGGACCGATTGGGGCCGCTCGAACCCGGCGAACGCCGCCGGCGAGTTCATCCACCGCCTCGCCGAGCTCGCTCTGCCCGAGAACCCACGTGCCACGCTGACCGTGGCCCGGCACGGCGGCGGAACCAGCATCAACGCCATTCCGGCGGAGAGCTGGGTCGAGCTCGACCTGCGTTCCGAAGACGCCGATACCCTGCACCTCGTCGAATCCAGCGTTCGCGAAGCGCTTCACGCCAGCATCGCCGCCGAAGAAGCGCGCGCCGACGGTGCCCTGAGCGTCGAAGTCACGACCATAGGCGAACGTCCAGCCGGAAGGCTGTCGACCTCGCACGCCCTGGTCCAGGCCGCGCTGCAAGCTACTCGGGACATCGGAGAAGACCCCGAACACGCCGTCTCGTCAACCGACGCCAACGTCCCGCTCGCCGCTGGAGTCCCCGCCATCGCTATCGGGGGTGGCGGGAAATCCGCCAATACTCACACCCAACACGAGTGGTTCGAAAACACCGACGGCCCCGCCGGCGCCCTCCGCCTTCTCCATATCATCCGCCAAATCGCCGGCTGACACCGAACACCGACTGCCAATATCCGCATCCGGTCGACGTCGACGTCATCGCCACGTCCGCGCCCCGCGCCCCGCGCCCGCGACTCAACAGGGTCTCAACCCGAAGGCGACACCGCACTATGATCACCCAACATGACGGACCCTGTAACCCCGCAAAGCTGGGCCGACGCACCCACCATCGAGTCCGTCAACTCGCAATCCTCCAACACCGAGCCCTCACCCACGATGCAATCTCTCAAGCTGGACCTTACGATGCGGCTTCCACGCCCGACGGTCACGTTCGGCCCAATACGAGAACCCGACAACTCCACACCCTCTTCGATCCGAACCGGACCCTCGATCACACTATCCCCGACCTCGGCCGGCCGCAGTCCGCGACTCGTCTCTAACAGATGCTGGTTCGTGGCAAGCACGGTCTCAACCTTGCCGCAATCGTACCACCCCTCCACTTCCACGACCTTGATCCGTGCACCCTTATCGATCATGTACTGCAAAGCATCGGTCAGGAAGTACTCGCCTAAGAGAGGGTCGGCTTCCAGCGTACGATCGATCCCCTCGAACAACAGCCGATGGTCGCGAACATAGTACACGCCGATATTGGCCAATCGTGAAATCGGCTCCTTCGGCTTCTCGACGATCCGGCGCATCATTCCGTCCTCGTCGGTGACGATCACCCCGAACCGCTGATAATCCTCGACTTCTTTGGCCCAGATGAACCCGTCCGCGTCCGGGTTGGCCGCGATCACCGACAGATTCGCATCGAAGAGGGTATCCACGAAGATGATGAGCAGCGGCCCGTCGATGAAGGGCTCGGCCAACTTGATCGCACCCGCAGTACCGTCCTGGACCGCCTGCTCAACGAACTCCGCAGGAACCGTGTAGTGCTCGTTTACGTAGGCCTCCACTTGCTCTTTCAGGTGGCCGGTAATAAAGATCATCTGGTCGACATCGACCGCCGCCGTGACATCTTCCACGACATAGTCGAGCACGGTCCTCCCCGCCACCTCGAGCAGCGGCTTGGGCACGGTGTGCGTGAGCGGCCTCAGCCGAGTACCCTTCCCGGCCAGTGGGATCACCACCTTCACGTGTTGTTCTCCTCTCTCTGTCGGGCAATGAGTCGGCACTCCTGGCCCATAAACTACGCCGATCTCGCCCTCAGCAAAGTACGCTCGGTCTTGCAGAACCGACGTACCCTTCACATGATCATGTGCCTTTGGCCCCCGTCGCTAACCCGTTCGCTATGGCTGACAAGGGAATCTGGAAAGCTCTGTCCGAGAATTCGGCCCAAACTCATGAGGCCGCCGAGGATGCCCGCCTACGGGGGCGCACCTACTCCGTCCCGTTCGCCACCGTGTGGGATGAGATCATCAATATGATCGACTCCCATTCGAGATGGTCGCTGGTCCGGGCCGACGAAGGGACCGGCCTCATACACGCCGAGGCCAAGACTCTGGTCTTCCGCTTCATCGACGACGTCCGCTTCAAGTTGAAGCTCGACCCGAACGCGCTAACCCGTGTGGACATGTGGTCGGCGTCGCGCAAAGGGAAGTTCGACCTCGGCGTCAACGCCCGTCGCATCGGTCATTTCTTCCGGGACCTCGACCGCCGGCTGGGGGCGGAGTAGCCGGTGAAGGGCGTCCTGTTCCTCTGCCGCGCCAACTCCTGCAGAAGCCAGCTGGCGGAAGGGTTGGCGCGAGAGATAATGGCCGACAGGACAGGGGTTTACAGCGCCGGCTCGCGACCCACCCACGTCAACCCCCGGGCCATCGAGGCGCTACGCGAGATCGGCATCGATGCCTCGGCACAGCACTCCAAATCGGTGGACTCGATCCCGTCGGACGCGGTGGATCTCGTAATCACGCTCTGCGCTGAAGGCGAGGAAGACTGCCCGATCTATCCGGGAATCGTGCGGAGGTTGTACTGGCCGATGCCCGACCCCGATGCCGTCGAAGGCAACGAGGAAGAGATCATGGCTGCCTTCCGTTCGGTCCGCGACGAGCTGGCGGAACGGATCCGAAGCCTGGCAGAAGACGCCGCAGCAGGCGGGTGAATCGACTTTCCACTTTCACCGACCGGCGCAACAACCCACAGCCTACAGCCTACAGCCTACGTCAGAGTATCGGCTGTGGCGGTGCTGCACGCCTTGGGCAGTGAAACGCGATTGTCTATCGCCGAGTTTTTCGCCGAGAGTCTAAATCCGGCTGTCGACTGTCGGCTGTCCCGCTGAGCGCCGAAAGTCGACGTCGGAAATCGAACACACCGAAGCAGGCTACCTCTTACCCGCTCGCGCTTCGACTTCTTCAAGACCGACCGGGCGCGGTCTCAGTTCCTCGCCTTCGCTCCTCGCCACGAACGCCGCGCACGTCAAGTCACCGGTGACGTTGACCGACGTGCGGCACATATCGAGGATCCGATCGACGCCCATGATCAGCGCGATACCAGTCTCGGGTACACCGGCCTGGGCCAGCACGACCGTGAGAATGATGATCCCCGCCGACGGCACACCGGCAGCGCCGATCGAGGCCAGCGTCGCAGTCAACACGACCATCAGCTGGGCGGTCCAGGAAAGATCGATACCCAGCACCTGGGCGATGAACATCACGGCCACGCCCTGGTACAACGCCGTCCCGTCCATGTTGATCGTGGCGCCCAGCGGTAGCACAAAGCTCGCCACCTCGTCGCTGACACCCAGGTCCTCTTCCGCCGCCTCGATCGTCACCGGCAGCGTCGCGTTCGAACTCGACGTGGAGAACGCGATGATCGGCACCTTGCGGATTCGTTTGAAGAAGTCGAGGGGATTGAACTTTGCCAGAAAGCGGATGGCGAGCGCGTAAGTGCCGAACGCGTGGATAGCCAATCCGAGTATCACGGTCACCACGTACAGGGACAAGGCCGCCAAAAGGTTCATTCCAGATTGGGCAATGACCCCGGCCAGAAGGGCAAACACAGCGTACGGCGCCAGGAGCATGAACCAGTCCACCATGATCATCGCCACATCGTTTACGCCGTGGAAGAAGCCGAGCACCGTATCGCGCCGCTCCGCCTGGACTAGCGACAGCGCCGCCCCGAACAGAACCGAGAAGAAAATGAGCTGCAGCATGTTCCCGCTCGCCATGGCGGCGATCGGGTTACGCGGGATGATCCCCAACAGCACATCGATGATGCCGGGCGCCTGCTGCGCTAATTCGATTCGCTCACCGGTCGCACCTGCGAAGCTCTGCATCAGCTGCGCTTGCGTCGCCTCGTCCACACCGCGACCCGGCTTGATGATATTGCTGAGGACAAGACCGATCGTGATGGCGATTGACGTCGTGACCAGGTAGAACGAGATCGTCTTGCCCCCGATGCGACCCAATCGGGTGATGTCGCCGAGGCTCGCCGTGCCTACGATCAGGCTAGCCATGACCAGCGGGATCACGATCATCATGATCAAGCTGATCCAAGCCCTCCCGAACGGCTCGACCCACAAGACCAGCTGACGCAGCCACTCCAAATCGAAGATGTTCGCCGTCAGGCCGACGACGATACCTGCAAGCAGCCCCAGGCCAATCTTGTTGTGCAGTGCCATAGTACCCTTGATCGATATTTTGAGGAGCCCTGGTGTCTGAGGGGCAGGACGTTCGCAACATAGGAAACCGCGTCAGGACGCAACAGACCAGCTAGCCCCGACCTGTCACCCCTTATAGCTTTGCGGGCATGAGGAGACTTGCATTCCTGCCGGTCGTGGGCCTGATGGCTATTGGGGCGTGTGATCGACAGACATCGGTGGACACTCCGGCGGGCGGCGGAGATGACGCGCTCACGGGCCGGGCCGGCGCTCCCGGCGTCACGACGGAGTATACGACCAGCCTTCTGTTTCTACCCTACGAGGCGGCCGCGACGCGTGCGATGATCCTCGATTTCGCGAACACCGCGACCTCCGACTCGCTGATCCATCGCTACCTGGGCTGGCAGCTTCTTCGCCAGGGCTGGACCCGCGTCCTCGACGTCGAAACCAGCGACCGGCAGTTGCGGGAACCCTGGCGCCTTTTCCCGGTGGATTCGTTGCGCCTGACCGTCAACGCCGACGGCGATCCTAACGCGTTGATCCTGCAGTCCGGCACCCGCGACCACACCCTCGATCTGGGCGACCCGCTTGACCGTTGGGAGGATGGCGGGGGCACCCAACACGAGATTCGCCAGGCCATCTGGAGCCAGCGCGGCCAACGCTTGAACGGGGTGGCCGTCCAGCATCGTTTCGCCGTCTCTGAACCGGAGCATCCCGCCCGCTTCGGGCCCTACCAGCGAGCGGTCCTTCGCTCGGAAGATGGTGCGATCATCGTACTCTTCAGTAACAGCGACCCGGAGAAGTACGGCGACTCGTACGCCTGGATGTATGCGGACGGACTGACCCGACGCTGGACCGCCGTGGAGTCTCGCACCGTCGAGGTGGTGAACTCCACACAGTTGCGTCGCAACGTACCCGTTCGATTCTGGTTCCGAATTCCGGAACCTGATATCCAGGGCGAGCTGACGGCAGCCGAGCGTCAGTTCAACGAGCTCCCGTCCGAGGGTGGACCGAAGTCCTACAACGGTCTCTATCGCGTGAGGGGCTGGCTTGAATTTGCGGGCGAACGACGAAACGTGGAGGGTTTGCTGGAGCGCGGAGAGCGGTAGGCCTCTCTTAGGCCTCGAACGTCTCGATTCTCCGGAGCGCCACTCGTAATGGAACCACCGTCGCGGCCATACAAATGACCAACGCCGCAGTTCCTCCCCCGACCGCCACCGCCAAAGACTCGGTCGTGAGTCCCACCCCGTAGAGGCGTTGGCGGAAGATGGTCAGGACAGGCCACGACTCGAGGACCAGGACTATCCCCACGAGCGAGATCGCCGACATCATGAACAGCAAGCCGCCGACGCTGGTGGGGATCTGTGCTGCATTCTCGGTCTCGAACTGCGGAAAGAGGGTCCCGAATGCCAGGGCCAGGGCCGACAACGCCAGGCTCATCGCCGCGATGGTGACCAGGGACAACACCATCATCACCACACCGACCTTCAGCAGTATGTTGGTGCCCAGAGTCAGCGCGACGGCCATCACGAGCAGCGGGACGGTACCCACCCAGTACTTGCTCCAAAGCAGGTCTCGCGAGCGCAACGGACTGGACCGGAGCAGCCACATCGTCGGACCCTCGAGGCTCACACCCGGAAGAACGAAGCGTGCGGCGACCGCCGAAAGGACGAAGCCTGCCAATCCGACGTTCACGAAGGCCACGACGTTGGCGAAGAAGAAACTCACACCTTCGGTGTTCACCGGCAGAGCCTGGATGTTGTAGATGTAGACCACTACCAGCACGGCCAGCAGTATAAGCTGTGACCACTGCGTCGTGTCACGGAAGAACACCCGAATGTCCTTGAGCATGAGCTCGGCGCGACTGCTCCCGAAGCCCCTGAACAGATAGCGCAGCCAGCCGCCGAAACGTCGCCCGGCGGTGTGCTTCTGGGCCCCCTCCTGTGAACGCGTGAAGGCGGCCGGGAAAAAGCGCTGGTGGAAGAACAAACCCAGGACGGCGACCCCCATCGCCGAACTCCACAACAGGATGAGATTAAACGGGTCGAAAGCCCCCCTGAGAACACCCATGATCGCGTCGGCGACCCATTCCGACGGCAGCCAGGGCGATGTGGGCCCCCGCAGGACCGCCATGAACTCGCCCAGGTTCCTGAACCCCTCGGGCTTCGCCAGGCTTTCAGGCCGCAGCAAGCGGATCAGCAACACGACACCGCCCGCGGCGGCGACCGTGATGACACCGAAGATGTCCTTCGCACGCCGCGCCGGGAAAATGCTGACCAGCAAAAGGGTCACCGCCGACCCCACCGCTGCCAGGATGACGAAGAAGGGTATCAGCGCCGCCAACGATACGCCCAGCAGCGCGAGACCGCCGCCGTAGACGCGGCCATAGGCGACCAGTATGGGCACGCACATCAACGCGACCATCCAGCTCGAGTGAAGTACCGTCTCGGTCAACTTGGTGAGGTAGACTTGTTCCCACTCGACCGGCGCGGACATCAGCAACTCGAGATCCTTCGACAGGAAGAACGTCGATAACGATGTGATGATATTCGACAGCAGCAGGATGCCTACGAAGGTGAGCAGGACTAGACCCAGTAATTTGGCGGCGAGCAAGTCGCCGATGTCCTCAACGCCTTGGAAGTAGCGCAGCAACCTGAAGAGAATACCGTAGGCAGCCAGCCAGAAGATGGCTCCGATCACGACGACGGTCGTCGTCTTTCCACCTCCCGACGCCTGACGGCCAAACCTTCGCCGGGCGGTGATGCGCTTGGGTTTCAAGATCTGCCAGAAGCCGGCTTTCACTGCGCTCACGGGCCAAGCACCTCCAGCAGCTCCTGGATTTCGTGACCGCCGGTGAGCCTGAGGAAGATCTCCTCCAAGTCAGCGTCGCCCGACTGAGCTTCGCCGCGCAAGTCGCCCATCGTACCTTCAGCCCGGATACACCCCTCCTGGATGATTGCGATTCGATCGCACAACGCCTCAGCCACTTCGAGAGTGTGGGTCGACATGAGGATCGTGCCACCGCGGTCCACGAATCCACGAAAGATGTCTTTTAGAAGTCGCGCCGCTTTGGGATCCAGCCCCACCAACGGTTCATCTACAACGATCACCTCGGGCCGATGAATCAGAGCGGAGGATATGATCAGCTTCTGCCGCATCCCGTGGCTGTAGGCCTCCAGCAGCTCGTCACGCCAGGCGGTCAGCTCCCACACCGCCAACAACTCGTCTATGCGGCTGTCGATTTCTGAACCGTTCTGTCCGAATAGGCCCGCGACGAACCGGAGGAATTCTGCACCCGTGAGCTTCTCGTAAATGAACGGGCGATCCGGAATGTAGCCGAGTCGACTCTTCGCCCGTTCCGGGTCATCGGTCACATCGTATCCGCCAACGACGACCGAACCCAGCGTCGGTTGGAGTATTCCGGCGATAATTCGCAGAGCCGTGGTCTTCCCCGCTCCGTTCGGACCCAGAAGGCCGTACAGGGTTCCTCGAGGAACGGTCAGCGTCAGCTCCTTCAACGCCGTGAAGTCGCCGTAGTTCTTCTTTAGCTTCTTGAGTTGTATCAACGTTCCTCCACCGAAATGACGTCGAGTTGGAGTTGCCCGATCAAGCGCACGAGTTCGACTTGACGGGCCAAACCACCGACAACGAAGCGAAGGTGCGACGCGTCTGCCGGGAACTGTCCCAATGTGGGGTCAACAGGAACCCACCCATCCAACCATACTTCCGGCCAGGCGTGATAGAAGAAGCGATCGTTGACATAGACCAGCCCGGCGGCCGTACGGGCAGGAAGACCCGCCGCTCTGGCCAACGCGACGTACAGTACCGTGTGCTCGTTGCAATCCCCCTCTCGAGCATCGAGCACCTGACGCGCGCTCGGCACGCTGAACGTGATCTTCTTGTCCAGACTCTCATAGACCCAATCTGCCAACCGCTCGGCGGCGATTCTCGGATTGGCTTCGCCGCCGACGATCGTCGCGGCCGTCCTGCTGATCTCTTCGTCGTTGACCTGGATTAGCGGTGTCGCGGCTAACTGCTCACTCCACTCATCCGAGTCCGCGGGAAGCTCGTAGCCTGGCTCCGCAGTCGCCGGCCCCGCATCGACATGCAGTACGTCACCTTCCAGACGTTGGCGCGCACCGTCGAGGTCGAAGCCCGTCAGGTCCACGTCGCGCAGACGGACGGTTAGGCCGATGAGGCGGTGCCCTTCGGGCAATGCGACGCCCACGGAAATCGCCGTCCGCTCGATTACATCGGTCGCCTCGAGAGCGGCAGATCTTCCGGCGGTCTCGAGGGCCCTGTACTCGTTCCACGCTATCTCGAAAGCAGTCTTCTCGATCGTGTACCCCAACGGGCTCGTAGCCCGGACGACCATTCCATCGGGATCGAGCCACGACTCGAGTTCTACTCCACCGAACGCCTGCCTGACGTGCCAGGTCTCCACCGTGTCGAATCGAGCGGGCACCCAGCGGGCGCTTTCTTCATCGAAAACAGCGCTGTCGGGGAAGACCAGCGGTTCTTGGCCCACCAATTCCATGGTAACTCGTTGAGTCTCCATCACGCTGGGATCGAACACCTCGAAGGCGTAGACCTCCCCGACCTCGGGCTCGCTGCCCAGCGCGAAGTGCACCGGCATCACCTGGGGTAGCACGATGGGTCCATCCGTCGGCATCGACATGTTCTGCTCGTCGTCGCCGGCAACGAGATCGAGGTCGAGAACCGAATCGCCTGACATGGTTCCTGCGACGCTGAAACTTCCGAAGTCCGACCGCAGGTTGAACTGGAACTCGCGGAGTTCGAGGCTGTTCCCCAGCCTTACTTGGGTTCGGGCGATGGCCGGAACGTCGCTTCCCAACGCTACGACGCGCAGCCGCACATCGTCCTCCAGCACGAACCCGTCCGACAGCGTGTCGATCCGCGAGGCCGCGTAACCGATCGTCGCATCGCCAAGCTTGACCGAGTAGAAAGAGGCCATCGGATTGAGATCGGCCGACGCCTCGGCCAGTCGAATCGCCAAGGGGCGGAAGTACTCGCGCCGCACGTGCCACGCGAGGACGACGACCCACGACAACAGCACCAACAGGGCCAGCGTCCGGCGTCGACGTCGTTTACTCACCATCCGCCCAACTCTTCAGCCTTCCGGTACATGGCCTGCGCCAAGTCCGGTCGCTTTCTGCGGTCGTACAGGATTCCCATTGTGTAGTACGCACGCGGCGAGGGTTTGATCTCGACCGCTCGCTCCAAAGCTTCCATCGCCGCATCGATATCGTTCAGGTGATTCAACGCCTCGCCCAAATAGAAGAACGCGCTGGCCCGCTCGGTTTCCAATTCAGCGGCGCGCCTCAGTTCCACCGCCGCCTCCGCGTACAACCCCTTCTTGAAATACACCAGGCCGAGATTCTCCCTTGCGTCCGCGTTCTTCGGATCGGTGTTCAGTGCATGCATCAACTTCGCCTCCGCCTCGCGGTAGCGCCCCAGCGAGGCCAGCACCGCAGCGATATTGCACTGCAATCGCACATCGTCCGGATCCAACTCCTCGGCCGCCTGATATTCCGACAGCGCTCTTCTGTAGTCGCCCATCCCGTCGTACAACACGCCGAGATTGTTCCGTGCTCTCAGGTGCGCCGGCTCGATCGCCAACAGCTCCCGGTAAACCGAGACGGCCTCCTGAGCAGACCCTTCATCGGTCAGACGCTTTGCACGTCGATACAGATCGTGGGCAGGACCCTCCTTCTTCCCTGCTCCTGAACTCTCCGGTCTATCGGGCTGGGACATCACCCGCGCTCCGTCTCTGAATTGACCCAATCGAGATAAGAATCGAGCCCCGCCACGACCTCGGTCGCTACCACTTCGGGAACCTCGTAGGGGTGAAGTTCTCGCACTCTCGCGGCGACGGCCTCAACGTCACCCTTCCGCGCCTTAGCCAGCATCAACACCTCGTCGGAGCTCTGAACCGACCCCTCCCACCAATACAGCGACTTCAAGCCGGGTACGACGTTGACGCAGGCGACCAGTCGTTCCTCCACCAGGACTCTGGCCAGACTTTCGGCGACCTGGCCGTCTGGTGCTGTTACCAGGATGACGACAACGCTGTTCCGATCCACCATGGTCTTTATTTGAGCGAGATTCCTGCTGATGCCGAACGAACGGTAGGGTACGGGGGATAACTCACGCTGGAGAAGTAATTTACCCAGCGCCCGACTCCTTGTCCACCAGTGCCGTCCCGTCGCGACTAAGCCGTTGAACGTGGGAAGGCGTCAGCCGATTTCGTAGATGGAATCGATGATTGTCTTGTATCGGGTCTCGACGACGCGGCGTTTCACCTTCAACGTCGGCGTTATCTCGCCGCTCTCCACCGAGAACTCCTTGGCCAGCAGGATGACTCGTTTAGGGCGTTCGTAGTGGGCCAGCGTAGCGAGGGTCGTGAGGACCTCCTTTTCGACGAACACAGCCACTTTCTCTTCAGCAATAAGATCTTCGAGGCCGGCATACGTGATTTGCTCCGAGCGGGCCCAACTCTTCAGAGCGTCGAAGTCGGGAACCACAAGGAGGATCGGGAACTTGCGACGATCACCGATCATGATCACCTGGCTGACGTACGGATTGGTCTTGGCCCGATTCTCGATCGGCTGGGGCGCGATGTTCTTGCCTCCGGCCGTCACGATGAGATCCTTCTTGCGATCGGTGATGCAGAGCCGCCCTTCGTCGTCCAGGTGGCCGACGTCACCGGTATGGAACCAGTTGTCCGCGTCGATCGCCGCTGCTGTCGCCTCGGGGATCTTGTAGTAGCCCTTCATCACGTGCGGACCGCGCGTGAGAATCTCGCCATCCTCGGCGATCGCGATCTCGACGCCGGGTATGGCCCTTCCCACGGTTCCCAGTTTGAACTCCCCCGGAAAATTGAAGCTTATGACGGGAGAAGTCTCCGTCAGGCCGTAGCCTTCGAGTATCGGCATGCCGGCGGCGTGAAAGAATCGGGCGAGTTCAGGGCTCAGGGGCGCACCACCGGAAACGAAGAAGCGGATCCGCCCGCCGACGACTTGCCTCAGCTTTGAAAACACGAGCCGGTCGGCGACGTTCGACTGCATGGCCAGCACAGGATTGATGGCTTTGCCGTCGACCTCACGGTCGAACCGCTTGCCCGCAACACCGAAGGCCCAAAGCATGAGTCTTCGTTTCGCCACGCTGGCCTGACGCACGGCTTTCTCGACGCCCGCGTGAATCTTCTCGTAGCCACGCGGAACCAGAGCCATGAGCGTCGGACTGATATCCGCGGCGTTGTCGATAGCGGTGCCGAACGACTCGGCGTAGGCTACCGTTGACCCGGCGGTGACCATGACGTAGCTGCCGGCCATCCGTTCGAAGATGTGACAGAGCGGCAATACGGACAGAGTGGTGTCGCTGGGGCCTATGTCGAAGACCTCGAGGACCGAGCGCACATTGGTGTATAGATTGTTGTGCGTGAGCATGGCGCCTTTGGGCCGGCCCGTCGTCCCCGATGTGTAGATGATCGTCAATACGTCGTGAGGGTCCGTTGCTAGCGCCCGCGCTCGGTACTCGTCGTCCGAAATCCCACGCTCTCCGCTACCTCCAAGCGCGAGCAGCTCATCGAACGACGTGACGCCCGGCTCACCTTCTCCCGGAGGATCGAACGATACAACGTGCTCCAAGCTCGACACATCGTCTCTCAGCTCTCTTACCTTGAGCAGCTGCACCTCCGTCGAAACGAGAATCACCTTGGATTCGCTGTCGCGAAGGAGGTACTCGACCTGGTCGGCCGGGAGCACGGGATAGAGCGGCACCGATACGGCACCCAACATCACGCAGGCAAAATCGCTGATCAGCCACTCGGGCCGATTCTCGGAGAGGATGGCCACCCGGTCACCTGCGCCGATGCCCAACGCCGCAAGGCCCAGCGCCGCTCGTTTCACCTCGGCGTAGAGCTCATCGTGGGAGATGTTGTGCCAGGCCCCGTCCTTCTTGTACTTCAGTGCGTCGGGTTTCTTATGCGTGTCCACCGCTTCGAGGAACAACTCAGCGAGGTTGCCTTCGGGGATGTCGGCCTGGTTAATCGTCGATGGATCCAAGGCTACTCTCCAGCCTGATCGTCCGAAACCTTATCCGTTATCTCGCCGGCCTCGAGTTGCTGCAAGGTCCTTCTCGCGTGCTCGACGTGCTCCGACGCCTCCGCGCTCGTAGGCGGGTGCCTCAGAAAGGCCTCGAGATGTCGACGCGCTCCGCTTGGGTCGCCGCGACGCAAACACAGGAACGCCAAACCATAGTGCGCAGCCGACGAATCACCACCCGCTCGTATCGCCTCCTCGTAGTACTTCACCGCTTCGTCAGGCATTCCGATATGGGTGTAGATCACGGCCATTTGCTGCATGATTTCGTGATTGTCAGGATTGGCCCTGAGCGCGAGGCGAAACGATGTCAGGGCTTCGTGGAACTTCTGCTCGTCGGCCAGCTTGAGTCCTTCCCGGTAGTAGTCGGGCGGCTCCCCTAGTCCCTTGATGCGACGCGAGAACGGCCATTTTACCATTCTCTGCTACCTCGGCGTCTGGTCTGCGCGGACAAGCGACTCACAAGAACCATGGTAGTCCCAGTCGTCGGCCGCTGCAATCGCTGAATGAGAACGTCGGGATCGACCCGCAACGGTCTCCGAATCATCGGCCCACGATCGGAAGCGAGTCGAGCTTCCGCTCGGCGACCGCCGTGCCCTTCTCCACTGCCAGGATCGTCAAGCCCGAACGCTTCGCCTCCTCGACATCCTCCGCCGTCGCATCGAACATCGCCAAACGTCCTCCGGTCGCCACTCTCCGGGACGCAGCCGCTACCAGCTGCGGATTCCCGCCCGGCGCGATCGCCACCCCGGGCAATTTGAACTCGACCAGAGGAAATGGCTGTTCGGCCAACACACAACTCACGCCACGCGCATCAGTCAGGTCGCGGGGAGTCGAACTCACCGCGATGACCTCCAGTTCCGGCGCCAGGTCGCTCACCGCGGTGGCAGCGTGGGCGATCCTCTCAGCGATCAACACGTAGCCCCGTTGCTCGTTGAGACCGAGGAGCGCCAGGACTTTCAGCGCCAACTCATCATCAGGTTCTGTTTCGATGTACCGAGCGGGAGACTCGGAAGGAGTGTCCAGCTCGAGCCGCAGGTCCGCGACCCCGTCGGTCACCGGATAATCGTGTCGACAGTTGGGACAGCCCAACCACCCGGTCCTGACACGCCGATCCTCGACCTCCTGGACGAGCAACACCAACCCGTGCATCGGGCCACACTTCGGGCAGGTGAGCAGGTCGGTCAGCTCAAAGAACACTTTCCACTTCTGCCAGCGCCCACTTATAGAGGATGTCCGCGGCAAGATTGATGTCCTCGCGCCGTGAGTCTTCGTCGGGCCGATGGCTGATGCCCTTCAAGCTCGGGATGAAGAACAGACCGGCGGGCGCCACCCTCGCCACCGCCATCGCATCGTGTCCAGCCATCGACACCATGCGCATCGACTCGGCACTTAGTTTGCGAGAGACCTCTTCCAGACGTCCGGTAACCTCTTCGGACATCGGCGTTGGACGTATGGCTGCGATCTGTTGCATCTCCAAGCCAACGCCCGGCGCCCTCGGACCCGTGGTCGCCACCAGTTCCTTCAGTCGCCGCGAAATCTCGTCCTGATCGCGTTCGGTGGGTGCCCGGTGCTCGACGACCGCCCAGGCGCGGTCGGGGATGACGTTCGCCACTCCCGGTTCCACGCCCATCGCTCCGCAGGTGATGACCCCATCCTCGACACCACGCACCAGTTGTGGCAGACGGCCAACCATCCCGGATATCGGCACCAGTGCATCGCGCCGCTCGCGCATCGGCGTCGTACCCGAGTGGTTCATCTCGCCCTTGCTCTCGAGTCGCCAGCGCCGGAGGCCGGCGATGTGCGTTACCAGCCCGACCCTCTTTCCTGCGTCGAGTAGCCGGCGGCCTTGCTCGATGTGCGCCTCGGCGTACACACCCACTTCGATGGGGGGCTTGTAGACGATTTTCGCGACCAACTCGCCGGTCTCGCGGCTTCGCCGTGGCTTCCTTTGAAGGCCGCGTTCCGCCAGGAAGAATCCGAGCAGAACGTCGTCGAGATCGCGCAGCTGGATCAGCTCGTCTTCCTTCACCAGGCCTGCAAACATCCGCGATCCCCATAGGCCGTTCCCGAAGCGATACCCCTCTTCGTCGGCCCAGATCGCCACGGCCACCGGCGCGTTGCGGTGTTTCTTCAGAACCCTCTGCATGGCCGCTAGCGCGCCCGCGACTCCCAGCGCACCGTCGAGCCAACCACCGTTCGGCACGGTGTCGAGGTGTGATCCCATGACGACATAGGGACCCTTTCCTTCACCGTTCACGATGAACGAGTTGCCGGCTTGGTCTCGGACATGCCGGACCTTCCGACTTCGACCAAATACCGATGCGGCGGCGGTATGAGCCTGATCCTCCCAATCCGACAGGCCCAACCGAGTCACTCCGTCCTTGGTCTCGCTGATCTTCTGGAACTTCTTGAGGAGCTGGAGAATCATATCTCTCTGTCTATCTAGGGTTTGCTCGCACTACGACTTCTTCTATTGTCACATCGTCACGCCGACTGACCGCGAAATGAACGGCCTCGGCCACCGCCTCCGGGATGAGCATGTTTTTCCGCGACGGCAGGTCCGGTCTCGAATCCGGATCGAACCGGTCCCAGAGCGGCGTGTCCACTGCCGAAGGCTCGACCCAAGTCGCACGCACGCCCGTGCCGTGCAACTCTTCCACCAGGACTTCGTGCAGACCACGAAGCCCGAACTTGGACGCCGAATATGCCGCGTTGCCCGCGAACGCGATTCGACCGGCGATCGAGCCCACGTTTACTATATGACCGGAACCGCGAGCGATCATGTCGGGAAGCCATACGCGCGCCAGCTCGAAAGGCACCCGAAGGTTCACGGCCATTAGGCTGTCGAACGTGGCGGGATCGGTGTCGACGAACGGAGCTAGCTCGAACGCACCCGCATTGTTGATCAAAACGTCCGGCGCGGTGCCCCACAGCTCTGCCACTCGTCCCGGGACATCGGACATGAACGATCGGTCCGTGAGATCTCCCACCACCGCCAACGCACGGAGTTCCGACGCCAAACCTTCCAACGTGTGCGCGCGCCGCCCGAACAACAGCAGTTCGGCATCGGCCCGGGCCAGGCGCTGAGCGACTGCGCGACCTATTCCACCGGTCGCACCGGTTAGCACGATTCTGCGTCCGGCCAGGTCGCCTTCTATCTCTCTCATGAACGCAAGGCCTGTGATGCTACGAGTTGAAGGAATTCTTCGCGGGTCCGCGCATCGCTGCGGAAGCGCCCCCGAACGGCGCTGGTGACGGTTCTTGAACTCTGCTTTTCCACTCCGCGCATCATCATGCACAAGTGAGCACAGTCGATCACCACGCCGACACCTATCGGCTCTAGAATGTCTTGAATCGCATTCGCAATCTGATCGGTCAGCCGTTCCTGTACCTGCAGGCGCCGTGCATAGACCTCTACTATGCGTGGCAACTTGCTGAAGCCGAGGATCTTTCCGTCCGGTATGTAGGCTATGTGGGCACGGCCGTAGAACGGAAGCAGATGGTGCTCGCACATCGAGTAGAGCTCTATGTCCTTGACGATCACCATCTCGTCGTGATCCGCCTCGAAGACTGCGTCGCCGATGACGTCCTTCACGCTCATTTCGTAGCCGCGCGTCAGCCAGCGAAGCGACTTTTCGACTCGCTCCGGCGTCTGTACGAGACCTTCCCGATCCGGATCCTCACCCACCGCCAACAGCTGGGCCCGGATTAGGGCCTGGAGATCTTGAGAGTCAGTATTGCCTCTGTCCGTCATTCAAACACCTTGATCTGCACACAGCCGGTCGCGCATCGGGTTTTCGATGCCGTACCGTCTCTACTCACCTCGATACTCCACGCGATTCCGCTCGGATTCGGACACGACCACCCGCGCGAGCGCTCCGCCCGGCAGGACCTCCTCCAGTTTTCGCCAAATCTGCACCGCGATGTTCTCCGCCGTGGGTATCACGCCACGCAACCAGGGTACATCCACGTTCAGGTTCGCGTGGTCCAGGTCGGTCAACACCGTATCCTCCACCAGCTGCTTCAGTCGCTTCAGGTCGAACACGTAGCCGGTCCGCGGGTCGACCTCACCCTTGAGCGTGACATCCAGCCCATAATTGTGACCGTGACCGCTCGGATTGTTGCACAACCCATAGATCTCCCGGTTCTCCGAATCGGGTAACTCGGGGTTGTGTAAACGATGGCCGGCACTGAAGTGGAGCCGCCGTGTGACCCTAACGATCGGCATTAGTTAGACAGCCTACAGCAGTCCTTTGCTGCGGGTGAAAGATCCGCCAAAATGACCGACAAAACGTAGGAAATCGACCTAACTTAGAGCATCCTGCCTGATCGTGCCAGTTGTATCCCCACGAGGCTGTCAGAGCGTAGAAAAAGCCACAAAAAGAAAGCCGGCCTCCTTGCGGAGGCCGACCAGCGAAGCTGGGGCCACAGGGCATTCAATGAAGCCCTACTGCAACCGAAGGACCCTCTCTTTAGCTTTCCGTCTTCCCAACAGGGCATGGCGTTGGCCGAAGAAGCCGGGCCCGCTCATTCTCGTGTTGGCTCAAGAATGGGTCGCTGCAGCCTTGTTTCGCTTAAAACTATTCTAATGCCAATATTCGATATCGTCAATTGAACAAAGCCCGAAAAAATCAGTGTACGGCCAGTTTCACGGCGATCATGACTGCAGCACCCGCGAGGAACATGAGCGTGTTCGCGGGTCGCCCGCGCGCCTGGCCTTCGGGAAGCAGGTCCGCAGCCCCTATATATAGGAACGAGCCGCCGGCGATGCCGAGCAACATCCCCAGAGTTGCGTTCGACACGTCCCTCAGTGTGAAGTAGCTGATCATCACCGCTACTGGTGTCACCAACGCCAACCCGGCTGTGATCCATGCAGCGCGTCCGCCGGCCACGCCGGAATGATACAGCGCCGACATCGCAGCGATTCCCACCGGCATCTTGTGTACGACGACCAGTAATGCAGCGACCGATCCCAAGACCGCACCCGCCGAGAGACTCGCACCCACCGATATCCCATCGACCAGCGAGTGAACGGCCAGACCCATGACGACGACCGGGCCCAGGTGATGCGCATGATGTGCGTCAACATGGTCGTGGTGATGGTCCTCGATGGGTGTGTCCCCGCGGGCGTGAACGTGCGGGATGAAGTGGGCTTCGAGAAGATAGAACGCCAAGAAGCTGGCGAGCGTCCAGGCCACACCTCGATTCGCGCCGAGCAGCTCTACAGAGCCGGGGATCAGGTGTAGCAACGCCCCGGCTACCAACAGTCCGGCGGCGAAGGCAATCAGCTCTGCCGTGTGCCGGATTGCCCACGGTTCGAACCGACGGACGATGAGAGCGCCGGCGAACATTCCGAAGCCCGTAAACGCGGCAAAGAACAGCGCGGCTCCGGGTGAGGCGGATGAATTTGACACGTCCGCCAATACCGAAGCCAGCATCGTGAGCGTCAAAACCATCACCGCCTCTAGTCAGACATCGAGGAAACGGGCGAGAGAACCCCGCCCCAAGTTACGCGAGCACTTTCCACCGCAACACCACGCTTGATAATTCCAGCGGCGTGGGTATATAGTCTCTGATCATGCCGACTCACGCACCAACCACGCGGACCGCAGCATTCTTCTTGCTGATGGTGTTGCCGGCCGTGACCGGCGCACGACTGGTGCTGGATGACCAATCGTGGTCCCACTACCGTGGACATGTCGAAGCACCGGAAAGCACGTGCTGCGAGTCCCATGACCATCGGCTATGTGTCTTGGTTCACAAGACGCTCGGTATCCCGGCACCGAGTACAGTCCTCACAAGATCGACATCGCCGCTTGCCGTGTGCTTGCGAGACCGAGGGGCCATACTCGTCAACGATTCGCCCCACCAACACACAGCCCGCGCACCACCTCACAAAGACTAGTACCAAGACGGTCGGCCGTCGTCGACGGTCGAATACGTCTGGACCGACGCTCTACGATCCGAGGAACGGTGACCAGGGCGCAAGTCGTATTCATTGATTAGAGGTGCGTAAATGCCCATAGGCCGCAGACTTCTCATACTGACCTTTCCTGTCGTACTGGTCGCCACCGCACCCGGTGGCCTGAAGGCGCAGGATGCGGAGCGGGACTCGGTCGCGCGTGCCAAGGTAGACAGCCTCGAGGCCAAGATTCGGGAATTGGAAGCACGGCTCGACAGCCTGCTCGCCGCCCTCGCCCGGGGAGAGGGATCTGACAGTGCCGCGAAGAGTGCCGGGGCGGAACTCGAAGCCCTGCGTGCGGCAGCGCGAAAGGCGGGGGGCGAGCAGGAGCAGGACACCACCGAAGCCAGCCGCACCCGAAACCTCAGCATCTTGAACCCCGAGATCAGCGTGACCGGCGACGTGCTGGGCCAGTACCTGTCCCCTGCAGGCGAACAAGGCTACTTCACATTTGTGCCGCGAGAATTCGAGTTCGCCTTCGAGGCAGCCCTCGACCCGTACACACGCACCAAAATCTTCCTCTCGTACGAGGAGGAGTTCGCCATCGCCCCTGTCGGAGGAGGAGGGCGACGAGGGGGGCCACTCGGGGTTCGGTCTCGAAGAGGGGTACGTCTATTGGGTCGGCCTGCCGGCCCAGCTGGGTCTGAAAGTCGGACATTTCCGGCAGCAGATTGGGCTTTATAACCGCTGGCACAATCACGCGCTCCTCGAGGTCGACCGTCCGCGTCCCACCGTTGCATTTCTTGGCGACGATGGGATGATCCAGACCGGGCTAAACTTTGTGGCGCCTCCCCTGACGACCGGTCCCGGCCTGCAGAACTTGACGCTAGAGGTGACGAACACGTCGAACGAGGCGCTGTTCGACGACAGCAAGACCAACCTCTCCGCGCTCGGCAACTTCACCAGCTTCTGGGATCTGAGTGCGGCCAGCTACCTCGAACTCGGGGCTGCGGCCATCTACGGCGAAAATCGGGAAGAGAGCTTGAAGACCAGTCTCTTCAACGTGTTCGCGCTATTTCGCTGGCGCCCACCCGGCCGAGCCCTCTATCGTGACCTTCGGTTGTCTGGAGAGTATTACTGGGCCCGAAAGAACTACGGCGATCCCGATCTCAAGGGCAACGGTGGGTACCTGCAAGCACACTACCGATTCAGTCTGCGATGGGTCGCAGGGATGAGATACGACTTCCTCGACGACTACGGAGGCGACCCGAACATCCAGATGTTGGTCCCATCGATCACGTGGTGGCAGAGCGAGTGGCTCTACACGAGGTTGCAGTACCACTACGTGAAGCCCAGCGGCGTGGACGCCAGCCACACCGTCATAGCGCAGATCGTGTGGGCCATCGGGCCGCACAAGCACGAGACTTATTGACAGGAGCAACGCATGACGGATATACAAACGCCTAAGTGCTCTCACTACCCAGGGGTCAGATCGGTAGTGGCGATATTCCAGGCGCTAGTCCTGCTGGGGCCGTCCGTCCTTGTGGCTCAGGACAGGCTGCTCATCGTGACGACGCTGCCGACGTATGCCGCCATTGCCCGGGAGCTCACTGGCGACCTGGCGGAGGTCACCGCCATCGCCCGCGGCGACGAAGACCCGCACTTCGTCAACCCGCGGCCCAGCTTCGCTGCGACCGTCGGGAAAGCGGACATGTTTGTGGTGACGGGCCTCGACCTCGAGTTGTGGGTGCCGACGATCATCGATCGAGCGCGCAATCCCAAGATCGTGGAAGGCGCGCCTGGCAATGTCGCTGCGTACTCGGGTATAACGCTCCTCCAAGTCCCGACCGATGTTTCTCGGGCGGGCGGGGATGTACACGTCTTCGGCAGCCCGCACATCCACACCGACCCGATCAACGGGATCGGCATCGCCCGCAACATCCTCGCCGGTCTGACGAGGATCGATCCGGCCAACTCCTCCGTCTACCAGGCCAACTTCGATGACTTCGCCGACCGAATACTCCGGCGGACTTTCGGTGACGAGTTCATCGACATGCTGGGCGCGGAAACGGTCTTGCAGCTGGCACGAAACTACGAGCTGTGGGAGTTCGCGAAGAACCAGGAGTTCCAGGGCAAGCCGCTCGTGGAATATATGGGCGGATGGATTGCGCAATCGGCGCCGTTCCGCGATCAGCGGATGGCATGCTATCATCGCAACTGGGCATACTTCAGCGCTCGATTCCGCATCGCCTGCGCACTCTACATCGAGCCAAAGCCCGGAATACCCCCGTCACCCGGCCACCTGAACAAAGTCATCACCACAATGACCACCGAGAACATTCCGGTGCTCTTCGCGGCCAACTACTATAGCCACAGTCAAATCGAGCGTGTCGCCGACCGAACTGACGCCCGGGCGGTGGTCGTACCGGAGCACGTAGACGGAGCCGAGGGCGTAGATACTTACTTCGATCTCATCGACACCTGGGTGTCGAACCTCTCGGACACGTACTTGGCCCTCGACAGACGACGAGAGCACCGATGATCGAGTTGATGCTACCGGCCCTGGTGGCCGCGCTGATCCTAGGGGTGATACTCAGCTATCTGGGCATTCACATCATCGCCAGGGGTGTCATCTTCGTCGACCTCGCCCTCGCCCAGGTCGCTGCCTTGGGCTGGGTCGCAGCAGGCCTGGGGCTCGCCCACGCCGTGGAACGGGCGACCGGAATTCCCGAGTCGGTGGCCGGCTACGCGATTGGGGTCACCGCCACGCTCATCGCCGCAGGTCTGTTCAGCGTTTCCCGAATGGAGCACGCCTACGTACCGCAGGAGGCGATTATCGGAATCGTTTACGTCGTCGCCTCGGCGATGACCATCCTGTTGGCCGCTCAGGCGCCCCGAGGGTCCGAGCATGTGGAAGAATTGCTCTCCGGTAGTCTGCTCTGGGTCGGATGGCCGGAGATCTGGAAGACCGCAATCGTATACGCCGTTATCGGCGCAATTCACTGGTTCCTGAGGGACCGCTTCATCACTATCTCGTTGAATCCCGAAGAAGCGCAGGGAAAGGGGTGGTCAGTGAAGGGTTGGGATTTTTTGTTCTACGCGCTGTTCGGAGTCGTGGTGACCTCCTCCGTCGCCATCGCCGGCGTGTTGGTGGTCTTCAGTTTTCTCGTCATTCCCGCTGTTATCGCCTTTCTTTTTGCCGATCGGCCGGGCAAGCTGCTCGCCATCGCCTGGTCGTCCGGGACCATCGCCACCGTGTTCGGTCTTTACGGCTCATACGTCACGGACTTCCCGACGGGACCCACGGTTGTCTGCGCGTTCGCCCTGGCCCTGGTCGTAGCCTTCGGGTTACGCAGACTCCTCCGCCTTGGCGGTCGCCAGGTCGATGCCTGACTCAACCCTCGGCGGCCTTGTCCCTCCGACTGATCCAATCACTGCGGCGATCGTAGAAGCGCCATTCCTCCGCCGTCCCTTTCGAGATACCGACGCGCGTGGTTCTCACCACGTCGACCGGTTCAACGGCATCGCCGCAGGCGATGAAGAGCGGCGGTTCACCCGTCAGCAGACAACTCTGGAGATCCGGGCCGATTCCCATCGCCTGCGTTAGCTTACCGGGCCCGGAAGTCAACTCGCGATCCGGACGTCCCGTTCGACGCAAACGCATCGCATCGATGCCTTCGACGGGCTCGACCGCACGTATCAGAACCGCTGCCGGATACCCTTCCTGACCGACCACAGCGTTCAGACACCAGTGGACCCCGAAATTGAGATGGATGTAAGCGGTACCCGGCGGTCCAAACATCGGGTCGTTTCGATTCGTTCGGCCTATTGACGAAGAAGCGTGACTGGCAGGATCGTGGGGGCCGGGGTAGGCCTCGGTCTCCACGATGCGTCCCACACAACGAAGTCCGTCGTCGTCCGAGACGAGGTAGGCGCCCAGAAGGTCGCGGGCCACGATCTCGGCACCGCGATCGAAGAAGGCTCTGGGTAAGGGTTCGTAGTGCCGGCTCACTTCCCCCCGGCTTCCAACTCCTTGCGTCGGCCTTCCAGAACCCGCTCCGCACGGTGGTCGGACAGCAGCTCTCGGACCCGCCCCGGCTCCTCGTCCATGACCCGGAACAGGTCGTCGCCGAAAGCGTCCACCAGTGCCTCGGCCGTTCTTCCGCCGACACCCGGATACCCAGTCAAGCGCGACACGGCGGAGGCACGACTTTGGCCTCTCGGATCCTTCTTGGGTTCAGGGTCGCGGGCTTCGACCTTCTGAGCCGTTGCACCCGGCTGGCTCCTTCCCTGCCCTTCGAAAATGGGAGGCGGAGCGTCCGGCCGACTGCGACCTCGCGAGCCCCGGCGCCCCCGTATCGTCCCGCGTGGGGACCGCGACTGCGGGGCCGGTTCGGCCGCCTTCTGCTCCTTCGGTTCTTGATCCGTTTCCTGGCGAGTCGGGGCTTCCGCTGCGCGAGCCAGGATATCGGCGGCCGCCAGGTTCGCCCGTTCGGCCACCGGTGCTTCCTTCACAGGTTCCGGGGGAGTCCCGACGCTGGCGGACTCGGCTGTTACCGCCCGAACCGGCTCGGCTGCGGGCGCCTTCTCCTCAGCCCTGGCGGGGGGGCGGCTCTCCCGGCGCTTGGGACGTTCACCTCTGCGGCGATCTGGCCCGGCGCGCGAGTCGCGTCCCCGCCCCCTTGGGGTCCGAGTATCCGCTGGCTTCTCGCCTCTTTCGCTCCTTTCGCCCGACTCGCCTCGCGGCGCCCCGCCTCCGGTGCGTGCGCCTTTCTCTCCCCTTGGGGCGGAGTCGGCCCCTCGCGTCCGGGGCGTGCGAGCGCCTCTACGCGCTGGCGGCCCCGAGGTTCGCGTCCGCCCACGTCGCTCCGCTGCCTTGGGCTCGCCTCTCGGCGCTGCTCGGGCCTCCGCCTTGGGTGCCGGACGCTCCGGCGGCTTCTCTTCCTCATCTTTGGTGCTGCCGAATAGGAAGCGCGCCAATTTCCGCATTTTGGTTTCGCCGCTGGTCTCCGTCTCTCTCTCGTCGTGCGGCTTGGGTCTTGCCTTTCGCTTCCCCTTCCCGAGCCCGACGTGATAGTTGCCCTGAGGGCCTCGCGTCAGTACTACAGCGCCGTCGGCCTCGGCAGCCTGCAGAAACTTGCTGAACTTGCTGTAGCCAAGCTCGCCTTCGTCAAAGGCCGGGTCGACCTCCAACAGCTTCCGCTTTACGTCGCTGTCTCGAACCGAGTCCGCGCCGCCTTCCATCAGCGTACGGAGCACCTGATCGAGAAGATCGAGAGCGGACTTCATGGTCAGCTTCGCCCTAGCTCGGTGGGTGCTGGTGACTTCTGTTGCGGGAGGCTTGTCGCGTCCTCGCGGCTCTCGACCGCGCCGTTCGCCGCTCGGTTTTGCCTTCGCGTCTCGCCGCTCGGGTTTCTGCTCCTTTGGCTCCTTTGGCTCCTTTGGCTCCTTTGGCTCTTTTGGCGCCTTGTCGCCGCCCTTCGGCGGCGCCACACCATACTGCCCGTTCTCCATCTTCTGGATCGACAGAAGCCCCCGCGAGGCCGCCTCGACGACGAAGCGGTTGAACTTGTTGAATCCCTGTTCCTTCTCGTTGTAGGAAGGATCGATCTCCAGCATCACCTGTTTGAGGCGGTCGGAACGCATCGTGTCGCCGCGCTCGACCATCTTGGCGATCGCCTTTTCGGTCAACACCCAGGGATCATGGCTTTCCAACGGCTGGTCTCCGGTCTTGCTCAGACCCGACAGCGCCGAGTAGCTGTAGTACTCATCGCAGTTCTGGACCAGCAGGTCGGAGCTCGACTCCTGGATCCCGACCCCGATGATGTACTTACCGTACTCCTTCAGCTTGAGAACCAGGCTAGAGAAGTCGCTGTCGCCGGACATCAGGATGATCGTCTTGATCTCCGGCCGGATGAAGACCAACTCCAACGCGTCGATCGCCAACCGAATGTCCGTCGCGTTCTTCTTCGATGACCCATACGCTGGCGCGAAAATCAGATCGATCGACGCCTCGGACAACGGCACGATGTACTGCGGATAGCGTCGCCAATCGGCGTAGGCCCGCTGCACCGCAACCTTGCCTCGGATGACATCCGAGTTCAGAAGGTTACGCAGCTCCTGGCCGAGGTTCGACCGAATCCCCATCGTGACGTTGTCGAAGTCGATGAGCAGTGCAGCCTGATGGCTGGTATCGATGTCCGGCCGCGTCTCGACCCGGGGCTCGGGTACTTCATATTGCATTTCCATGTCTCTCGTAACTCCTTACAGAACAACACATTACAACACAGAGAGACAGGCCGCGACTACGCACGAAGGGCGGAGATTTCGACATCCGTCAGGAAGGACTTCTGCATGAAGTGGCAACAGCGCCGATGACCCCGTGCTCCATACGTCTCCCTACGACGGAACACTCAACCGGTCCCAGCAGCCGTGCCCAGCAGCGTGCTTCCTTCTGTCGCCGCTCGAGCGCTCAGACAGCCCGTACTCTCAAGACAACAAACTAAGTCCCACGTGTCGCCTGCTCGGCGCGAACCATTCGCGCCAACTCGACACGTCGGACCTTTCCGCTCCCAGTCATTGGGAACGAATCCACAAAACGTACAAGATCCGGGACCTTGTACTGGGCGATCCGTCCGCGGCAGAAATCCTTGATCTCACCGCCTGTGACGATCGCGCCTTCCACAGACAACACGCAAGCACAAATCAACTCACCGAGGACCTCATCTTCAACACCCACCACAATTGCCTCTTGAATGGCCGGGTGGATGCGTAACAGGTCCTCCAGCTCGCGCGGGTAGATTACGTACTCCCCGCGGATGATCGTGTCCTTCTTCCGGCCCACGATATGAAGGTAGCCGTCATCGTCCAGCATCCCGATGTCACCGGTCCGGAAGAACCCGTCCTCGGTGAACGAGCGGCTGGTCTCTTCGGGCTGCCGATAGTACCCCTTCATCACGTTGACCCCGCGGATGACCAGCTCGCCGATCGACTCCACCGGCAGAGTCTCGCCGTCATCGCCAAGGACCCGAATCTCGACACCGCCCAGCGGTGCACCCGCGGTGTAGTGACGCTTCTCCGCCGAGTCCCCGCGCCGCGTCAGCGACACCGTCGACGACGTCTCGGTCAGACCGTAGGCAATCTCGACGTCCGGGACCAATCGCTCGCGAATCTCATCGGCCAGCCTGTCCAGGACCGGCGCACCGGCGACGATCCCTGTCCGCAAGCTCGAGAGATCCAACTGGTCGATCTCCTCCGTCCGCAACTGCAAAGCGAACATCGTCGGAGGCCCATGGAGCATCGTGGCCCGGGCCTCCGCTGCCAGTCTCAGCGATGCGGCCGCATCGAACTTCTCCATCAGAGCCACAGTCGCCCCGGCGCTCAACGCGGATATCAACGCGCCGAGACCGAAGATGTTGAACATCGGGACCGTGATGAGCGACGTGTCCTCGCCGGTCATTTCCAGCGCTTCGGCCGTGGCGGCGTTCGTTTCCACCAGGTTCGCGTGCGTCAACATCACACCCTTCGGCTTACCCGTCGTCCCCGCCGTATACAGAATGGCGTAGACGTCCTCCTCCGGGTCGATGCTGGCGACCGGGAAGTCTTTCCCCTCACCGCTCGACACCAGATCCTCGAATTGGAAGATCCGGTCGTCGTACCACAGATCCTCCTCTCCCACCGTAACAACGTATTGCAGGTCGGGAAGGCTGAACTGCATTCTCTCGAACAGCTCCAAGCAGTCCTGCCCTTCGAACTCCTCGGCGGCGATCACGACCGACGCCTCGGAATTCCGGAGCATGAATTGAAGCTCGTGAGCGGAGTACGCGGGGTTCAGCGGGACGATCATCGCACCCAGGTTCGCAGCCGCCAGCGCCGACACGACGAACTCGGGCCCGTTCGTGAGGTCGATGGCTATGCGATCACCCTCTCCTACTCCCAGATTGTGGAGGGCAGCGGCCAAGGCGCGCGCCTGAGACCGCGTCTTCCCGTAGGAGAGCGTCTCGTTCCCATATCTCACCAGCGGCCGGTCGGGCGCGTCAGCCACGCACCGGTCCAGCAGGTCCTGCACTGTCAGGCCTGAGAAACGGTCTCTATCCCGGATAGCTCGCCTCCCGAGCGGCGGTTCGCGAAACTAGAAAATCTGCCAAATTTCGCTGCAGCCGTCAAACCCCGCCCCATTATCCGAAAAGCACCGTCCGCACCACTTCTTCGGGCACATCGTGGGTCCACCCCTCCTCCTCAGACCCAGCGATTCGACCGGCTTCGGCCAGCAGAGTGTACATCGTACGGCCACCTTCCCGCTTCTTGTCCAGGTCCAGTGCCTTGAAGAAACGATCAGAATCGAGGTCCGCGTCTATTTCTATAGGCAGGCGCGCCGCCATCATGGCCTCCCGGACCGCGTCGGCCACGCCGGCCTTCGTGATGCCGAGAGCCTCTCCGATGGCAGCCTCGGCGACCATACCGGCTGCGACCGCTTCGCCGTGCAACCAGCCGTAGCCCGACACAGCCTCCTGTGCGTGGCCTATCGTATGGCCGAAGTTCAGAATCCGCCGATATCCACCCTCGCGCTCGTCTCGGCCAACGACCTCTGCCTTGATCTCGACCGAACGCGCGATCAACTCGCTCAGCGTCTCCGGATCGCGCTGAAAGATCGCGTCGATTCCGCTCACCAACCCTTCGAAGTATGAGCGATCGACGATCAGCCCGTGCTTGAACGCCTCAGCAAGGCCGGCGGCGAGCTGCGGGTCGGGCAGGGTGGACAACACCGTCGGGTCGATCACCACCAGGCTCGGCTGGTGGAAGGCGCCGACCAGGTTCTTCCCCGCCGCCGTGTCTACCCCGGTCTTTCCGCCAATAGAGCTGTCCAGCATGGCGAGCAACGTGGTCGGGATCTGGATGACCGGCAATCCACGCATGTACGTCGCGGCAACGAACCCGGCCAGATCGCCGGCGACACCGCCGCCCAGAGCGACCACGACGGTATCCCTACCGAACCCCGCTCGCAGCATTTCGTCCGTCAGTTCGCCCCACGTTTCCCGCGTCTTGTTCCATTCGCCTGCCGCGAATCTGAAGAGCGCGACGGAGAGCCCCTGGGACTCCAGACTGGCCACGACCCGCTTCCCGTAGAGGTCGGTGACGCGGCTATCACTAAGTATTGCATAGCGATACGCCGATCCGGCTTCGGCGATCAAGCGGCCCGCATCTTCGAGAATGCCGGGACGTACATATATAGTATAGGAGCGTGGGCCGGCGGATCCGGCGAAGCTCACATCTCTTCGATAGCCCCCGGCGGCGACGACGACGTCATCGTTTCGGCGCTCTTCCGACATCATTCTCTGCAGCTCGACTCGCCCAGCAGTGGATTCGCTCGATTGATTTTTCTTCACACTCGTTTCGCGAGTATCCCAAGCTAGTCGAAGCATCGAGTCGGATCAAACCGGCGTCGCGTGCATCCTCGCGCCGCAAATCTCGATCGTCGGCGCCAGCTTCGTCGACCAGATGTTGAGAAAAGTGTTTACAAAAGTCTTTTCTTTTTTCTATATTGTTCCTATCTTCTTTCGAAGTTGGTTTTTTCGTGTGGCGCGGGCGGGGTGCTGCTGGGACCTTTCTTAACTTCGAGCGCGGCTACGCAAGATGATCTCCCAGAGGAGGGAGCACAATCGGAAGCATAGGAGCACGAACCGCTCCAGGTTCATCAGTGCACCAACGCGCGAACGGGCTCCGCATCGGCTTCGCCTTTAATCTCAAACCGACGGACGACGTAAGAGCGTCGGTATTGTACGAGTCTCTTCGGGAACAGCCTACCACCACCGATCCCTCCGACACGAATGGCAGCGAAGCCGCCGCGGGCGGCCGGGTCGATTTCTCCGATACCTTCGCCGAGTGGGACGACGCCGAGACCATCGATGCGATCGAGCTCGCGCTCTCCCAGATTGGCGAGGTCGTTCGCCTCGAGGCCGACTCCCAGTTCCCCGCTAAACTGCACGCGGCACAACCCGACATAGTGTTCAACTTCGCCGAAGGCATGGGCGGGGCCAGTCGAGAGGGCCATATACCCGCCTTCTGCGAGTTCTGGGGTATCCCCTACACAGGCAGCGATCCTCTGACCATGGGGATTTGTCTGGACAAAGCGCGGGCAAAAGAGACCCTGGTTCACCACGGGATACCCACGCCCGAGTTCCAAGCAGTCGAGAGCCCTGAAGAAGTACGGCGCTCAATCGAGTTGCCGGCCATCGTGAAGCCACTTCACGAAGGCTCCAGTAAGGGCATCACTCAGCGATCCTTCTGTTCCACCTGGCCCGACGTCGAAGCCGAAGTCGCCCGGGTGGTCGAGCGGTACAACGAGCCGGCCATCGTCGAGCGGTTCCTCAGCGGGCGAGAGTTCACCGTTGCGGTCCTCGGCAACGATGGCGACGCGCGAGTCTTACCGATCGTTGAGCTGGACTACGGAAAACTCCCCAGCGGCGTTCACCCGGTCTACGGGTTCGAGTCCAAGTGGATCTGGGACCGCCCCGAGGAGCCGCTGGATGTCTTCCACTGTCCGGCCCGGTGCACACCGGAATTGCAGCACCGTATCGAAGCGATTGCGATGGCAGCGTTCAGGAGTCTCCGCTGTCGCGATTGGGCTCGGATCGACGTTCGTTGCGACGAGGGTGGGAATCCACACATC
>JBDHGH010000054.1:0-23877 GCA_039589995.1 Gemmatimonadota bacterium | reverse complement strand
CCAGCGCCTTTCGAATCGCAAGGGCGATGTGCGCCGGCACGTCGGGCCGCACGGTTCGAATCGGCGGGACTGGATCGATTACATGGCGAGCGATGATGGCACGAGCGTTGGGCCCGAGAAATGGCGGCTGACCCGCTAGCATCTCGTACATCACACAGGCAAGGGAGTACAAATCGGCACGTTGGTCGACTTCTTCATCATCGTAAGCCTGCTCGGGGCTCATGTAGTCCGGTGTCCCGACGGCTATTCCCGTCTCGGTGATACGGTCGCCGCCCGCCGCGCTGATCGCCTTCGCGATGCCGAAGTCGGCGACGACGGCGTGACCTTCCTCGAGCAGTATGTTCCCCGGCTTCACATCTCTGTGGATGACCTGGTGGCGGTGGGCGTAGGCGAGAGCGTCTGCGACATGGCAGATGATCCGAATGGCCTCGTCCAGGGGTAGTTGTTTCTCTCGTTCGAGTCGCGCGCGGAGCGATTCGCCCTGGATGTAGGGCATCACGAAATAGACAACACCACCGACTTCACCGGAATCGTACAGCGGCAAGATGTGCGGGTGCGTCAGTCTGGAGATGATCTCGATTTCGCGCAGAAAACGTTCGGCGGCGAGGGAGCTCGTCAAGTCGGGGTGGAGTACTTTGAGGGCCACCTTGCGGCCATGCCGAAGGTCTTCAGCCAGATGGACGGTGGCCGTTGCCCCGCTGGCGATCTCTTTCTGGATCTTGTAGCGGTCAGCGAGTGCGGCTGTCAGGTCATCTATTAGTGGAGCCATGACTTACGGGCTCGACTTACTCGGTGCTTTGGAGTAGCCCTTCACCATAATATTTGAGTCCCAACGGCGGAGGATGGTTGGTCGCTCCTTAGGCCCTTCAAAGACTACAACCATTCTCGACCGGATGGGGCGCCGATGGGACATCTGAACCTGAAGATGCCCTTTCTAACGAATGTTGGCAAACGGTTCAAGTATCCGCCCAAACTGGGCGGCTGTCAGATTCCTCAACCAAAGCCGGAGGTTCCGCACCCCGCAGGTGGAGCCCCAGTGGACCGCGAAGCGGTCAAGACGTTGACCGAGGTGAACGTGCGCTCGGCGTTGTCCGATCCACAGTCGGGGCATAGGGGAGCCAGCCCCTCCGAGTAAGCCGAAATCGAAGCACGGATCTCGAACGGTGAACCACAATCCTGGCACTGATAGTCGTAGGTCGGCACAAAGCCTCTTAGTGCAAAAATGAGTCCTGCGAGCCATTCATACAGACATTGTAATATATCTATGTATGGCCCGCTGTCCAGTCCGGGGATACTTCACGGGAGGACCCTGTCTAAAGGGCGGCCACCACCGCGCCGGCCGACGGCTCGGCGATGAACAGTTGGTCTGCCAGGTCGCCGGCCAGTTCTCGCTTGGAAAAGTAGCGGTCGGCGAGGGCTTTCATGACCTTTTTGGTGCGCTTTTCGGGACTCAAAGCGACCACGCATCCGCCCAGACCGGCGCCCGTCAATCGTGCCCCCGCGGCGCCGGCGTGCTCTGCGATTGCTACGAGCTCGTCCAGTTCGGCGCAGCTAACCTCGAAGTCATCCTTCAGGCTGCGGTGAGACTCAGACATCAGGCGCCCGAACCCTTTTAGGTCGTAGGCGATCAGGGCTCTTTCCGCGGCGGACACGCGGTGAGGTTCGGTTACGATGTGTCGAAAGCGTCGCGCGAGGCGTTCGTCGAGAACCGCCACAGCGGTCCTCATCAAATCGGGAACCGGCTTTGCGGCGAGCAGGGCGGGATAGGAGTCTACTTGTTCGGCCAGCCCCTCGGCCTCGATGACGCGAGTGAGCGCCTCGAGGCTTTCTTCGGTGCGCGCATTGTACACATCTCCTGCCGCCCCTGTCTTCTCGGCTCGAATCTGACTGAAGGCTACGATGAAGTGCCACTCGGGCGGGATCAGATGCGCGGTGAGCCTCAGGGGATTAAAATCGATGCGGCTGGCGGAGTGCCTTCGAGCCGCCAGGCATATCGCCTGGTCCATGCCGCCGCCGCGGGTGCCGACGTAGTGCTCGGACTCCGCCAAGAGTTCGGCCAACTCCATCTGGTCCACCCAGACGTCGTTGGTGTGGAGGATCGCCAACGCGCTGGCCACCACCAGGGCGGATGACGAGCTCAAGCCTGCCGCGGTCGGAATGTTCGAGTGCACAACGGCGTCGAAGCCGCGCTCGACCTCGAACCCCTGGGCTATGCCCTGAGCCGCTGCCTTGACGTAGTTGCCCCAATCGCCGTTTTCGAATGGATCGATGGATTCGCTCAGAGCGAATTCGCGCTCGCCGAACTGAAGCTCGGTGCTGGAGATTCTGACATTCTTGTCGTCCCTCTCCTTGTACAGTACGGAGAGGTGTCGCTTCAGGGCCATCGGAAGCACCTGCAGGCCGTTGTAGTCTACGTGGTCGCCGATCAGGTTGACTCGTCCGGGCGCTCGCACGACGTACGCGCCGTCGGGCGACCCGTAGGCGTTGGAGAAGGCTTCGCGAAGCGCTTCGAGGTGGGGGTCGGGCTTGATAGGCGTCTTCCTGCTCCTTCTAGTTATGGCCCTTCAGTCCAACGACCTTGCCGTCCAGTTGCCAGGCTGGATCGACCTCGACGCCCAGATGGGCCAGGGCGGTAACGGCGATGTCGACGAGGTTCGGCGCCGCATTCGAAGTACCCTTCAGGGTCGACGGGCCGCTGGCCAGCCAGAACACCGTCTTCTCTTCGGGAGAATCGCCGCCGTGTCCGCCTTCTTCCTTGTGGCCGTGATCGGTACTCACGAGGATCAGCCAATCCTCCTGGTGGTAGGTCGGGCGGCTGCGAATCGCAGCCAGCAGTTCTCCCACCTGCGAATCGGCGATCTCGATGGATCTTCGGTATTCGGGCGACACGCCGGTGTCGTGTGCCGCCACATCCGGGTTACCGATATAGACGAAAGCGGCGTCGGGGTCCTGGTTGCTCAGGTAGCGGATGGCGGCGGCGATGGAGGCCGCGTCCGCAGCTTCGTAACCGCCCTCCTCACCGTTGAAGTTCAGCTTCGCGTCGATGGTGTCGCTGAACAGCGGACCGCCGGACTCGGTGGTCCCCAAGGGCGGCCAGTCGACGACTGCGAAAGTCGAAAGATCGGGGTCCACCATCTCCAACCGCGTGAGAAAGTCGGGATAGTCGGCGTAGTTGTTCCCGGTGAAGTCGTTGTTGATGACGAGATGCTTGTCGGGCCATGCGCCGATCACCATGCTTGACCAACCGGGCCCGCTGATCGTCTGGGCCTTGCTTTCGACGTCATCCGCGAATGTTCCATCTGCGATCAGCGCGTCGATGTTGGGTGTGCCGACCTCCGCCAGAACGTCGGGCCGAACGCCGTCGATCCCAATGACGAGTACCCTCTTATCGCGTGGGGGGTCGGCACAGGCGACGGCGAACAGAATGGCTGCCGTGCATCCGATAGGGGCGATCCGTTTCATCATAGTCATCCCGGTGCGCGTGAGCTAAAACTCGTCGCTGAGCCCGAAGATCTTTCGCCTGGTGACCCACTTGCCGCGTGTGAAGTCGGGAAAGCTCATCGGTTCGCTGCCCTCGGCGACCGACCGCTCGGACAGCGGGCTGATGACGCTCCAGGCAGCGGCATCGTAGACATCGATGGGAGGCTTGACACCGCGCTTCACCGATTCGATGAAGGCGTGGTCCACGAAGAAGTCCATCCCTCCGTGACCCGAGCCCGTCGCTCGGTCGGCGTAACGTTTCCAGAGCGGATGGTCGTACTCCTCCTGGTAGGTGGCGAACGGTTCCCAGCGGTGGGGTTCCGGGCTCATCCCCTCGATGTAGATCGTTCGGCCGTCGACCGTCCACAGTCCCTTGGTCCCCTGGACCCGGAAGTTGAGCGAGTAGGGACGCGGAAGGTTTGTGTCGTGACTGACGATGATCGTCTCGCCGCCGGCGCACTTGATCATGGTCGTCACGACGTCGCCCAGAGCGAACTTGACCTTGGCGTTCGGATGGCTCTCGCCGCCGACATCCACGATGTAGTTGTGTAGGCCGCGTGACTTGGTGGACATCGATGTAAGGGTGAGAAAGCGGTTGCCGGAATTGATGTTCATCATCGTCGCGATGGGGCCGATCCCGTGGGTTGGGTAAAGATCGCCATCGCGCTTCACCGAGTGCTCGGTTCGCCATACCGCTTCGTCTTGACCCTTGGGGCCAAACTCGGCACCGGGCTGTAGCTTGACCGCCCGGAGATCGTGCTGGTATCCGCAGCGGCCGTGGATCAGTTCGCCGAACATTCCCTTTCGAACCATGTTGAGAACGGCCATGACATCGCGGCGGTAGCAGACGTTTTCCAAAAGCATGCAGGGCATGCCGGTCTCTTCTTCCGAGGTGTCTACGAGGTCCCAGCAATCCCTGACGGTCACGCCGGCGGGCACCTCGACGCCCACCGCCATTTCGTTCTTCATCGCGGCCACGGCCATGGGGGTGTGCCAAAGCCAGGGCGACGCGATGATGACCGCATCCAGATCTTCCTTCTCTACCAGGTTGAGGAAGTCTTCCGGGCCGGCGGAGTAACCCTTGGGTTTCTTCTGCCCGGCTTCTTCAACGAGCGTTTGGGCCCGTTCCACTTTCTCCGGAACGATGTCGTTAACCGCCTTCACCTCCACATCATCTCGTTGCAGGCAAAGGCGGAGGTGCCAGGTACCACGCAAGCCGACGCCGAGGATACCCACCTTTACCTTCTTGTCTGCGAAGGTCTCCCCGGCATCCTCGGCAATCAGCTTGCCTGGCCAAAGCGAGGCACCGATTGCGGCGCCTGCTCCAGTCTTGACGAAATCTCTTCTATCGATGGACATGCCGATTCCTATTCGTGTTGAGCTTTCTCGATTAGTCTCAACTGTAATAACACGGGCCGGTGATCCGAGACCAGTGGCTCGTCGATAACGTCGAGCACGTCGATTTCGAACCGTTCCTTCGGGCGAACCATGATATAGTCGATCTCTCGGACCGGAGAGTCCGAGCGGAACGTCAGACGATCCTCACCTTTGTCGGGCACGTGCCACCCCGCCTGCTTGAACAGATCGATGACCTCTGACTCGGGAGTCGAGTTGAAGTCGCCGGCGAGGATGATCGGGGCCGTCTCTTCCCGGAGAATCTCGATCAGTCGGCTGGCTTGGGCGTAGCGTTCCTCGGCCGTGGCGTAAAAGTGGATCCCGACGACGATGATCTCCTGGGATGGCTCGCTCAGTCGGATTCTCGCCGCCAACGCTGTGCGCGGCTCGAGCCCGTCGGGAAGGCGGTGGTTCTCGTAGCTGACGATGGGAAGGTCGGAGAGTATCGCCATCCCGTAGCGCCCGCCCTGGTAGTCGAAAAACGCACCAAAGACCGAACCCATGCCGGTGAGTTTTCCCAGCACCGTTGCCTGGTCGACGCCATCGGTTCTTTCCACGGCGCTGTCGACTTCCTGCAGTGCTACGATGTCTGGATCCAGGGCGTTGATCACGCCAGCGGCACGAGACAGGTCGACGATATCGTCGTTCCCCGCGCCGTGGCGGATGTTGTAAGCGAGGATGCTCAATGACGCCGCTCGGTCCGTACTCTCGACGGAAGCGGTGGGTCGAGTGAAGTCGAACCCCGAATGCGTTGCGATGACTGCCAGCAACGGAAACCAAAAGCCGGTCCGCAGGCGAAAGGATCTAAGCCGCTTCAGGCGATTCTCCATCGCGTCGCTAGTCGTCAAGCTTGTAGCGTTGCCGGGCGAGCGCATCCGGCGGCCCGTCTTCCGCGGTGAACGGGCGGAGCCGGAAGCCGTAGGTGTACTCGTCGACCGGCAGCGAGTACTTCGGTAGTGCGGTCGGCCCCCAGCTGTTGATTCCGCCGACCCCCATCTGCTTGAAGTCGACGTTCAGGTTGACGAGGTCCCGCTCCACCATTTCCCCGGCGTGGCGCTGCGCCTTGCTTTCGCCGGGGTCGAGGTCGTCGATGGTAAAGTGCAGCGCGCTCATGCTGAGGACCGGCATCCCGATGATGAGCAGGCCCGCACCTTCGCGATTCGTGAGTGCCATCCACCGCACATCGGTCTTGTTGCCGTTCTCCTGCGGCCGAACGTAGGGGTGCCACTGCTCGGCCACCGTTCCCTGGTAGCGGCCGATGGGTGCGCCCGCCTTGCGATCCCAATACGACTCGTGTGGGCCGCGTCCGAACCACTTCACGTTGGAGAACTGCCTCGGAATCGTCATCTGCATTCCGAAGCGCGGCATGCGTGGCAAAGTCGTATCCCCGGGTACGAAGCGGCTCTCCACGACGACCTCACCGCTGCCCAAAACCGTGTACGAGGTCGTGTAGGTGGAGTTGCCGGTCTCGAGGTCCGAAGTCGTGACGATCCTGACCTGACGGTCGTTCACCTTCTCGACGACCACGTCTCGTAGTGTTCGGTTGGCCCCGGCATGCCGCCAGACGGCCAGTTTCAATTGCCAGCGCCCGCCGAAATCATTGTCGGTGGGAGCGCGCCAGAAATTGGGTTGGGGACCGCTCAGCAGCAGCTCGACATCTCTGTACTTATAAGAAGTCAGAAGGCCCGCCGTCTTATCGAAAGAGACCGAGAAATCGTCGCCGCTCACTGTAGCGACGCTTTCGCTCTCCTCAAGGTTCAGTTTGGGCAGATCCTTCAGCGATAGGACATCGGCCGCCAGGTAGAGCGGAAACCGGAACTGCTCCCATGCGACCTCGTGTCCCAAGGGCAGAAGTTCCGTGGCTTCCTTGGTTCTGAAGCTGAACTTGACGAAGTAGAGCGTGCCGCGCTTCGGACTGAACAGTTGGAAGGGAATCTCGATCTCTCGACTCTCTTTCGGCCCCAGATCGATATCGGTGATGCGCCCACTCTGCAGAGGAATTCCATCCCCCGTGATCGACCAGATGAGCATCACGTCGTCGAGGGTCTTGAAATCGTAGTCGTTGGTAACCGTGACCGTTCTTCCCCTGATGTTGAAGTGCTCCATGTCGATGTACTGGTAGACCTTCTTCACTTCCCAGAGGGACGGGTGAGGGCGTCTGTCGGGAGAGACGACCCCGTTGAGGAGGAAATTGCCGTCGCTGGGCGTGTCGGGCGGTCCGAAGTCGCCGCCGTACCCGAAAATCGTGTCGCCGTTCGCGTTCGTGGTGAGCAGACCCTGGTCCACCCAATCCCAGATAAAGCCGCCTTGCAGCTTCGGGTACTTGTCGATGATCTCCCAGTAGTCGGTGAAGTTGCCCACGCTGTTGCCCATGGCGTGGGCGTACTCGCACATGATCAACGGGCGTTCGTCATCGCCCTCGGCATAGTCGATGAGACGTTGGAAGCCTGGGTACATGGGAGCGTAAATGTCGGTATTCCAATCCAGCCCGGCCCGCTCGTATTGGACCGGCCGCGTCTTGTCGCGCGCTTTGGCCCACTCGTAAGTGGCGTAGAAGTTGACACCGTTCCCCGCCTCGTTGCCCAGCGACCAGATGATGACCGATGGGTGGTTCTTGTCGCGTTCGACCATGCGGATGGTGCGCTCGAGGTGGGCGGTCTCCCAAAGCGGGTCGTTGCCGAACGTGGTATCGGGATGGTACCCACGTCCGTGGGACTCGACGTTGGCCTCATCTACTATATAGAGTCCGTACTCATCGGCGAGCTGGTACCAGACTGGATCGTTGGGATAGTGGGACGTACGGACCGCGTTGATATTGAACTGCTTCATCAACTGGATATCCCGAATCATCGACTCCTCAGACACGACGTGGCCTGTCAGCGGGTCGTGCTCGTGCCGGTCGACTCCTTTGAACGTGATGGGCACGCCGTTCAACAGCAGCTGGCTGTCCCGTATCTCGACGGTTCTGAACCCGACCTTGCTGGTGATCACTTCCAGTGCAGCCCCGCTGGCGTCGGAGAGTGTGAGCAGTAGCGTGTAGAGGTCGGGCGTCTCCGCCGTCCACTGCCTCGGTTCGGGAATCCGCTGCTCGATCTGGACCTGGCTTTCCCGATCTGGTGACAAGGTGACCGACTGACGGACGGGACCCGCGGGCATGACCGACGCGCCGTCGGCGTCGAGCAGATCAACGGTCAGCGTCAGGCCGTCCGCCGCCTGGCCGGAATAGTCGACGACGTGGGCTGTCAACTCCAGCATGCCATCGCGGTACTGGTCGTCCAGTCCGCCGATGACGAAGAAGTCGCGGATGTGGCTCTTCGGTGCCGCCCACAGGAATACGTCGCGCTCGATGCCGCTGATGCGCCAGAAGTCCTGGCACTCCAGGTAGCTACCGTCGCTCCAGCGGTAGACTTCCAACGCCAGCGTGTTGGTGCCGGTACGGACGTAGGGTGTGATGTTGAACTCGGCGGGCAGCTTGCTCCCCTGACTGTAGCCCACTTGCTGTCCGTTGATCCACAAGTACATGGCGGACTTGACGGCGCCGAAGTGGATGAAGATCTGCCGGCCGTCCCAGCCCTCCGGCACGGTGAACGTCCTCCGATACGAGCCCACCGGATTGTAGTCGTGGTGGATGTAGGGCGGGTTCTCCTCGAACTCGAACGGGATGTTCACATAGATGGGCACGCCGAACCCGTTGATCTCCCAATTCCCGGGCACCGGGATCTCGGCCCAGCCGCTGTCGTCGTAGTCCTCCAGGTAGAAATCCGTTGGGCGGTCGGCGGGCTGCCGTACCCAGTTGAACTTCCACGTCCCGTTCAAAAGCTGGAAGTAGGCCGACCCCGACGGGTCGCCCTGCAGGGCCAGTTCCCGCGATTCGAAGGGATAGAGCGTGGCGTGAGCCGGCTCCTTGTTGATTCCGACGACGCTGGGGTTCTCCCAGTCGGGCACTTCCTGAGCCCCGATCGTGAGGGGCATCAAGCAGCAGGTTAGGAGTGCCAGCAGGGTGATAGGGGGGCGTTTCGGCCGTGGGAGATGCATGATCCCTCCGAATGTGCGGACTTACAACAACGGCGTCCGGCGCAGGGGCTGCGGTGTTGGGGCCCGGAGAATCCGGTCTTACGGAATACCGTTATCTAGTGTCCGATGCGGTTGTGATCAACCGCGATGCGCGGGCTGTCAGCAGGAGCTCAATGCTTCGCCCCGGACCATGGCCTCCAACGATACAGCCGGGCAGACGTGCGAATGGACGTGGTCGATGAGGTTCTTACCCAAACCCCGGACCATCTTCTCGGTCCGCTCGTCCGTGATGTTGCCCTCGGCATCGAGTACCGTGCGCACGTTTGCCACCGACACGGGACCCGGAAGGACCAGCGCACCGACGTGCGAGCATACGCCGCGCAGAACCTCCAGTGACTTGATGGCTCCGATCTGCCCGGCCGCGACGCCGAGCAACGCGACGGGCTTGCCCGCGAGAACGGAGGGGAAGCCGAGGTTTTCGATGACGAGCTTCAGGACGCTGGAAAAACAGCCGTGGTATTCGGGCGTCGAGAGGATGACGCCGGTGGCGCCTTTCACGAGTTCCTGCAGCTTGCCGGGGTCGCTCGAGTCCGACTCTTCGCCGGGAAACGGCAGATCCAGGTCGGCGGGATCGACGATTTCGAGTGTGATTCTCGGGTCCTTGCGGATCTCGTCCGCGACTATGTCCAGCACTCTCGCCGTGGCGTTTCCGGGCCTAACGCTGCCTCTGATAGCCACGATCTCTATGCCTGTTCCTGAAGCGCCGTCATTCATCGTACACTCTCTCCGCAGTTGGGGCTCATGGCCAATCGCTGAGTCGGTCCGCCAACTTATCCCCGAACCTCCATGTCACCAAGTACACGGGCGCGAACGGTCGGTCGATGAGAGACGTTGCAGGTGCCCTGCGATTGTACTAACAAGAAGTTGACCGTGCGCATTCGAGTTGCCTTCCTCGGGAGAGACGGTGGAACAACTGCTCGCGATCGTAGCGATCACGGCGGCAACCTTCTTCGCCACAAGCTTCGACAATCTCGTCCTGTTCATCGCGTTCTTGGGTGATAGGCGATACAGGTGGGCGAACGTGGTCCTCGGGTACGTGGCGTCTTCTACGTTTGTCACTGTGATCGCTTGGGGGTTGTCCGAGGTGGCGGACCAGGCACCGGCTCGATATTTGGGATATCTCGGGCTGATCCCCATAGCCATGGGCCTGAACGAGGGATTGAAGTTGGTTCGGCAGAGCGGCGAAAACCCGTCGGTCCTTTCGGAGGCACTAGCGGCCAAGGGTGCACTATCGGTCAGTGCAGTGATGTTGGCCAGCAGTGGTGATACGTTCGCCGCTCTGTTCGTACTCTTCACCGACACCGCTGACCACTTTACGATTCCAATGCTGGTGGCGGTTGCCTGTGCCGCGCTGGCGTGGTGCGGACTGGCCGCATGGTTCTTCTCGCGTCCGCCCCTGGAGAAAATGCTCAGCAAGGCGGCTCGCTATGTACTGCCGTTTTTGCTGATCGGAATTGGCGTGTACATTCTTCTGGACTCCGGCACCGACGTACTGGTCGGTTAGGATCGGGGTCGAGCGATGATTTTGGCAGCTGTCGACAGCTTGCCGTCCAATAGGAGCGGTGTTTGAAATGAGGGCTGAGGCCAACGAAGAACGGGTCGAGCAGGAAGTCGCCGAGATCGAGGGCTCGCGTCAGCGAGAGCGCATCCGCACCGTCATCGTGGACGATCCCAGCGACCTGGCCGTGGTTATCGCAGATCGCATCGCCAGAACGATCCGGCGCGAGGTCGCCTACAAGGAGCGTTGCGTGCTGGGTCTGGCGACGGGAAGTACTCCTATCGGTATCTACCGAGAGTTGATCCGCCGCTACGAGGTGGGCGAGATCGATTTCTCCAACGTGATCACCTTCAACCTCGACGAGTACTACCCCATGTCGCCGGATAGCATCCACAGCTACCGGCGCTACATGATGGAGAACCTGTTCGATCACGTGAATATCGCCCCGGAGAACATCCACATTCCCGAGGGGGGTGTCCCGCGCGAGACGGTCGACGACCATTGCCAGGGCTATGAAGCGGCGCTCAAGGAGGCGGGTGGAATCGACTACCAGATCCTCGGGATCGGCCGGAGCGGTCACGTTGGATTCAACGAGCCGGGATCGTCGCCAGAGTCACGTACGCGCCTCATCATGCTCGACACGATCACTCGTAGAGATGCCGCGGCCGACTTTTTCGGCGAGGACAATGTACCTCTCGAGGCCATAACGATGGGCATCGCCTCGATCACAGCGGCCAAGGAGGTCGCGTTGATCGCCACGGGTGAACACAAGGCCCCCATCGTGAGACGAGCCGTCGAGGGCGAGGTTTCGCAGGACGTCACGGCGACCTTTCTGCAGAGGCACCGCGACGCCACGGTCTTCCTCGATCTCGCCGCCGCCGGCGACCTCACCCGGGTCAAGACGCCCTGGCTGGTGCAGGGCGTGGAGTGGACCCCCGAACTGATCGACCGAGCGGTCGTCTGGCTCTCCGAGCGCAAGGAGAAGGCAATACTGAAGCTGACGGCGAATGACTACCGGGAGAACCAGCTCAGCTCGTTGATTTCCAGTCATCCATCGGCCGGCGTGATCAATGGTGTGGTGTTCAACCGGCTAAGGGAGAAGGTCCGCGGCCGTGCCAGGCTCTCCAAGGGAAAGCGTGTGGTTGTCTTCTCACCGCACCCGGACGACGACGTCATCTCGATGGGTGGCATTCTACGCAAGCTGGCGGAGAACGAGAACAAGCTCGTAGTCGCCTACATGACCAGCGGCAACATCGCGGTATTCGACCACGATGTCCGGCGCCACCTCGATTTCGTATCCCGCTCCGCGGCGACACTGGGGATGAGCGAGGAGCAGGCTCGGATTGTACGTGACGAGATCAAGCAGGGGTTCAGGGGGAAGCGACCGGGAGATGTCGATTCCGAACGGGTGCAGAACCTGAAGCGCTTCATTCGCGAGTCCGAAGCGATCGCGGCTATCGTCGCTGCTGGGTTGTCGCCGTCCGCAGCGCGGTTCCTCAACTTGCCGTTCTACCGGACGGGCGAGGTGCAGAAGCGGCCCATCACAGAAGACGACGTAGAGATCGTTTTGGCGCTGCTGAACGAGATTCACCCCGATCTGGTCTTCGTTGCAGGCGATATGTCCGACCCCCATGGCACTCACCGGTTGTGCAAGGCTGCGATAGACGGTGCTTTGGACCGCTACGAATCGACCACGCCCGAAGTGTGGCTGTACCGCGGTGCGTGGGAGGAGTGGCCGATCACCGACGCGGACGTACTCGTGCCGCTGTCACAGGAGGAGTTGCGGAAGAAGATCATGGCGATCTTCAAGCACCAGTCGCAGAAGGATGTGGCTCCGTTCCCGGGTGGTTTCGACGAGCGCGAGTTTTGGCAGAGAGTCGAGGCACGTAATTTGTCGACGGCCGAGCAAGCCGATCGGTTGGGGTTGCCGGAGTACTACGCGATGGAGGCCTTTCGGATGGGAGCGCGGTAGGCGCGACACTTGCTTGGACAGCGCTGTCTTGCCCGGTAGATTACGACCGGCGTTCAATCTAAGGGAGATCAACGAGTCGAAGCCTGTACGTTGGGAGGTCGCATGAACCAGCAGAGGTCTGTAATCGACCCGGCCAAGACCGTCACGACCGCCCGCGTTCTACATGGCGCAGTGATGGCCGGTATCGCTATCGCCTTTGCGGTCTTCCTCTATCTGCGGTCCGTAGCGCCCGAAATGGCATCGGATACCGGGCGTGTGATGCGCATTCTCGGCTATGTAATACTCGTGGTCCCGGTACTGGGCAGCGGCCTGGCACGGGGTCGGATTACCCCGCGTCGCCGCGGTGAGGATCTGGCCGAGTGGTGGGCCGCCAGTATTTCAGGCGCCATGCTGGTGTGGGCGCTGGCAGAGGCGGCTGGGCTGGGCGCCATGGTGCTTGGCTGGCTGACGGGGGACACCAACCTTCTCGCCCTGGGAGCGGCGGTGGCGCTGGCCCTGCTGTTCGTGAATCGGCCAAGTCGCCTTCAGAGCGAGACTTAGAGGGTTCCAACCATCCTGCCTTGTAGAGTATCTCACTAAGTGGCAGGAGGGATGGGCCCTGGAGAGTGACAAAGCTGACCCAAGAACGACCCGCCAGGCTTGTGGACGCGGACGACGCGGTGCTCGCAGCAGCGGGAGATGCAAAGGCGTTTGAACGCCTGTACCACCGGCATGTCGCTCGAGTCCACAGCCTGGCTAGACGGATGATTGGGACGGATCTGGCTGACGAGATCACTCAGGATGTATTCGTCAGGATCTGGGAGAAGCTGGGAAGTTTTCGGGGTGAGGCGGCGTTCGGGACCTGGCTACACAGGGTGGCGATCAACGTGATTCTGGGACGGCGCAAGCAGCTGGGGATTCGGAGAGAGCGGTTCGCGGATGGGGACAAAGCGATTGACAAGCTTTCCTCGAATCCGAAGGGAGTCGAGACGGCGATCGATTTCGAGGCCGCGATGGAGCACCTGCCCGATGGGGCGCAACAAGTGTTCGTGTTGCACGACGTTGAAGGTTTCAAGCACGGAGAGATAGCGGAAATCATGGGGATCACGTCTGGCACTTCGAAGTCGCAGTTGCACCGAGCCCGGATGATTCTCCGCGATTACCTAGATCGGTGATGGAGATCGTGAAATGAACGATCAATGGACTGACAGACTGAGCAACTACCTCGATGGCGAACTGAACGTTGCCGAGCGGGCGGAGTTGGAGGAGCATCTCTCCAGTTGCGCCGAGTGCTCGGCGGTGCTCGAGCAGCTACGCCAGGTGGTGGCCCGTGCGCAGAGCTTGGAAAACAGGGCCCCGGACAGCGATCTCTGGTCGGGAGTCGCCGAGCGGATCGGCGCGGCGGCAGCGGTCGCGGACCTGGATGAGCACCGCCAGCGCAAGCAGGAGCGTTTGGGCCAGCGACGCTACTCCATCTCGCTGCCGCAGCTGGTGGCGGCGAGCGTAGCTCTGATGGTTCTGTCTGGTGGCAGCGCTTGGGTGGTGTCGAAGGCCGGAGGCGCGGCGGGCGAAGGCGCGATGCCGACGGCGACGAACGGGACGGCTTTGGTATCCGAGGCGCCGGCAGATCTGGCGACGTCGTACGACGCAGCGGTCGTGCAGCTGGAGTTGATCCTCAAGGAGAGCCGCAGCCAGCTGGATACGGCGACTGTACGAATCATCGAGGAGAACCTGTCCATCATCGATCGAGCTATCGCCCAGGCGCAGCGTGCGCTGGCGATGGACCCGGCGAGTATCTATTTGCAGGAGCACCTGGCCGCGACCAAGCGGCAAAAGCTGGAGTTCTTGAGGCAGGCAGCGCTGATGGCCGGCGCAGTCAGCTAATCGAGAGGGATGAGCGTATGTATACCGAGCTGTTAATGGGAGCGTTGGTGGCGATCGCGTCGCCCCAAGATGTCCAAGACCAAGAAGTCGAAGTGCGCGAGTCGAGGACGATCGAGATCGAGATCCCGGCGATCGAGATACCGGGATTCGATATCTACATCCCGGGCTTCGAGATCGTCGTACCCGGCTATAGTTGGGATTACGACTGGGACGAGTACGAGATCGACTTCGAAGGCTTCGAGGTGTCGATCCCCGAGATCGCGATCAGCTTGCCGGCGGTCAACGTCGATGACTGGTCTTGGGACGATGATGATTGGGACTACCAGGACATGGACACCGACACCACGTTCGATGTGAACCCTAACGCGGTACTCGGAGTCCGGAACCATGGTGGCGAGATCGTCATCCGCACGTGGGACCGAAACCAGGTGCGACTCGAGGCCAGCCACTCAAGCGACGATCGGGTGAAGATCCTTCACTCCGAGTCTTCTGTGAAGATCAAGTCGGAGGCCCGGCACGGTCACCCGGACGAGGTGGACTACGAGATCACAATCCCTCGGACGATGGCCGTGGACCTGTGGGGTTTCGATTCCGACCTCTCGGTGGACGGTGCCCAAAATGGCGTGCGGGCCGAGACGATGTCGGGTGATATGGATTTACGCGACGTCGCGGGAGAAATCTCGCTCCGTTCCGTGGAAGGCGACATCACCGTGGTACGGGGGAGGGGCAGTCTCGAGGTGAACGGAGTGGAAGGCGAGGTGTCCGTCCTCGATTTCGATGGGAATATCTTAGCGGAGTCAATCGACGGTGACATAACGCTGTCGGAGATCGCCTCGGACAAAGTGGAAGCGAAGACGGTCGATGGCGACGTTCAATACGACGGCACGATTCGCGACAATGGCCGTTACCGCCTGACGACGCACGATGGTGACGTGGTCGTCTCCGTGCCGGAGAACGTAAACGCAACGGTTTCGGTGGCGACGTTCGACGGTGAGTTCGAAGCGGACTTCCCCGTTCAGTTGAAGGGCGCGGAGGCCAGCAGCAAGCTCAGCTTCACCCTCGGCGACGGTAGCGCGCGGTTAGAGTTACACTCATTCGATGGTGACATTCAGTTGATTCGACGGTAAATACAGCGGGCAGGTACAGGGAGGATTCATGATGTACAGGATTGGATTAGCGGGGCTCGTGTTGGCGTTGGTGGCCTGGATGCCGGTCACCGGGCCGGAGGCAAAGCTCACAGCGCTCGCGACGTACGATCTCGTCAGCGCGGACGAGACCTTCAGTTGGTCGGGTCGCGTCGATCGCGGCAACCATATCGAGATCAAGGGGATCAACGGCGAAATTCGCGCCGAGAGATCTTCCGGGAACGAAGTCGAGGTTTCAGCCAGGCTGCACGGCCGGAAAAGCGATCCGAAGACGGTTAAGGTCGAAGTCGTCGAGCACGACAACGGCGTGACGATCTGTGCCGTGTACCCCAGCAAGGATGCGGACGAGCCGAACGAGTGCCGTCCGGGCGGGCGCGGCAAGATGAACGTCAAGGACAACGACGTTCAGGTCGACTTCACCGTCATGGTCCCGGCAGGGGTGAACTTCATCGGACGCAACGTGAACGGTGATGTCGAGGCGCTCGGGCTCGATGGCGACGTGAAGGTGTTCACGGTGAACGGCGGAATCGATGTCAGCACGACCGGATTGGCCCAAGGTTCCACGGTGAACGGCTCGATCACCGTTTCCATGGAAAAGGCCAACTGGAACGGCAAGCTCGATTTCACCACTGTGAACGGCAGCGTCACCCTCGATATGCCGGCCGACCTCAACTGCGAGCTGAGCGTATCCACAGTGAACGGCCACATATCCAGCGACTACCCTATCACGGTCGACGGAAAGTTCTCTCCCAGGCACCTGAAGGGGACGATCGGCGCCGGTGGCCGTGACTTGGTGATCAAGACCGTGAACGGCAGCGTGAACATACGCCGTTCGTAGCTCGAATCTCCCTGGCCTCTATGTGGAAGGGGCGCCGTGTCGGCGCCCCTTTTCCTTTGGGGCTAACCGCGGTGGCCACATAGACGTAAACTGACCCTCGCCCTACATTGGCGGGGCCCCACCGACATCTCTTCATCACGAATCTTGGAGGACGAAGGACGATGAATGCGAGCCGTCATCTTGGTGGTGTCCTCAGTAGTCTACGGGCCGTTCCCGGCGTCGCGGCGAGCGAAGCGTATCGTGGGTTCCGGATCCTGCGCGGAGGGAGCGATTAGGTGTCGGATATCGACGTCTCCGCGGCCCGAAGATCCATCGCCCGCATTGTGGTCGAGACACCTGTAGTACAGGCACCCGAACTGGACGAGCGGCTCGGCGCTCACGTTTGGCTGAAGCTGGAGAATCTCCAGGCCACCGGTTCTTTCAAAGTCCGTGGTGCTGCTAACAAGATCCTATCGCTGTCCGACAGCCAGAGGGAGCAAGGGGTCGTGGCGTGCTCCAGTGGCAATCATGGGCGAGCCGTCGCCTTTGTCGCAGACATGCTGGACATCCACGCGGCGATCTGCGTGCCCGAATGGGTCGACCCTGTCAAACTAAGGGCGATGAAGAAGCATCGGGCCGAGACGATCCTTCATGGTACGACCTACGACGAGGCTGAAGCGAAGTCGTACGAGATCCAGAAACAACGCGGGCTGACTTACGTCCATCCGTTCGACGATCCCCTCATCATCGCAGGGCAGGGTACCATCGGGCTGGAGTTGCTCGAGCAGATCCCCATGTTGGACACGGTGGTCGTACCACTCTCCGGCGGTGGACTGATCTCCGGAATTGCGGTAGCGCTGAAGCGACAGGAGCCGGAGATGCGTGTGGTCGGAGTCTCAGCCTTCAACGCACGGGTGATGCACGAGAGTCTGGAGGAAGGTCGTCCAACAGCGTTTCCCGAAGACGAGACGATCGCCAGCGCGCTGTCGGGTGGAATTGGGCTGAAGAACCGCTACACCTTCGAGTTGGTGCGCGATCTGGTCGACGAGTATCTGCTCGTCTCGGAAGACGAGATCCGAGATGCCATGGCATTCGCCCTGATGGAATACAAGTTGGTCGTTGAAGGTGGCGGCGCCGTCGGTATCGCGGCGCTGCTTTCCGGTAAGTTCACGGGCCGGGGCGAAAACGTCGCGGTCGTGGTGAGCGGTGGTAACATCGAGGCGCACGCGATTGCTAAGCTGGCGGTAGAGCGCGACGCTGAATAGCAGCGAAGACACGGAGGAGCGATTGATGCGAAAGCACGTGTTTGGCCCGAGGATTTTTCTTGCCCTGTTCCTGACTGCGGCTATGCCCCTGGCGAGCGATGCCCAAGACATCGGTCCCGAGAACGGTTCGTTGGTCATCGTCGGAGGGGCGATGAGGGACCCGGCGATCATCGAACGGTTTTTGGATTTGGCCGGCGGCCCGGATGTGCCGATCGTCGTCATTCCCACGGCGGGGGGAGGCGATGAATACGACCAGTACTGGCGCGGCCTCCGCCAGTTCAAGGCTGCCGGTGCCGTGAACCTCACCGTTCTGCACACAACGGATCGCGACGAGGCCAACACGGACGAGTTTGTGGCGCCTATTAAAGAGGCGCGCGCGGTTTGGTTCGGTGGTGGGCGCCAGTGGCGGCTGGCCGATTCCTATCTGAATACAAAAGTACACGAAGAACTTTGGGCGCTTCTGGATCGTGGTGGAGTGATTGGAGGATCGTCGGCCGGAGCCACGATCCAGGGCTCATACCTGGCTCGTGGCGACACGGAGACCAACACCATCATGATGGGCGACCACGTCGAGGGACTGGCCTTCGTGAAGGACGTGGCCATCGACCAGCATCTACTGATGCGGAATCGCCAGTTCGATCTGATCGAGATCGTCGAAGCGCATCCGCATTTGCTGGGAATCGGGATCGACGAAAACACGGCCATCGTGGTGCAAGGCGATCGGTTCCAGGTGATGGGGCAGGGATACGTTGCCATCTACGACCACAACGCTCGTCTCGACTCGGGCGGACTGTTCTATTTCCTCGCACAGGGCGACCGGTTCGATCTGGCGACCCGCGAGGCGTTTCGGATGCAGATGCAGCCGGAGCCGTTCGAACGAGTCACGGAAGATCCTTGGCCGGAGAAGTAACTGTAAAGACCGACGCGGCTTCGAAGTCACGCATGCATCACACGCGTCCGTAGCCCCTCTGGTAGCTTCTCGCAGGCGTAGCGGACCGTCGTTCGCGAGAAGCGATCGATATCGCTGAGGAGGAAACTCGCGACCCTGTCGGGCTGGGTTCGCGAGACCTCCTTCAGCAGCCAACCGATCCCTTTCTCCACCATGTCATCGCGGTCCGTCGCCAAACGCTCGCAGATCTGGAACGCCGTGTCATGGTGCTCTCCGTGGCGTGCTAGTGGCACTAGGGCTACAGCGGCCGAGCGACGGCGCCATCGATTGTCACTGGTAGTCCAGGCAGCGAGACGCTTGGTGAGCGTTGGGTCCTTCTTGATGAACTCTGCCAGAATCAACGAGCATAGCCCGTCGGTCTCAGCCCAGTTGGTCAGTGAATTCACCCAACCGTCGAAGTGTTTCCAATGTCGGCGCTCGAGCTGGCGTTGATACTTCGAGACTATGATGATTCCGAGAATCCGCTCTTCCAAGAACTTGCATCGCCACAATCGATCGGCGACCTGGAGGACATCGTCGAAGTTCAGTTTGGCCCGGCGGTATTCTTTCACTGCCGTAGAGGCTAGCTTGCGAACCTCGGGAGCTCGCACGCCCAGCGTACTCGCCGACTCTTTGAAGTAGTTCTGCTGACCCTCGCGGAACTCGGCGTCGACCAGGCCGCGCAGGTCTCGCTTGAGTCGAGTCGAGGTATAGTCGATCTTCATGACATGAGTGTAGGAGGCGAAGTCGAGATTGGGTAGTCGAGCCATGAGACCGGGCGATCACGAGTGAACCAAATCGGCCAGTTGTTGATCGACGCCACACCAGCCGTGGAGTTCGGCTGGGTCGGTCGGGCGTACGTGTTCCTGCTGCTGGTCGTAGTTCCGTTTCTGGCCCTACTGCAGCCTGACGACCGCGAGTTGGAGCTGCCACCTCGCGGTGCACTCTATACATCGGCGGTTGTCGGTATCTCGGTATTGGCGGTCTTCACGGTGCTCGTGCTGGTCCTCGAGGACTTGTCGCTATCGGCCGTGGGCCTTCACGGCACGAGCATCGGTAAGTTCGTCTTCTGGACGATATTCACGGTTTTGGGGGCGCTGGCGGGGGACCTTGTGATCAGTCGCGCAGCGCTCCGCCTGGGAATCCGCGAGTCCCGGCTCACCTACCACCTGATGCCCCGGAACCGCCGCGACATGTGGGCTTTCATGGGCGTGTCGGCCAGCGCCGGGATCGGCGAGGAGCTTACGTATCACGGTTTCTTGCTGGCCGGACTCACCGCCTGGCTGGGAAACGGGTTTCTGGCGGCGCTGGTCGCTAACCTGGCCTTCGGCGTTTTGCACGGATACCAGGGGCACGCCGGCGTCATCCGGGGTTTCGTGATGGGCTACCTGTTCTGCCTGCCGGTCATCACCGGCGCCGGCCTGCTTCCCGCGATGGTGGGGCACTTCCTGGTGAACGCCCTTCTGGGGCTGGGCGCTTGGAAGTGGATGATCCCCGCCGAGGAAAGGGCGCGCCTGTAGAACCCGCTGCACCTTCATCTAGCGTGCGTTCTCGTTGAACGCCGCTCGCCAGACTTGAAGCGAGCCGTCCTTCTGTCTCGTTAGGACAAACAGGTATTTGTTGTCGAACGGTATCGGCTCACCGCCGGCCTTCGGTGTCAACATGCCTGTCGCGTTTCCTCGACTGACGATGATGTCGCCGAACGCGTCGACCTCAAGCGGCTCGTGCGTCATGTCGCTACTAAAGTTGGCGTAGAACGCCGTATACCATTCACGGATCGCGCGTTTTCCAACAATGGCGGGTTCGCCGGGCGGCAACATCACGGCGTCGTCTGCCACGTAGGCGAGGAAGCTTTCAATGTCTGCGTCTGCGGCGAAAGTGTCGAAGCTGGAAACCATTCGAGCCACGGCCACCATATCTTCGGCGGTTGTCTTGGCCGGTTCTTCTGTCGTCTGGGAGCATGTAATCGCGATCACCGCCGCTGCGAAGACCGCAAGCATCCAGCTCGTCTTCATGGGCTGTCCTCCATGAGTGTCTGTCTCACCGAGGGATGTGTCGCCTCTGAGCTGACACGCCGAGCGTCGTGCGGGGCGTGCGTGGTAGGTCATCTATGGGTGGGGCTGCACCAAGATAGGGGTGGTCGCTGATCGGGTCCAGACGAAGTGGCGGCCGGCAGCATCACTCCAGCCTCCCGGCGGGCGGCCCGTCATTGGGCATGGGAGTCGGTTGTTACTACCGGCCGCGCAATCGGAAAAACTGCGTCAGCGGGTACGGAGTTTTATCCCGCCGGAACCCGTGTCGATCTCGAGTGTGGCGCTGCCGCCACCGATCTCGAGCTCGATATGATCTCGACTTGCCCTCTTCAGCATCGCGTTAGGCACGTCGAGATCGATACCGCCGCTTCCCGTGTCGGCGATGATGCGGACCGAGGCATCCGACGGCATGTTCACCGTTACGCCGCCGCTTCCCGTGTCGATGATGTGTCGGCCACCGCTCAGGGCCATGAGGTCGAGTGTCACCGAGCCGGACCCCGTGTCGATCACGCTGTTGTCCGCGTAGATCTCAGACGTCTTGACCGAGCCGCTGCCGGTGTCGACCTCGAAGCTGCTTCCCTTCGCCCCGTTGACGGTCACACTGCCCGAGCCCGTGTCGATCATGATGTCGTCACCCTCCACATCGGCGACTTCGACGCTTCCCGACCCGGTATCGACGTTCAAGTCGCCGCGGATACCTGTGGCGACCACCGATCCGCTGCCCGTGTCGATATTGGTCTTGCCTTGGATGTTCCGAGCCTCGACCGGCCCGCTCCAGGTATCGAGGTCGACCGGGGCCTGCACGTCGGATGCGTTGATCTTTCCGACTACGATCGCGATTCGGGTTTCGACTCCGCGGGGCACGAGGACCTCGAGATCGGCCCAGGCCTCGGTGTCACCGTCGTCGCGGATCTTGATCCGATCGCGCCCCCGTACGTCAGAATACAGGTCCTCGAGAAAGCTGCTTTCGTCGATCCAGTTCTCCGCCCGAAAATCCGAACTTCCGCCTCGACGCGGATAGCTGAAGCTCTGAGTTTGGCTCAACGGATAGACGACGTGGAACTCGGCGCGACCACCTTGCCTCACCTGGAAATCGAGCATTCCAGCATCGTCACCCCGAGGCGTGGCTCTGACGATGATTCGGGACCCGTCGTGACCCCTGACCGTGACTTCGCCGATCATGTTGGTGACGAGCAAGCGATCCCCGTCAAAACTCCATTCGTTCTGCGCCGTTGCGGGTGTCGCCGCCGAGATGAGCAGGACAGCCGCGAGTAGGGCGCCCGCGGATGGGTGCTTCATGGATGTGCCTCCGGTTGAAAGACGTACGCCAGCCCCAGAGGGACCATGGCGCTCTGTTCGGGTTGACTCCACCGATTAGACATACCCGATGGCGATAGGGTTGGAACGTCTGAATTCGCCTCGTCTCTTGGGTCCCTACGAGGCCGGTGGTCGGCCGGTTTCGCCGCGCCGGGTCGCTCAGGCCGCGGCCGGAGATGCTCCGGAAAGCTTGTTGTACAGCCAGGCGAAGATGGCACCTCCGATCGCGCCATCCACCGTCGCGTACAGGGTCCCGACGATCACCGAGCCAAAGCCGCCGATCGTATAGCCGGGGTAGATGGACTGGACCAGTTCGAGGAACGCCAGGCCGTAGCTGGGCCAGACGAGGTGAGAGATTCCCATCAGGAACATGAGCGCGCCCCAGAAGATTGCTGCGGTGAGGGCCAGGCCTTTGACGGAGAGACTCATAGCCGCCTCCTGTTAGAGCCGAGTATGGTTTGGTGTTTGGGCTGGATTGCAGACCCCGACAGGTTAGCCGAAATCGGCCCGGTTGTCCACGCGATGGGTAGAAGGAGAGCCGAAGTGCTGCCGTTAGCCCATCAGGCCGAAGAACTTGGCGCGGTTGACCTGATAGTGAGGAAAGACTCGATCGAAGTTTTCGATCCCTAGGTGGCTCGACAGCACTTCGGCAAAGATGTCTCGGAAATCGGTGGTCAGCGCCAGGTCGCGGCCCTCGTATAGCTGCTCGCGCTCCAGTCCGGGCCATTCCCCGTGAATAGATCCGCCTCTGACGCCTCCGCCGATCACGAAGAGGCAGTTGGCGTGACCGTGATCGGTCCCGGCGTTACCGTTCTCGCGCGCCGTGCGACCGAATTCGGACATGGTTAGTACCACAACGTCTTCCATTCGATCGCCAAGGTCGGCACAGAACGCGCCGATCGAATCGCCAAAGTCGCGCAGCCTTACAGCCAGCTGTCCCTGTGACGCGCCCTGGTTCACATGGGTGTCCCACCCGCCGACATCGGCGAAAGCGATCTCGAGGCCGACATCCGCTTTGATCAGCTGCGCGATCTCCATCATCGAGCGACCGAACGGACTGCCCGGGTAGTCGGCGACTGGTTCGTAACCGCGAGGATCGTTTTGCCGAAGCACCTTGATTGCCTCCGCCGCCTCGCGGCCTGGTCCGCCGAGCACGGCGTCACCGCTGTCTTCGTCGTAGAGGGCCTCGAACGCTTCGAGACCGCCCGGCGGACCCGACAAGAACGACTCGAGGTCTGAGACGGCCAGCGCCGACTCGCCACCCTTGAGGGCGACAGGCATGCTTTCAGCCATCGCGACCGCGCGTAGGTACTCATGCCCCTCGGGGTCCGATAGATGCGATGCCGCCAAAGCGCGGTTCAGCCATCCGTCCTGAATCGACTTGTAGTCGGGCACCGCGGTCTCCATGAAGAACTGAGCATCGAAATGCGAACGTGTTGCGCTGGGGGAACCGACGGCTTGCACCGCGGCGAGCATGCCGCGGTCGTAAAGCCGCTTGAAGGGTGCGAGTACCGGATGGAACCCGAAGCGACCGTCGACGTCGAGTGCGGCTCCCTCCCGTTCTCCCGGTTGAGGGACGGCGATCCGGGGTCGCATGCGGTAGTAGTTCGGCTCGGCAAAGGGTACGATCACGTTCAGACCATCCACCGCGCCGCGCTGAAAGATGCAGACCAGAATCTTCCGGCGTCGACTCGCCTCGGCCCAGGCAGTCCGCCACATGAAGCCTGGCGCGAGGGCGCCTGATTTCAGGAAGACTCTGCGTTGCACCATCTGGAACTCCTCCCGCGGGAGGCCGTGTTACTTTCGTTGGAACTCTGGCGATGCCAGCGTCAGGCTCACCGCCATCTCGACTTTCATACGTGGCTGCGTGTGCTCGTTCACCTCGATGACGAGTAGAGAGCGCAACCGCCCGATGTCCACGGCGGGCAAAAGTAGGTCGAAGGCTCCGTCGACGGCGTCTTCCTTCAGCAACTCGCGGCCCGTCCGTCCACGCGAGCCTGCCCGGGCCAGTCGCTGGCCCAGTTCGGCTCGTGTCAGCAGCGCGCCTGAACTGACCCACGCTTCCGCAACATCGGCGTAACCGGTCGGCG
>JBDHGH010000053.1:0-21131 GCA_039589995.1 Gemmatimonadota bacterium | reverse complement strand
AGAATGATCTGGTTGGCCGACGCCGTTCCCGTAGCAGGGTCTACTACATGGCCCGCCTGGATGGCGACTTGCTGAGCCGACACGCCGCGGACCAGCAGGATGGACATTAGTAGGACGATTTTGAGCGCTTTCATTTTCAACTCCCAAGTTGCTGTCACTGTCCACCCTGACCCGTCTGCGGTCTATTCACCACGAAATCGGTCTCTGCCGAACCGCCGGCCGCGTCGATGCGGATCTTGTACTCCCCCGGCGTCACGTGCAGCGGCCACTCGAATTCCATGGCCTGGGACCACGGTATGTCGGCCGGCCTCACATCCTCCATGTCGGCCACGCGTGCTTCCTCGATGGGAATGGCCAGTTCGGGATCGAGCAGCAGGTCCCAGCGTAAGACGTTCACACCGCGCACGGCACCCATCGAGCCGGTCCGCAGCGCGTTGCCGTCCGAGTCGACGACGCTCCACTCGACGCTACCGTCAGCCTCGACCCAGAACGGGATGTCCACATGTGTCGGGTCCGCAGGCTGGAAATAGACCACCATGGGCCGCCTGCGCCAGCCGCGGTTGTAGTCGATCGCCTCCAAGTCGAAGACGTGGACCGCCGATGATTGGATCTCACGGGTCAGCTCTTCGACGGGGGCCACGTCCACCACCCAGACGCTGCGGCCGTGAGTCCCGGCGATCAGTTCGCGCTCCCTCGGGTGCACCGTGAGGTCGTGGACCGGCACGTTGGGCAGTCCCGATCCCACCGCCATCCACGTCTCACCGGTATCGAGCGACACATAGACTCCGCGGTCGGTCCCCACATAGAGCACGTTCGGAACGACGGGATCTTCTCGGACCACGTTCACCGCCTCGGCGGGCAACCCGTCGGAGATGGACGTCCAGGTCCGGCCTAGATCGTCGGTGCGAAACACGTAAGTCGCGATGTCGTCAGCGCGATGACCGTTCAGGCTTACATAGGCGACGTTTTCGTCGTACTTCGAGGCCTCGATGCGGGAAACCCACCGGTCTGTGGGCAGGCCGTCGCTCACCTCCGTCCACTCGGCTCCGCTGCTGCGAGTCACGTAGAGATAACCGTCATCGGTACCGACCCACAGCAATCCGAAACGCAGCTCGGACTCGTCGATCACCGAGATAGTCGGGAACGCCTTGTCGCCACGATTCTCGTTCTTGGTCAGGTCGTCGCTCAGCGCCGTCCACGTCTCGCCCTTGTCCATCGAACGGAACAGCTTGTTCGCACCGAAGTAAAGCACGTCGTAGTTATGAGACGACAGCAGAATCGGGGTCAGCCAGTTGTAACGAAGCGGCGCCTCGAGCACGCCGTTACGCGGCTTGACCCGAGCCGTGCCATCCGGTCCCCGGCGCGTGTAGTTGCCGAACTGCAGGCCGACATAGATCGTCTGGTTGTCCCGGAAATCGACCTGCGTCCACATGCCGTCACCGCCGCCCACGCGTTCCCAGTTGGCGCTGATGTTTGGCTGTGTCTGGCTCGAACCCTTCAGCATCCCGTTATCCTGCAGACCGCCGTAGATGTTGTATGGCGTCGCCATATCGTACGAGACCGTATAGAACTGGCCGACCGATACCGTGGATAGTGTCAGCCAGGTCTTTCCGCCGTCGTAGCTGACGTCCAGACCGCCGTCGTTGCCCAGAATCATGTGCTGGGGACGATCGGGGTTGATCCAGAGATCGTGGTGATCGACGTGCACCTTGGGTCCTGCGATCTGGCTGAACGTCACACCACCATCGTCCGACTGCAGCAGCGGAACACCCAACACGTACAGGCGGTCGACATTATCCGGCGCGATGCGGATCTGGCCGAAGTAGTAACCGAAGGCGAACGCCGTCTCTTTGATCGTCTCCTGCGTCATCAGCCGCCACGTCGACCCGGCATCGTCCGAGCGCCAGACCTGAACCCCACGGATGTCGCTATCGAGCATTCTGGACATCGGATCGTCGAGCAGTTTCAGCAGGTCCTGGATCGTAATCGAGTCGCTGCGCACCGCGGCCAGCAACTTCTCGGCATCGAGCCGCGGATCGAGGTCGGCAGCCCGCATGAAGTCGGCAATCGCCTCGGAATCCTGCCGCAAGAACTCCTCCTTGCTCATGTGACGCAGCCGCTTGGCCGTCACCGGACTGTCACCCAGGTCCCATTCCTCCTCGGGCGGAGTCTCCTGGTTGTCGATCACGGCATAGAGGATCTGCGGGTCAGCGGGCGTGACCGCCAGGCCGATGCGCCCCACGAAGTCGCCGCTGGGCAATCCGCCGCCCAGTCGCTCCCACGTGTCGCCTCCGTCAGACGACCGCCAAATGGCGCTGCCCTCACCACTTTTGAAGAAGTTCCAGGGGGTTTGCATCCGCTCCCAAGCCGCGGCGTAGATGACAGAAGGATTGCCCGGCTGGAACACCATGTCGACGAAACCGGTGATGTCGTTCTCGCCTTCCAGCACCGCCTGCCAGGTTTCGCCGCCGTCGTCCGAGCGGAACACGCCACGCTGGCCGCCCGGCGAGTACAGTTTTCCCAGCGCCGCCACGAAGACGCGGTTCGAATTGCGCGGGTCGATCAGAACGCGCCCGATGCGATCTGTGCCCCGAAGTCCCACGTTCGTCCACGTTTCACCGCCGTCGTCAGAGCGGAAGACCCCGAGGCCGCTGTACGACGAGCCCTGGGAATTGTTCTCGCCCGTCCCTGCGAAGATCCGGTTCGGGTCGTTCGGATCCAGTTCCATGTCCCCGATGATCATCGTTGGCTGGTCGTCGAAGAGCGGATCGAACGACACCCCGTTGTTCGTGGTCTTCCAGATCCCGCCGGACGCGTAGGCGACGTAGAACGTGTAGGGATCGCCGGGGTCGACCTCGATGTCGACGATGCGACCCCCCTGTACCACCGGGCCGACATCTCGCCACTCGAGCCCCTTGAACAGACCCGCCTGCTTCAACTCCAGGTGGCGTTCCCAAGCGGCCTGCTGGGCTTCCACCGTGTAGGGTCCCTCGGGGTCCGGCCGCCTCTGGGCCAGCGAATCCGAGGCGAAGACCAGGAGGATGCCGACGGCACACACATAACGCAGCATGTTCGATACTCCGAGTCACATATGTGGGAGATGATTAAAGCGAAGGGCCGGGACCGGACCCGGCCCTTCAGGGCAAACTAGGGGTCGAGTGGGACGGCGTCGACGCCCAGCGGATCACGCTAGTTTCGCCGGCGAGATCATGCCGGGCAGAGCGTCCTGGCCGGCGATCATGCGGCGGTGGTAGTCGACCTGGCCCAGATGGTAGCCCAGATGCGCCGCCAGGTGGACCATGAACTGGCCGACGGATAGGTAGGCCCCGACTTTTTCTGGGTACTCCCCTCGCAGAGTGCCGTCATCCAGCTCGGTGAGACCTGCCTGGAGCGCCGATCGAGCGTCACCGAGCTCTTCCAGTATCACCGACCGAGGGACATCTCTTCGGCTGAACTCCGCCTCACGGTCACGGACATAGTCCGAACCGCCGAGATGTTTACCTATGTAGTGTTGGATGTTGCCGGCGATATGTACGGCAAGCGTCCCTGGCGAGTTGCCGATGCCGGGTGCGACCTTCCAGATATCTTCCTCGTTCTCGTAAGCCTCGATCTGCTCGGCGAGGCACCTCAGGTCGCGGTCCAGAACGCGGAATATCCAGTCCGAAGTCATGGGGCTAACTCCATCTCGGGATGGTGATGATTTGCCGATCGTATGCAACGAGGATAACATCGACCCGGACCCGGGTACAGAGACCCGATGAAACGCCGCGTAGACCTGACGCGTCATATTAGATGGTGATCGTGACTAGATACGCCCGTATTACATGGCTCTGGGTTTTCGGCTTGCCTCCGCTGCTCGCCATCGCAGGCTGCGGCGAGGAGAGGCTGCGCGAGTTCCTGGGTCTCTACACTCCGCGAGAGCGCTACGAGCACGTCCTGCGCGAGTCGGGGCTCGATCAGACCGCGCTGGGCCGCGATTGGTTCGCCGCGGCGACCGCGGCGCTCGGGGATCCCATCCAAATCGAGTCGCCGTATCGCGAGGAAAGCTACCTCGACCCGCGGGAAGCCGTGGCATTTGGGTATTCTGTTCCGTTGCGCCGCGGCCAGCGCATCGAGGTGGAATTCGAGAGCCTGGCCGACACCAGCTACCAGGTATTCATCGATCTCTTTCTTACTCGCGACTCCGACTCGAGTCCCAGGCACATCACGACCGCCGACAGCCTCGAGCGCAAGCTGGATCACCTGGCGCGGCGCGATGGCGACTACCTGATCCGCATCCAGCCCGAGCTGCTACGTGGCGGAAGGTACACCATCAGCATCGTCGTCTTGCCGTCTCTTGTGTTCCCGGTACTTGGGGGCGACAGCCTGGACATCGGAAGCTGGTACGGCGACCCCCGAGACGGCGGGCGGCGCCGGCACGAAGGACTCGACATCTTCGCGGCCCGTTGGACACCGGTCCTGGCCGCCGCCGACGGCGTCGTGCGCAGCACCCGAAGCAACGGGATGGGCGGCAACGTGGTCTGGCTACGAGACAAGTACGACCGAAATCACTACTACGCCCACCTGCAGGAACAGGCCGTTCGACGCGGTGACCGGGTCCAGGTCGGAGACACCATCGGCTTCGTGGGTAACAGCGGCAATGCCCGGACCACGCCGCCGCACCTACACTTCGGTGTCTACTCGCGTGGCACGTTCGATCCCTGGCCGGCGCTGCAGCGGCGTCGCACCGTGCCCGCCGATTTCAGCGGCGACCGTGACTTGATCGGCGAGGTCGTCCGGGTGAATCGCGACGTGGCTCGCTTTCGCGAGCTGCCCTCGACTCGGTCGAGCGTCCTGGCCGAGTTGCCGATGCATACACCTCTGCGCGTCGAGGCGGGAGCGGGTGATTGGTACCGGGTGACCACACCCGATGGCATCCTGGGTTTCGTTTCGACGAGCCTGACGGAACCCGCGGATAGTGCGGTCCGCCGCGAAGTGGTAGACGACGGCGCCGCGCTGTTGACCGAGCCCGTCGCTACGGCGGTGGCCGTCGATCGAATTGCCGCTGGCACGGAAGTCCCCGTACTGGGAGCGTTCCGTGACTTCCTATTCGTGCAGGGGCCCAGCGGTAGGATGGGTTGGCTGGCGCCGAACTAGCGACGCCAGCCAAAGACCTCGTCACATCGCGTTCGGCCTCACCCGCCCTGGCGGTTCGGTCGCCGCCACCTGACGGGAGGCGGCGGTTCCGTGGCCAGCAGATCGACGCTCTGCGTTTCCAGAAGTCGAAGAGCCTCCGCCACGGCAGCCTCCAGCTGCGGATCTCGACCGTCGATCACGGGCTTCGGATCGTTTCTCACCTCGATGTCGGGTGGCACGCCCTCTGCCTCCACCGCCCACTCGCCGTTCGCGTCGATGAAGCCGCCACGAGGCGCCACGTATCTACCCCCGTCCAACAGAGGTGGCGTATCCCAGGTGCCCACCAGACCGCCCCAGGTTCGGGTGCCCACCAGCGGACCGACTTCCTTGAGGCGGAACAGGTAGGGCAGCAGATCGCCGCCCGAACCGGCCCGCTCGTTGATGATCATGACCTTGGGCCCGAATAGGCCCGCCATGGGCTGGGTGAAGGGTTTCTTGTCGCCGGCGCGCGAGTTGAAGTAGCCGGTCAGCTCGCGGCCCATCACTTCTACCATATAGTCCGCTGCCGAGCCGCCCCCGTTATTGCGCTCGTCGATGACCGCGCCCTGCCGATCCTGCTGGGCGAAGTACATGCGGTTGAAGTAGGTGTAGCCGACCTGGCCGGTGTTGGGTAGCCAGACGTACGCCAGGCGGCCACCGCTCATCTCGTCCACCTTTCGGCGGTTGCCCTCCACCCAAGCCAGCGTGCGAAGCATCCGCTCGTTGCCGACGGGCACCACGAAGATCTCACGGGCTCCGTCGAGGGTCGGCTGCTCGTTCACGCTGATGGCGATGGTCCGGCCGGCCGTCCCCTCCAAAAGCCTGTAGGGGTTGGCCGGCGCCCGCAGTTCGCGACCCGCGATGGCCACGAGATAGTCGCCTTCGTTCACACCCAGCCCCGGCAGCGACAACGGGCCCGATGTACCCGGGGTCCAGTCTTCGCCGGAGTAGATGTGCGTGATGCGGTAGAAACCGTCCGCTTCCTCGATATCGGCGCCCAGCAGACCCGTGCGGGGTTGCGTCAGGTCGGGGTAGTCGCCGCCCCGCACATACGAATGCCCCACGGCCACCTCGCCGGACACCATGTCGAGGAGGTGGTTGAAATCGGAGCGGTGGTTCACGTCCTCCAGCCAGGGACTATACCAATCCCATACCTCATTCCAGGGCGCGCCGTGCACGTTGTCTACGTACAGGAAGTCCCGCATGAAGCGCCACCCGTCGCGGAGCATCTGAGCCCACTCGGCTCGTGGCTCTACCCGTATGCGCATACCATTCATCGTCAGACGTCCGTCCGGCCCGCGGGGCGGTCCACCCGCGGCGTTGACGATGGTCCAGCCGCTACCCGATCGGTACAACAATTTCTTGCGGTCGTGTGATGCGGCGATCTCGATGACTCCTTCGAGAAACTCCTCCGCCTCCCGATCTTCGAGCGTGTAGCGATGCACCGTGAAGCCGCGCTCGTTCGGGATGGCTTCGCCTACGAAAACGCGGCCCTCGGGACCCTCCACCAGGCCCAGGTAGTTTCTCAGCGGCAAGTCCGGCGCATCGACGATTCTCTGGGCGATGCCGTCGAAGTCGATGGCCACCTCGACGCCCGCCGCCGCCTCTCCCTGCTCGCCCCCAGACCTCCGAGAGGGGCGATCCTCTTCCGCACTCTCCTCGCCGTTCGCTTCCTCATCGCTTTGCGGCAAGAACGGAGAGGGCTCACCCTCTGCCAAGAGCGCGAGGTAGAGCGCACGGGTCACCGGCCGGTCGTAGCGCGTCATGTCCAGCCAGCCGGTGTTCAGCGCATAGTCGGTGGAAGCCAGGAAGTACAGGTACTTGCCCGACGCATCCCAGACCGGGCTGATGGCGTCGGCCATCCCGTCGGTCAGCTGGTGCGTCGTGCCTTCGCGAGTGTCGTATACGAAAATGGCGCGCAACTGATTGTCCAACCGGCGCGCGTAGGCGATCCAGCGCGAGTCGGGAGACCAGACCGGGTTCATCGACCGTTCCGGATGCGCGAAGCGGTCGGTGTCTACGTGGACCAGGTCACCCGACGCCAAGTCGATGATCAGCACGCGGTAGTCGGTATCGGTGAGCGCCAATCGGGTACCGTCGGGCGACCAGCTGGGCACAAAGTAGAAGCTGGGGTCGGGTATCTCGATGCGACGCGGGTTCGAGCCGTCCTGTTCGGCCACCACCAGGCCGTACTCACCACCTTCGTCGTTGAACCAGGCAATTTGCTCGCCGTCCGGCGACCAGACCGCGTGCCGGTCCGCCACTCCCGAGCTCTGCGTGATGTTCCGCCAGCTGCCCTCCTCCGCCGGCACCGTGAACAGATCACCGCGGTACTCGAACAACGCTCGCTTGCCGCTGGGCGAAAGGCGCGCGTCGCGCAGCCCCTGCGCGGGGACCTCCTCCCAGCGCGGCCGCGCGAAATTGAGATCGCCGGCCACCCGGATCTGCAGCTGGCGCGTAGCCCCCGTGGCGGGGTTCAACTCGTGCAGGTAACCGCCCTGCTCGTACACCACCACACCGTAACCGGCGCCCAGACTTTTCACATCGAAGTCGGCGTGGAAGGTGCGTTGCACTTCCGCACCGGAGCCCGGATCCCACGACCAGACGTTGCTGGCCCAGTCGCGCTCGGACATATAGTAGACCACGCCATCCAGCCAGACCGGGGCCATGTGCCGTTCGCCTTCCCAAGGAGGCGTGAGCCGTTCCCAGTCCGAGGTGGAGACCACGCTCACCGGTTGAGCCTGGCCGCCACGATAGTTGCGCCACTCGGGATCCCAGTAGCCGATCTCCTGATAAGCCAGCCATGCGCCGTCGGCGCTCATCTCGCCGTGGTAGGCCTGAGGCACGGCCACGGGCTCCGGCAGACCGCCGCTAACGGGAACGGTATAGAAGCGCCAAAGTCGCGTGGGCTGCCCTTCACGGCCGGAGCGGAATAGCACCTCGCCTTCCGGCGTCCAACCCTGGACCACGTCGGCTCCGGGATGCCAGGTCAGCCGCTGCGGTTGGCCGCCTGCCGCCGGCACCACGTATACATCGGTGTCGCCGGCGTATTGGCCGGTGAACGCGATCCACCTCCCGTCGGGGGAAAAGACAGGGTCGGTCTCGGCGCCCTCACCGCTGGTCAGGCGCGACGCGTCCCCACCGTCCCGGTCCACCGACCAGAGATCGTTGGCGTGGACGAAGACGATGTGGTTCGGGCCCACGTCGGGGTCCCGCAGCAGGCGGGTGCCCTGAGCATCCGCTTGCCGAACACCGCCGAGTATCAGGCCAAACAGCGAAACGACGAGCAAGGCGAGATACGGGCGGAGGCGTAGCTGTTCGCATAGCATGAGCGAGTCTCCGTGAAGAGATGGATAGGACCGGCAGTCGGCGCGACCGCGACCCCAGTATTCGGATGAGGCGTGAGCGAGAACCTGGGCAATATGAAGAAGTGGCTGCTGAAATGCTAACCGGGGGCCAGGTGGGGACGCGACCGGGAACCCCCGGGGGGCGCTGTGGGTTTGGGTATTCGAGAGGGACCGCTCAGCCCTCTCGGTATCGCCAAAAGCCCCCTACCCATCAAGGAGGAGTACCATGGCCATCCGCCTGGGCGACGACGCCCCTAATTTCACCGCACTGACCACCGAGGGAGAGATCGACTTCCACGATTGGAAGGGGAACAGCTGGGCCGTGCTGTTCTCCCATCCGGCGGACTACACTCCCGTTTGTACCACCGAACTCGGCACGGTAGCCGGCCTCAAGGACGAATTCGCTAAGCGCAACACCAAGGTCATTGGCCTCAGCGTCGATGCCCTCGCCGACCACAAGGGCTGGGCGCAAGACATCGAGGACGTGACGGGCTACGCCCTCAACTTCCCGCTCATCGCCGACCACGATCGCTCGATTTCGGATCAGTACGATATGATCCACCCCAGCGCCGAAAGTACGCAAACGGTGCGCTCGGTGTTCATCATCGACCCCGATAACAAAGTCAAGCTGACGCTGACCTACCCGGCCAGCACAGGGCGCAACTTCGACGAGATACTTCGGGTCATCGACTCGCTCCAGTTGACCGCATATTCCGGCCTCGCGACGCCTGCCAACTGGACGCACGGCGACAACGTGATCATCGGTACCGGAATCACCGACGAGGAAGCGAAGGTCAAGTTCCCCGACTATGTAGCGGTGAAGCCCTACCTCAGGGTGATCGAACAGCCGCGCTAACCAACATTCAACAGGCAAGGTTCGACGTTCGACGTCCAGCTGAACGTTGAACGTCGAAAGTTGCCTGTTGAACGTTGCTCCGCCCGCCCTCTCTGGCCTGTTGACAATCGAAAACGCCTCACCTAATATTCCCTAAGATTCTTAGGTAATAAAGGGGAGAAGATGACCGAGCCCACGATGCAGTTGATGCGCGGCACTCTACACGTGCTGATTCTGAAGACGCTCTCAAAGGGCCCGATGCACGGATACGCCATCGCGCAGCGGATCGCCGAGGCAACGGATGGCGTTCTGGGAATAGAGGACGGCGCTCTGTACCAGGCGCTCCACCGCATGCAGGAGCGCGGGTGGGTCGACTCGGAGTGGGGGCATTCCGAGCTGGGGAAACGCGCCCGCTTCTATCGGATGACCCCGACGGGTCGTCGACGCCTCAAGGTGGAAGTGACCAGCTGGGTCGCCTATGCCGAGGCGGTTTTCAAGGTCCTACAACCCGTGCCAGCATGACGCAAAGCGACGATCGAGACCTTTGGCGACTGGGCACGCGCAACAAGAGCCGCGTCCGGCAAGAGGTCGACGAAGAGATTCAAACCCACCTCGACGCCCGAATCGCCCAGCGCGAGCGGCAAGGTCTGAGCCCGGCGGCGGCCCGCGAGGAAGCGTTGCGCCTGTTCGGCGATCTGGAGGAAACCAAGAAGGTCTGCCTCGACAGCGATTGGCGAAGGGAGCGACACGTGCGACGCAAAGAGTACTACGGAGAGATGAAGCGAGATATCATCCACGCCCTTCGCCAGCTGAGACGCCGCCCTGGCTTCGCCCTCGTGGCCATCCTGACTCTGGGGGTGGGGATCGGCGCGAACACCGCGGTGTTCAGCGCGGCGGACCACGTGCTGCTGCGGCCATTACCGTACGCCGACATCGATCGCGTCGTCACGCTGTGGGAGACCGAGCGCGGGACGACCACCGACCATAAAGAAGTCTCGCCGGGCAACATGCTGGATTGGCGCGAGCGCAGCTCCAGCTTCGAGCACCTGGCCGTGGCCGAACCGTACGGCTTCGACATCACCGGCGACGGGCCGCCGACGCCGCTCCACGCCTGGCTGATCTCCGAGGGCTTCTTCGAGGCGTTGGGCGTGGAGCCCATCCTGGGCCGCAACTTCGTCGCCGAGGAGTTCCAGCCGAACAGCGGCTTCGTGGTACTGCTGTCCTACGGCTTGTGGCAACGCCATTTTGGCTCCAACCCCTCGATCGTAGGGCAGACCATCCAGATCGACCATCAAGCGGCGACCGTCGTGGGTGTCTTGCCACCCGAGCTCGAGTATCCCGAGCCGCGTGACATCTGGGCGCCCAAGTGGTTTCGGGAAAGCGAGCTGACCGACCGCTACTCCGACTACATGTTCGCCGTGGGACGCCTGGCGCCGGGAGTCAGCGTGGCCGGCGCCCGGGCCGATATGGACCGGATCGCCGCGGCGATGTCCGAGGAGTTCCCCCGCTCGAACATCAACACCGGTGTGAACGTAATCCCCCTGGAGCAGCAGATCCTCGGAGACGTCCGCCCCGCCCTGCTGGTCCTGCTCGCCGCCGTGGGACTTTTGCTGCTCATCGCCTGCGCCAACGTTGCCACGCTGCTCCTTGCCCGGGGCGCCGAACGCGAACGCGAGTTTGGCCTACGCGCTGCCCTCGGCGCTGGGCGCGCGCGATTGGTGCGTCAGCTCGTCAGCGAGAGCGTGTTGCTCGCCGCCGCAGGAGGCGCAGTGGGATTGCTGCTTGCAAACGTTGGCGTGCGCGCCCTCACGGCTTTGATGCCGCCCGAGCTTCCCCGGGTCGGCACCATCGCCATCGACGGCCGGGTCCTCGCGTTCGCCGTGATCATCACGGTGCTGACGGCGCTGTTGTTCGGGCTGGCCCCTTCCATGCGCTTCTCACAGCCGGACCTGCGCGGAGCACTGGCGGCCGGCGGGCGCTCGTCTACAGGCGGGCGTCAGCGCACGCGGCTGCACCGGGTCCTGGTCGTCAGCGAAATCGCCTTGGCGTTGATCCTGTTGGTGGGTGCGGGGCTGCTCGTCCGCAGTTACATGGACCTGGTGGACAACGACCTGGGCTTCGCCACGGATAACCGCGCGACCATCCAGATGTTCTTGTACGACCAGAACCCCACACCCATCCAGCGATATCAGCGGGCTATCGAGATGGAAGAGCGGCTGGAGGCGACACCGGGTGTCGCAAATGTGGCCATCATCTCCGCCCTGCCCTTCCATCCGCACAAGATCGGCGCAGATGCGACACTGCGGATCGAAGGGCGCCCCCAACCGGCGCCCGGCGAAGACCGGCAGGTATTCACGACAGTGGCGTCACCCGATCTTTTCCGACTGATGGGAATTCAGCTGCGCTCGGGCCGCGAGTTCACAGCGGACGATCGCGCCGACGGCCTGCAGGTGGCGATCATCAACGAGTCTTTGCGGCGACGCTTCTTCCCGAACGAGAACCCCATCGGCAAGCAGGTGACCATCGGTGTCATGGCCGCACCGGTGACCCGGGAGATCGTCGGCGTCGTAGCGGACGTTCGCCCCACGACACTGGACAGCGATCCGCAGCCGGAACTGTTCGTGCCCTTCGCGCAATCGATGACCGGCGCCGTTACTTTCGTCGTCGAGACGCAGAGAGATGCCGCGGCGCTCATGCCGACGCTGCGAAACCAGGTTTGGCAAGTCGATCCAAACCAGACGATCTACTACGCCGCCACCGTCGAAGAGTTGATCTCCGACACGCTGGTCGAGCGCCGCTTCCACCTCGTACTGCTCGCCGTTTTCTCGGCGGTCGCGCTGGTGCTGGCGACTATCGGCATCTACGGCCTGATCAGTTTTTCGGCGAGCCGGCGCACCAACGAGATCGGCGTTCGCATGGCGCTCGGTGCGAAGAACTCCGACGTGGTGGGCATGATCCTGCGGGACGGAGTTCGCATGAGCCTCGCGGGCGTGGCGTTCGGTATCGCCGGCGCCTTCGCGCTCACCCGGTTCATGGGAAGCATGCTCTACGGCGTGGCCCCCACCGACATCCTGACCTACGGGCTCATCGCCGCGCTGATGCTCGCGGTGTCGGCGGCGGCCGCCTACGTCCCCGCCCAACGGGCCGCGAATGGCGACCCCCTGGCCGCCCTCCGAGAAGAGTGGAGCGGCGTTCAACCCGCTTCTTGCGTTTCGTCGCTAATATCCTATATTTGTAGACGAATCATCACTACCACGCCATTTAGAGGGGTGTTATGGACGCTATTGATGCCAGAATACTGACGATTCTTCAAGACGACGCCCGGACCTCAAATGCCGCCATCGGCCGCGACCTCGACATGGCGCCTTCAGCCATTCTGGAGCGGATCAAGAAGCTCCAGGCGAAGGGGGCCATTCTCGGCTACGAAGCGAAGTTGGATCCCAGGGAACTGGGCCTGGAGCTGCTGGCTTTCGTGTTCGTCGATACCGACGAGGTCGGGATGGAGATGGCAACGGGACAGGCCTTGGCCGGACTGCGGGAGGTTCAGGAAGTCCATCACGTATGCGGCGAGGATTGCTACCTGGTGAAGGTGCGAGCCGAGAGCACCGAGGCGTTGGGTCGATTGCTGCGCGAGGGCATCGGCGGCGTCGAGCGCGTGAGGGGCACACGCACGACCATCGTATTGAACACGATCAAGGAGACCGGGCGCTTACCGCTCCGGTTCGAGAACGACGGAGGCGGCGATGATTGACTTCAGGGCGCCCGAGCGGCGCGCGCCGGCCGGCTTGATACTCGCCTTCGCCGCGGTCTACCTCATCTGGGGGTCGACGTATCTGGCGATCCGCTACGCGGTCGAATCGATTCCACCCTTTCTGATGATGGGGACGCGCTTTCTTGCCGCCGGGATGATCCTGTACGGGTTCCAGCGAGTGCGGGGAGTGTCGCGTCCATCCCTGGAGAACTGGAAAGCCGCGTTCCTGATCGGCGGATTCATGTTCTTGGGTGGCGCCGGTGCCCTGGCCTGGTCGGAACAGTGGCTCCCCTCGGGACTGGCGGCACTGCTCGTGGCCGTGGTGCCCATGTGGATCGTTCTGGTCGATTGGGCGCGGCCCGGAGGGACACGCCCGGCCGGTCGAGTTCTCTTCGGCCTGGCCATCGGGTTCGTAGGCGTCGCGATTCTCGTGGGTCCCGTCGACTTGAGCGACTCGAACCGGATGTACGTGCTGGGCTCGATCGCCATCATGTTCGGCAGTCTTTCGTGGGCGATCGGCACGGTATTCTCGCGACGGGTGAACCTCTCCCCTTCGCCACCCATGGCATCGGCGCAGACGCTGCTTGCCGGCGGAGCGCTGCTTTTGGCGGCCGGCACGCTCGCTGGCGAGTGGAGCCGCTTCGACGTTGCGCTGCTGTCGTTCCGCTCCGGGCTCGCCTGGGTCTACCTGGTCACCTTCGGCTCGTTGATCGCATTCGCCAGCTACATCTGGCTGTTACACAAAACCACACCAACGCGCCTGGGAAGTTACGCATACGTCAACCCGGTCGTAGCGGTATTTATCGGCTGGGCCTTCGCAGGTGAGCCTTTCGGGCCACGCACGCTATTCGCAGCGGCGATCATCGTCACGGCCGTAGCACTGATCGTCAGCCGCCGACCTAAGAAAGACGCGGACGCACCGGACTCGCGCAAACAGGGACCGATGCGCCCCCAAGAGGCGAGGGCTCGGCGACGCGTGACTGTCCCAATCGATTTCGGGAGCCGCCACGTCGAGGTGGATATGACACGGCTGACCGACGTTCAACGTTCTACAGGCGACGTTGTCTGTTGAACGTCGCTCTAGCCGCCCTTCAGCTCGGCAGCCCGCCGCACGGCCTTGAAGATGTGGTCGTAGGCGCCGCAGCGGCACAGATTCCCGCTCATCCCTTCCTGGATTTCGGCGATCGACGGGTTCGGGTTCTGCATTAAGAGGCCTTCCACCGCCATGACCTGGCCCGGCGTACAATAGCCGCACTGGAAAGCGTCCTCTTGTACGAACGCCTCCTGCACCTGACCCAGCTCCTCGCCTTGCATGACACCTTCAACCGTGGTGATCTCCCCGCCTTCGGCTTCGACGGCCAGCGTCATGCAGGCGTAGCGTGGCACTTCGTCCACCAGCACCGTGCAGGCGCCGCACTCGCCGCGGCCGCAGCCCTCCTTCGTGCCCGTCAGCTCGGCCTTGTCGCGCAGCACCTCCAGCAGTGTGTGCCGCGCCTCCACGGGCACGCGCAATTGTCGACCGTTGACGTTTAGCGCCACCACGAGGTGGCCGTCGGTGGCGCCTTGTGCTTCCTGCGCCGTCGCGGTGCCGGGGCCAACCATCGCGGCGCCCAGCGTTCCCGCTCCAAGCGTACCGATGAAGCTTCGGCGGCTGATTCCCGACTTCGAGCCTGGTTTATCTGGATTGTTGCTCATTTATCCCTCCAGCGCTCGTAGAGTTTCTTCCATCAGACCACGCACCAGCTGGACCTTGTAGCCGTTGTGTTCCAGCGGCTGCGCACCCTCGACGCTCGCATCGACAGCGCGTGCGATGGTTGCCGCATCGAGATTGCCCCCCGTGAGCGCCGCCTCGGCATCGGCGGCGCGCCAGGGTTTCGGCGCGACCCCGGCTAAAGCCAGGCTCGCCGAATCCACGCGGTCACCGTCCATTCTTACCACGGCTGCCAGCCCTGCTAAGGCGAAATCCCAGGCCCCGCGGTCGCGTACCTTTCGGTACACGCTGCGCGTGCCGTCAGCGACCGGAGGCAGTACGATCTCCGTCACCAATTCGCCGGGCTTGAGAATGTTCTCGTTCCGTATGTCGTCGGCCGGCAAGACGAAGAACTCCTCCATCGACACCGTTCGCGTACCCGACCGCGAGGCGATTCGCACGCTGGCGCCCAGCGCCTGCAACGCCGGTGCCGTGTCCGACGGGTGTACGATGTAGCAGCCGCTACCGCCGAAGATGCAATGGAAGTGGTTTTCGCCCGCGATGGCGTAGCACGTATTGCCGCCTTTACGCAGGCAGTGGAAATCTCCCCTGTAGTACCAGCAGCGAGGCCGCTGACAGATATTCCCGCCGATGGTGCCCTGATTTCTCAGTTGTGGGCTGGCGGCCGAGGCTGCGGCTTGCGCCAACGCGCTGTACCGCTCGGCAATCGTTGCGTCGGTGGCCACATCGGTGAGCGTCGTCAGTGCCCCGATGCGCAGGCCGCCGCCTCGAGTCGCTTCAATCCCGCGAAGCTCGTCCAGGCCCGACAGCGACACCACCTTCTCGGCCGAGAACACACCGTCGCGCAGACAACCCAGCAGGTCGGTACCGCCGGCGTGCAACACGGCGCCATCGGCACCGCTCTGTTCGACCGCTTCGTCCACCGAGCCGGGACGTTCGTATGTGAAGTTCGGCAGCATGGCTCACTCTCCTCTTTCCGCGGCCAGTGCAGCGAGCATCCGACCTCGGGTTATGGGAGCGTCGGTGACGCGAGCGCCCGTCGCGTGATAGACCGCGTTGGCGATGGCCGCCGCTGTCGGTATATGGGCCGGCTCGCCGAGCCCTTTTGCTCCGGTTGTATTGCATTCGGTGTCGTTGGGATCGATGGGAACGCACGTGTTGTCGACCGGAACGTCCTTGGCCGTCGGGATCTTGTAGTCGTGCCAGTTGGCGTTCACGACCTTACCCGTCTGCCGCGAATCCAGGATCCGTTCCTCGGTCAGTCCCAGGCCGATTCCCATCGTCATGCCGCCGAACACCTGGTTCTCGTACGTCAGTTGGTTCAACATCCGACCGCTGTCGTGTGCCGCCACCAGACGCAGCACCCGCACTTCTCCGGTCAGAGTGTTGACCTCGACCTCGGCGAACTGAGCCGCGAATGGCAGCGCGATCTTGCCTTCGGGGTGAGGATGCCGCCGCCCCACTCCCACCAGCACCTGACGGCCTCGCAGTCCTCGAAGACCGGAGAACTCGGTCCCTCCGTCCGGCTCGTTCACCGCCATCACTTTGCCGTCGCGGAGCATGAGGTCTTCCACGGGCCGCTCCAATTCGGCGGAGGCGAGCTCGAGGATTTGATCTTTCACTTCGATGGCCGCGGCGCGGATGGCTGGCGCCATCACCAGAAGCGTCTGGCTTCCGCCGCTTGATGGCGCGGGCTGCGTCGTTCCGGTGTCGGCGTGCTCGATCTGGATACGATCGAGCGCCACACCCAGCTCTTCCGACACCACCATCGCCATGGTCGTCTTCGTCCCCGTGCCGAGGTCGCTGGCTCCCATGTTCAGGTTCACGCTTCCGTCCGAGAACAGCTTGACGAACACCGTCGCCCGCGGATCGCCGGGATAGCGCCACATGCCGGCCGCCATTCCGACGCCGCGACGTATATGTCCATCTCCCCGCGAGCGGGCCCGCGCTTCGTCCCAGCCGAACGCACTCGCGCCGTCGCTGAGACAATCGCTCAGGCCGATGCTCGTGTACGGCGTGTTATTTGTTTGCAGGACTGTCGCGATGTTCTGCTGGCGAAAGTCCACCGGGTCCATGCCGATCTGTTCGGCCAGATCGTCGACCATCTGTTCCAAGGCCCAGGCGCAACACGGATCGCCCGGCGCCCGGAACGGTCGCCCCGGACCGGCGTTGGTATACACCCGGTTGTCCTCGACCTTCACGTTCGCACAGCGGTAGAGGGCCTGCACCAGGAACGTCGAGGTCGCGCCCGCCGGATAGGCGCCGGCGCTGCCCAGGAACCTTCCCTGCAACGCGGTGATCGTTCCGTCCTGCTTCACGCCGGCCTTCAGCCAGATCGTGTTGGCGGGGCGATTACCCACACACAGGAACGACTCCTCGCGCGTCAGCGCCGCCTTCACCGGGCGCGCCGTCATGCGGGCGAGCAGTGCGGCGATCACCGTGTACTTGCTGAGCCCCAACTTGCTGCCGAAGCCGCCGCCCATGTACCGGCAGATGACCCGAACCGACGTCAGAGGAAGTTGCAGCGCACGGGCCAGGCCCGCCTGAATGCCGAACACGCCCTGGTTGGAATCCCAAACCGTCACCCGGTTGCCGTCCCAACGCGCGATGGACACGTAGGTCTCCATCGGAGTGTGCAGCTCGCACGGCGTATGATAGGTCTGCTCCAGCACCACGTCCGCTTCGGCGAACCCGGTCTCCACGTCGCCGCGTTCGTTCGTCAGCTGGTTCAACACATTACCGCTGTCGTGAACCTTCGGTGCCTCGGGTGTCAGCGCGACCTCGTCGTCCTGCACGAAGGGCAGAACCTCGTACTCCACATCTACGGCCCGCGCCGCTTCCACGGCCTGGTGCCAGGTCTCCGCCGCCACCGCCGCAACTTCTTCACCGGCGTAACGGCAGCGCTCGTCGAACAGCGAACTCGTGGGTCCGTACCACGGGATCGCCGCCCCCGGCGTCGAGGCCGTGATCACGGCACGAACGCCCGGCATCGCCGCGGCTCGGCTGGTATCCACGCTCACGACGCGCGCGTGGGCATGCGGACACCGCACGATGGCGGCGTGCAGCATGTCCGGGAGCGTCATGTCCAGGGTGTAGAGCGCCGTACCGCTCACCCGCTCGTACGCGTCCACGCGGGGGATCGGTTTCCCGACCACGCGGGTCTCGCCCCAGGGCTGGATCTCCTGGTCCTGCGGTGGCGGATGCCCGGCGTCGGGTGCGGGCCAGTCGAGGTAGTACTTCATCCGGCACCTCCTCGGGTTCTGCCCAGATATGTAGGTAGGATGACCACCGCCGCCTGGATCGGGGGCGCGCGGCCTCTTTAGGTTGGGGTTACTGCAACATTCTACAATAAGCTCGGGACGGCAACCTCCGGGCTCAGTCCCGGTCGCCTTCCACCAACTTCAGTCGTTCCGCCGCCTGGGGATACTCGGGGTCGAGCTTTAGCACGCGTCGATACTGGGCCGCGGCCCGTTCGGGCTGACCGGTGAACCGATACGCCTCGCCGAGATGGTAAGCGGACGAGGAGTCCTCGGCGTGGCGTTCCGCGTTCGCTCCGAAAAGGGCGAGCGCCGCAGTGATCCCGCCGGTGGAGAGGAGTTGGTACGCCTTGAAGATGGCATCGCCACGGGTGTCGTCCCACGGCTTGGCTTCCGTGTAGGCCTCGTACACCTCCCGCACGACCGAATCGGCACCGGACGCATCGATCCCCGCCAGTTCGTTCGACACCACGTCGGCTAGCGTCACCAGCCGAATTCGTCGAAGCACGATCTGCGTCGGCTCACCGCCGTTGTACGGGCCCACCAGATCGTTGACCCAGAGAACGTTACCGCGAGCGCCGGCGGCGATGCCGTTGGGGAAAGAGAAGCGAGCCTGGTCTGCCGTGCCATCCCTGACCTCCCGCACGCCGTCACCGGCGATTCGAGTTGCCGCGCCGTCGCGGGAGACCCTGTACACGGCATGACCCCGAAACTGGGTGATGAAGAAACCGCCACGGGCGAACGTGATGTGCCCGTTGCCCCCGGCCCCGGTGACCTGGGTGAAGGGGTGGACCGTCCCGTCCGACGTGATGCGCACCACGTCGGGGCTGTTGAAGTTCACCACGTAGAAGTCACCCTCGTCGTCCCGGACAATCCCGTTCGGACACGCCAACAACGGGCTGCGAGCGAACTCCTCGACGGCGCCGTCGGGTGTCACCCGGCTGATGGTCCCGGCGCTGCAATTGCAGACGTAGAGGTTGCCGTCGTCATCGAATGTCAGCCCCACCGGCCCGCTCAAGCCTTCGGAGACGAACGTCTCCAGCTGACCCGTGCGCGTGATGCGGCTGATGGAGTTTCCGTTGATATTGGATTGGTAAAGGTCGCCCCGGGCGTCCACCGCGTTCCCCGAGGCGCCGTAGAGCGCATCGGTCAGCTTCCGCGCCGTACCGTCGGGAGCGATGCGCCAGACAGCGTCGCGGAAGTTCGCGACATAGACGAAGCCCAGGGCGTCGGTCGTGACACCGCCTATGTTGCCGAAGCCGCCGAGAGGCTGATCCACGCTCAGGGTCGTGACGGTGTCGGGAGGAATAGTGATCTGACCGGCGAGCGGCGCCGCCAGCAGGGCCAACAGCGGTAGGTACGCTAGTGCGAGCCCCACGGGAGGCCGGAGGAATCTGTTCGTCACGACCGTGCGTCCGGCTGCTCCGGTCGAGCGTGCCGGGGCTGATAGACACCGAGTCTACCGCCGCCCGGCAGCGTCAACCGTGTGATCAAGCCCCAGGACTCCTCGTGTACAGGAGTGGTCGCCACGCCGTGCTTCCGAATCGCCTCGATGAAGCCCTCGATGTCGTCGCACATGAGATAGAGCTCGTGCACGTCGTTCTCGTCGGATGGATGCACGGCCACCTCCGCCGGCGGCAATCCGAAGATCAGCCACCCGCCACCCACATCGACGTTCGGCAATTCGAGCACATCTCGCAGGAATGCACGGTCGGCATCGGGATCCGTGCTGTAGATAATGGAATGCGCCCCATTGATCATGGTTCGCCCGCCACGAAGCGACGCAGGTTCTCTTCGATCAGGGTCTGCAGGCGCTCCCGAGCGCCGTCCGAGTTGCCCGAGATGTGCGGCGTTATGATCACGTTGGGCAGGCGCCAGAGCGGATGTCCCGAGGGTAGAGGCTCGGGATCGGTGACATCGAGCCCCGCTCCGGCGATGGCACCGGACTCGAGCGCGGCCACCAGGTCGTCGGTGACGACGCTCTTGCCGCGCCCTATGTTGATGAAGTAGGCGGTGGGTTTCATCGCCGCGAAGAACTCGGCGTCGAACATTCCCGTGGTCTCCGGAGTCAGTGGAGTCGCGTTCACCACCACATCGGCCTGGCGCGCCAGGTCCACCATCTCGTCGGCCGTCCCCACGTAGTCGACGAACTCGGGGCCCTCCCGGCTGCTGCGACGCGTGGCCACCACGCGCATGCCCAGAGCCTCGGCACGCCAGGCGATCTCGGTGCCGATACCGCCCAGCCCCACCACCAGCAGTGTCTTACCCTCCAGCTCCCAATGATCCGACGTTGGAACGAGCCTGCGTTGCCACTCTCCCTCCAGCTGCGCCGGAATGTAGCGGTAGAGCCCGCGAGTAAACGCGAACATCACGGCGATGACGTGCTCGGCGATCTCGGGACCGTACAGGCGTTGGGCGTTGGTCAGTACGATGCCGCGCTCTTTGATGCCGGGAACGCTGACACAACGCTCGGCACCCGCGGATCCGATCTGGATCCACCTCAGCTTCGGAGCGTCGTTCAGGACCTTGGGCGAGCACTCGAGAATGACCGCGTCGGCCCGGTGCATGTACTGAGTCCACGCACCCTCTTCGGATATGTCGACGACCTCGACGCCGGGGGCGGCCGCCTGCAGGCGCGCGATGAATTCCTCGCCGCCAAACGCCACGACGATCTCAGGAGGCGACCAATCTGGTCGGTCACGCAGCGGTGTCGAGTCTTCGCGTAGCCCCAGCCGATCGATGAGCTCCACCGCGCATTCCGGACACGGCGTCACGTCCTGTGGCGGAGCCTCGGCGCGCGTCTCCGTCGCTCGATTCACCGCCTCGCCCGACTGGCAGGCCGTCGAGGCCACGACCAGCAGGCCGGCCAGAAGCGATCGTGTGAAGAGAGTAAGAAGGGAGCGTGGATTGTCGCTGCGGGCTTTCTTCTCGCCCGCTCGTTGGGAGAGCTGCATTTTGTTCAAGGCTCCGACTCGTCGGTTGGGGTATACGGGTCGCACGAAAACCCGGGGTATAGTCTGTACGCGCTGCCCACGAAAATCGACAGCGATGCCACCAGCGTCAAGCCTGAGGGCCT
>JBDHGH010000052.1:0-28418 GCA_039589995.1 Gemmatimonadota bacterium | reverse complement strand
ACGGTTCGAGAAAGTAAGTAGTGAGTAGTAAGGGTGATAGGTAGGTCACCAAGAAATCAACGAACCTACTAGTGACTACTCACTAATCACTAATCACTTTCCTCTCGGGAGAGGGACATGAAGATCGCACGGGTCTTTCTGGTGGCCGCATTTTTGGCGGCGACAGCATCCTCAGCGAACGCTCAGATCGGTATATCGGCGGGCGTGAACTTCGCCAGCGTCAACGCGACGGTGGACGGCGCAGATGTGAGCACCGGTGACCGGACCGGTTTCAACGGCGGTGTGTTCGTGGGGAAGGGCGGCCTCATCGGGTTCATGGGTGGGCTGTTCTACAGCCAAAAGGGGTTCAGCGTTTCGGACGAAAGTATCAACCTCGACTATCTCGAGGTGCCTTTGATGCTCCGCGTGAAGTTCTTGATGCTTCGCGGCTACGCGGGTCCCAACCTGGCGTTCGAGCTGTCCTGTAAAGGCGAGCCTGTTCTGGATGGGGCTTCTTTGTCCTGTGACAACACCGAATCCTTCGATTTTGGCTGGAAGATCGGCGTCGGCGGCACGCTTCTGTTCTTCAACCTGGATGTGGCGTACGTCTGGGGGACCACGGACATCTGGAAGGCCGAGAACGGCTCGGTTAAGAACCAGGTGATCCAGGTCAACCTTGGTTTAGGCATTTAGGGGCGCAACGACTACTGAGTTCTCCGCAGGTCCACCGAAAATCGGAGAATGATGAATGGCTTTCCACATAACCGTCTGCGGTAGCCTTGTCCCCGATCCGCTGCAGACCCTCGAGCCGGTAGCCGCGCCGACCGGTCCGGGGCTAAAGAACGAGATGATGCTGCCCTCGGTGCTCGATCCTTGGGCGGCGCACGCCCTCTACGAGGCGGCTCACCTCGCCGCGGACACTCCGGACAGCAGGGTTTGGCTGGTCAGCCTCGGTCCCAAGGCTCGGCTGCAACAGCTGATGATGAACATCGCCCAGAAGGTGCCATTCGAACTGGTTGCCGTCGACGGACCGGCGGGCGGGTTCACCGACGCCTACGAGGTCGCGGCGGCTCTGGCCGCTGCGATCGAAGGAATCGAAGGTCTGGATCGCTCGAAGCTGCTGTTGTTCGGCGGACGCGCCTCGGCATCCCGAGATGCCGGTGTCACCATGCAAATGGTAGGAGAGCGACTCGGCATCACCGACCAATTCCTCGGCGCGGACAAGCTGACGGTGGAGGGGGACGGGTCGCTTCGAATTCTCGAGCGGATCGAAGGCGGCCGATATCTCGCCTCGGTTTGTGACGGCCCGCCGGCGGTGGTCGCCTGGTCCACAGGCGAGCTCCCCGAGCCTCCCAACAACCCTCAGGTCGGCATGCAGAACATGCAGAAGATCATGCCCGCGCTACAGAAGGCGCAGCCGGTAAGCGTGGGCGCGGAGGGTGTCAGTTACGCGAGCGTCGAGGTGCCGCAGCAAAGGCGCGAGACTCGGATCGTCAAAGACGTCTCGGTGGACGAGATCGCCGGCGACATCGTCGAGTGGTTGAGGAGCTGACCATGGATAGGATTCTGTTCATCACAGATGTCGAGTCCGATGGCTCCCTGCCCAAGATCGCCCTAGAGGTACTCAGCGGCGCGGTGAAGCTGGCAAAAGATCTCGGTGGGGCGACGTTGACGGTTGGGTTGATCGGTGGCGAAGTCCAGGCAGCAGCCGACTCCGTCGCGAGCTCGGGCGTCGACGCGTTCCTGGGCGTCAGTGGCGACGAATTCGCTGTCTCGCGCTATTCCACAGATGCCGCGGCAGCCGAAGCCTTGGTGCGAAATAGCGAGGCGACCCTGGTGATCGCGCCGGGTACCACACGACTCTCGCGTGCGTTGCCCGGAGTGGCCCAGCGAGTCGACGGTCGCATCGACAGCCACGTGGCCGATGTCCAGGTCGATGACGACGCAGTCCAGATCGAGCGTTGGTACTACCGGCAGCGAATGGTGGCCACGATGACCCGCACGCAGCGGCCCTGGTTCTTGCTCGTCGACTCGGGTGTGTTCGAGCCGGTGGAGGACGCTGCAGGCTCGGCTGCGGTCGAATCCGTAACGGTCGAAGTGCAGTCGTTACGAACTCGAGTCCTCGGCGAAGAAGCCGCGACGGGCGAGGCGCAGACTATCCGCCCCGATGCGGACCTGCTCTTCGTTGCTGGTGCGGGCTGGACCAAGAAACAGGCTGACGGACAGGCACATGTGTCCGACGCCGAAACCCTCATACTGGGATTTCTCGAAGCAGCGGGAAGCTCGTTGGGCAGTAGCAAGTCGCTGGTTGACCAGTCCGGCGAGGGCCATGCGGTGCTTTCGTTCATGAGCCACATGAACCAGGTCGGGCAGACGGGCTCGACACCCAGGCATCCGAAGGGGCTGGCGACGTGTTGCCACGGCGAGGAGCCACACGTCGTTGGCTGGCGCTTCATCAAAGAACGTCGAGCCATCAACCTCGACGCAGGCTGCGGTTGGGGACAGGGGAAGGCCGATGTTCTTTACGTCGCCGACGCCTTCGAGGTCATAGCTAAGGTAAACGAACTGTTGTCGAAGGACTGACCGCAGGACTCAGACCCCGCTCTGCGGACGCTTGGCTTGCATAGGAGGAGTGACATGCAGCAGCCACCGATTATGCCGATCGATCTGACCGCTGTGGTGGCGGTATTCATGGGAACGCTGATCGTCTTGATTCCGGTCGCCGGGGTGACGATACGTTTCGCGATCAAACCGATCGCCGAAGCGATGGCGAGGATGAAGGAGTCGCAAGGCGCCGCCGAGCAGATGAAGTTGATGCAACAGCGCATGGAGCTCATGGAGCACCAACTTGGCGCAATGGAATCGGAGATGCACCGCGTCAAGGAAGTAACGGAGTTCACCGCTCAACTCAAGGCGCCTAAGACATGATCGTCGTTCAGAACCGAGTGCGCGTAGCCGAAGGCTACGAAGAGGACTTCCTCGACCGATTCCGAACCCGACGCGCACTCGTTGATGACCATCCCGGCTTCATCCGCAACATGGTCCTCCGTCCCATGAAAGGCGATCACTTCATCGTTCTCACCTTCTGGGACAGCGAGGAACACTTCCGCGCTTGGACCCAAAGCGACGCCTTCAAAGAAGCGCACAGTCGCGTGCCGCCCAAGGAGATGTTCCAGGGCCACTCAGAGCTGGAGATCCACGAGGTAGCCCTGGACAGCGAGTAACTTCTCCGGCAGGGTCCGGAACGAGCCTCCTCGCGACACGCGGACATTCGGGAGGGCACGGGCCCCAACCCACTCGCGGACATTTGGAGCGCCCCGGTCTGTCCAGCATCTGTGCCTGATACGCGCGACATGAAGCGAGGGGTTGGGGCCCGTGCCCGACCCATCCCCAATCCCAACTCTCCCGAGGGGCTCGATTTCGCACCCTACTCCAAACGCGTGCAACTTTTTCGCCGTTCAGTACGTCTATACTTGTGAGAGCAGGGAAGAGGCCGCAGTAACGCAGGTGGGACAATTTGACCGGTTGGCCTCGGGTCAGCAATCTGAGGAAGGTTGGTGAAGGATAGATGTCGATAGTCCGCGAGAACTCAATCTTGTGTAAAGCGTGCGCAGGAATTCGGTACGTTTTCAAATCGTTTGTCCAGCTGTCCTACCGGTCTAGCCGGGCATGGACGGCGTTCATGTCGTAGGAAAACCGAAGCCTCCTCCTCCGAGGTTGAGCGTGGGGATGTGGGCAGATAGCGATTGAGCAAATAGGCGCCCGCGCAAAGCTGTCTGCCCCATCACCGCGCTTTTTTCATCTGCCTAATCGACGGCTCCGCCCTCGAGCAGTGCCGCCTCCATCTCTTCCCAACGCCTCCGAAAAAAAGCGCCCCGTCGGACCATTAGTCCGCCGGAGCTGGGAAAGTGGGTCGGCGAGGGAGACCCGGCTTCACCGGATGCCGCTGTCTCCCTCTACCAAGTGATTCCCATGTCAGCCACCCTGCTAGTGTATTCCCAAACGATCGGCGAGTTCTTCAACATCTCTATCACTCCTCGACTGCGAGTTCTATCGGCTTCGCTTCTAGTGGTACGAGGCCTCGGCCTCTGCTTCCGTCGAGTCCACACCCGCATCGCGTAGCAGATACTTCGTCTCGACTTCCATCCAGCGGATCCGGCGTTGGCAGTGATCGCACAGCACCCATTCCTTGCCAAACCCGATCCAAACAACCTCAGCCACGTCGTGGCAATGTGGGCATCTTATCAGCTTGTTGTTCGACATCTTCGTTCTCTCGGTTCTCCATCATCCAACTGCTCTTCTCTCTTCCGTCCCCTGATAGAAGCATGTGCCGTACCAGATGGCGGGCCATCTTCATAAATGTTGTTATTGCAATTACTTACGCTGCTGATGGACGTCGAGGAAGGCTCAAAAACACCGGGATGTAGTTACCGAATGGTAACCAACATGGGAACCGTTACCCAATGGTAAGGTCTAAAACCGGCTGCCTGCGGAGCGCCTAGCCGCTAAAGAGGTTGCGGAGCAGAAACAGCATGTTGGCTGGGCGTTCGGCCAGGCGGCGCATATACCAGGGGAACCAGGAGGCGCCATAGCTGATGAGGACCCTCACGCGATAGCCGTCGGCCGCCAAGCTGGTCTGTACCTCGCGCTGGATTCCATAGAGCAACTGGAACTCGTAGGCGTCTTTCGGCAGACCGAGGGTGTTGGCCCGCTCGATGACGCCTTCGATCATCTCGGGATCGTGGGTTCCGAAGAATACGCGGACACCGCTACCACTCTCTGTCTCGCGGAGGAGAGTCTCTGAGAGCCGCAGGAAGTTCGCGTCGACATCACTCTTTTTTCGATAAGCGATCTCGCGCGGTTCCTTGTACGCGCCCTTCACCAGGCGAATCGTTGGAGTCAGGGGCAGCAAGGTCACCAGGTCGGACGTGGTTCTAAAGAGGTAGGACTGCAGGCAGAGGGCCAGGTTCGTATTCTCGGCCCGCAAGCGGCGATAGAGATCGATGGTTTTGTCGACGTACGAACTGTCTTCCATATCGATGGCCACCATGCGGCCGATCTGCCCCGCTCGTTTGACCAGGTTCTCATATCGCTGGTATGTCTTCTCGAAGCCGAGGTCCAGACCCAACTGTGTGGGCTTCAGCGAAATATCCGCGTCGAACTCCATCTCGCGAATGCGATCGAGGACTTCGACATAGTGCTCGACCATCGCATCCGCCTCGGCGTCCTCAGTCACGTTCTCGCCCAGTTGAGTGAGAATAGTGCCGATGTTCTTCTGACGCAGCGACTCGGTGGCGTCGACGCCTGCGCTCAGGTCCTCGCCGGGCATGAAACGCTGTACGGCTCGACGCGTGAAGTCGCGGCTCGTCATCTGGTTTGCCAACCATTGATTGCGCGATCCCCAGAGCAAAATTTCCCGGGTGATCCCCATCGGACGCCTCCATGCGTGAGCAACGGACATATCTATGTTAGGAGCGATGACGAAATTAGCCTCTGGCAGTACTAGCGTCTACCGGATGCCAAAGGACGACACTCCCGCCGGGAGTGTCTAGGTTCCACCTGACCCGTGTCAATCTTCTGTCAATATCTCGTACTTGACCGTATCCAGACATGAACGTTAGACTTAGCCTACCATGTCGCCCGAATTATCCGATAGCAGCAAGAAACGCCATCCTATTCAGGTCGTCGCACGCCGAACGGGCCTGACGGTCGATGTCCTACGTGCGTGGGAGAAGCGCTACTCGGTCGTCGAGCCCGGACGCTCCGAGGGTGGACGCCGTCTTTATTCAGACGATGACATCGAGCGGTTGCGCCTGCTTCGCCGAGCCAGCAAGGCCGGCCGGCGGATCAGCCAGGTTTCGTCTCTGGGCACGGACGAGCTTGCGACGCTGGTCCGTGAAGACGAGCGTGAGGAGGTCGAGTCCGGCCCCGAAGAAGCGCTGGGCGAGGCGACGGCGGCGGAGCTCTATCTAAAGACCTGCCTGGCCGCCATGGAGCGGATGGATGCCGAGGAGCTCGAGGACGTTCTCAACCGTGCATTGCTCACCCTGAATTCGCAGAACTTCATAGACGGATTGGCGGCGCCGCTGATGCGGAAAGTCGGCGATGCTTGGAGCCAGGGGGATGTGAGGCCGGCTCACGAGCATGTGGCGTCGACGGTGCTTCAGCGTGTGATGGCGAGGCTACTCGATGGATTGCAGCCGGTGACGGGAGCGCCCAACATCGTCGTGGGGACGCCAGCGGGAGAGGGTCACGAGTTCGGAGCGCTGTTCGTCGCTGCCACCGCTGGAGCGCTGGGGTGGAGAGTCACTTACCTGGGACCGAACCTGCCGGCGGAAGACATCGCCATAGCCGTGAGGGATACCGGTGCTGACATCGTTGCTCTCAGCATCGTCTATCCGACGGAAGACACAGAATTGCTCGAGGAGGAGTTGAAAGAGCTGCGCCTCGCCTTGCCGCCTGCGGTACCGGTGCTGGTTGGTGGAGCAGGAATGGCTAGCTGCAAGGAGGCGTTGGATGAGATCGAGGCGATTCAGCTCAACGACATGGAAGAGTTGAGCAGGGCACTCGCCGACTTGGCGTGAGAGACGCCTAGACCTCCCTCCCTTTCCCAGAGTCACTCACACTCATCAGTTCGGCCGGATACGGTTCGAAGAAACTCTGAGCTGCTAGGTAGTCCTCCTCGAACCTGACGATCCATATTCTCAGCACAGCGTTGACCGCCGCCACGGGCACCTGCTTGTTTCGGTACTTCTCCATCATCGAGCGGAAAAGCGCTTTCTCGCGGCGTTCCAGTCCATCCGAGAAGTACCCGGAGGCGTGTTCGAACACATTGATCACCGACGTATACCTAGGCGGATGTGCCAGAGCCGCCTGGAAGTGCTCGCGATAGTCACGCGCGAGTTCATGAAAAGATGCCTTGTCCGGGTTGGCCACAATGCGCCCCAGAGCGCGCATCTCTTTTTGATTGTAGGCCATCAGCAGTAGCTTGTTTGTGGAATGGAACCAGACAAGCTCTTTCATCTGGCCGGAGTCTTCGACGGCCCGAAGCCTGGCTAGGCTAAATAGCTTCGTGAGAAAGTGCTCACGAATCCTGTAATTGCGAAGCCGGCCTTCGTCTTCGATGGCGAGTCCCGCATAGAGCTCCAGCACCGGCTCGGCGAACATGCCTGCGCCCCGGCTCGATGAGGAGGAGGGATCCAGCCCGTGATACAACTTCACATCGCTGATTCCGCAGGAGGGGGAGCGATTCTTCAAGATGAACCCGTCCACGGGCCCCAGGTTGTCGAGAAACCTACGTGAGAACTCAAGCATCTCGGTTGTGACATCCCGGCCCGTGTCCGGTTGGAGTAAGCTGGCCTCTCCGTCGATGTTCACGATGCGCACCGGGTCCCGGGGGACGCCCAGCCCGATCTCCAGCTCCGGGCACACCGGCGCAAAGTCCACGAACGGCTCCAACTGCCGCACCAATTCGTACGGGATGACCTGTCCGTTGTAACGCACCGGATCGAGTTCCAGGCAGCGGCTGAGGACCACAGTCGGCCGCAAGCCCTGGTTGTATCCACCGATATCTTCCCTGCGCATGGGACGTCTCCTTTTAGGTTCACTGTACGTGTAGGAGCGGGACCCGGCAAGATAGCTTGACTGTCCATTAGTTGTCCAGTAATACGGCCACCAAAAGCTTGACAGGATATCCGTGTCTAATTATCTTAAGTGACAATTGTTGGACAAACTGTGGTTCGAAGGACCTTGGCAGAGTCAGAATTCGAACGAGCGTTCTAACGGTCGCGGCGGCCAAGGATACAACCTTCATGCGGGAGCAGTCGAGACAAATGCAGAAGACAAGAGCGTCTGTCGATTCCACCGAGTCAACCGTGTTGTTGACTGGTGCAAGCGGTTACGTAGGCGGCCGGCTGCTTGGCACGCTCGAGCGGCGAGGCATGAAGGTGCGGTGCCTGGCGCGGCGTCCGGATTTCCTGCGGCCCAGGGTTTCTTCCAGCACGGAGGTCGTGCAGGGTGATGTGCTCGACGTCGACTCGCTCCGGAGCGCGATGGCTGGCGTGAAGGTGGCGTATTACTTGGTGCACTCCATGGGCTCCGAGGGTGATTTCGAGAGCGAAGACCTTCGCGAGTCCGGTATTCCCACGATAGAGTTCCGGGCATCGATTATCATTGGGTCGGGCAGTCTCTCATTCGAGATCATCCGAGCGCTGGTCGAGAAGCTGCCGGTGATGGTCACGCCGCTTTGGGTCAGCATGCGCGCCCAGCCGCTGGCCATCGAGGATCTCATCGACTATCTGGTTGCTGCGATCGACGTAAGCGTGGCGGGGAGTCACGTGTTCGAGATCGGCGGCTCCGACAGCGTCTCCTACCTGGACATCATGAAAGAGTACGCGCGGCAACGCGGATTACGCAGATTCATGATCCGGGTGCCCGTCTTGACCCCGCGCCTCTCCAGCCTCTGGCTGGGTCTGGTGACCCCCGTATACGCCCGCGTCGGGCGCCAGTTGGTCGACAGTATCCGCAACCCGACCGTCGTTGAGGATAACAGTGCTATGGAGTTCTTCGACATTCGGCCACGGGGAATCAGAGAGGCTGTTGCCCAAGCGATCACAAATGAGAACCGCGAGTTTGCCGAGACACGTTGGTCTGACTCTTCGTCGTCGGGCGTCGCTCCGCGTTGGGGAGGTATGCTTTTTGGCTCGCGGATCGTTGACTCGCGGTCGACGTTCGTGTCCGCACGGTCCCGTGAAGCATTTCATCCGATACAGAGAATAGGTGAATACGCAGGCTGGTATTACGCAAGCTGGCTGTGGCGCCTCCGGGGATTCATCGACACTTTGGCCGGTGGGGTCGGATCGCGCAGGGGACGCCGCTCGCCGGACCGTCTCGTACCCGGCGATACTGTCGACTTCTGGCGAGTCGAGGCGATCGTGACAAACGAGCTGTTACGATTGAGGGCCGAGATGAAGCTCCCAGGACGCGCGTGGTTGCAGTTCGAGGTCGTGGACGGCGAGAGCGGCTCGACTATCAGGCAGACGGCGATCTTCGATCCGGTGGGTGTGCTCGGTTTGCTCTATTGGTATGGCCTATATCCACTTCACAAGCTCGTCTTTGCGGGGATGCTCCGGGGAATCGTCTCGTCGATCGAAGGTCCAAGCCAAGAAGATCGCACCGGCAAGACGGGAAGGAGACACCCCCACGCGCATACCGAAGTGGCTGGGTGGCACGAGGCGCCCGTGCCCTCCATTGCCAGGCAGCTACGCCCAAGCGATCGGCGGGGCTGAGTATGCGTATCGCTGTGATCGGAACCGGGATATCGGGCCTGGCGAGCGCCTGGCTTCTCAACCAAAGGCACGAGGTTCACGTCTTCGAGTCTCGCGATCGCGTTGGCGGTCACACTCATACCATCAAGGTGGATCGAGGCGGTCGAGAGCTGGCACTCGATACCGGTTTCCTGGTTTTCAATCGCGTGAACTATCCCAACCTCTCGAGACTATTCGATCGGCTCGACGTACCGGCCCAGGAAACCGACATGTCCTTTGCGGTGAGGTGCGAACGTTGCGACTTGGAGTACAGCGGGCACAACGCTCTCAGCTTGTTCGCTCAGAAGCGCAACCTGTTTCGCCCCGGTTTCTACCGGATGCTTGTGGATATCTCCCGCTTTGGCAGCCTGGGCAAACGCCAGCTGGCGGAAGGGACGGTGAGCGGGACGACGTTGGGTGAGTATCTGGCCGAAGGAGGCCTTGGGGAAGAGTTTGCAGCTCACTACTTGGTACCTATGGCGGCAGCGCTTTGGTCGTCGGGCACCCATGTCATAGACGAGTTCCCAGCGGAGTACCTACTCCGCTTTTTCGATAACCACGGTCTGTTGCAACTCAAGGACCGCATGCAATGGCTCACCGTGGCGGGAGGCAGCCACACGTACGTGGCGGCCCTGACCCGCGATCTTGGCGAGAGAGTCTATACGAATACACCCGTGCGTGGCGTGGCCCGCATTTCCGGGGGGGTCCGCCTTTTCTTCGCGAACGGGGCGTCGGAATTGTTCGATCGAGTCGTGCTGGCTACCCACGCGGATCAGGCCTTGGGAATCCTCTGTGACCCGTCGCAGGACGAGTTAGAGCTCTTGGGACGTTGGCGCTACTCGCGCAATGATACTTGGCTGCATACGGATACGAGCCAACTTCCACGGCGCCGGTCGGCGTGGGGCGCTTGGAACTACATGCTGTCTAATTGTAAGATACCGGCCCAATCGGTTGCGGCGAGCTACTACTTGAACCGGCTGCAGCGATTGGAGGTCGACGAGGACTACGTGGTGACGCTGAATCCGAACAGCCCGCCGGCCGCTGAGCGTGTCATTCGGCGGATGGAATACTCCCATCCGATCTACGACTTGGAAAGTGTTTCCACCCAGCCCGAGCTGCCGCGGCTCAATGGACCGCGATCGACTCTCTTCGCCGGTGCGTATTTCGGACACGGCTTTCACGAAGACGGGATGAACTCGGCGCTGCAGGTCGCCGATGCGTTCGGGGTATCGCTGTCATGATCGTCGCCTCAAGCAGCATCGCACCCGAGACTGCCGCCGAAACGAAAGGTCTCCACGGTGACGACGCTTTTGCGTCTGCGATCTATACTGGCACGCTCCGACATCGACGCACGGGGCCCGCAGCCAACGCATTCCGGTACGGTGTCTATCAGTTACTGCTGAACATTGATGAGATCCCCGGGCTCGCCAAGGACATCCCGGTTTTAGGATTCAATCGCTTCAACGTGACCAGTTTTCATGACCGGGATCATATGCGCGACCGCCCCGGCACAGTTCGTGAGAAGCTTGCGGACTGGCTTCGTGAGCGAGACATCGAACTGGACGATGGCCCGATCCTCCTGCTCACCAACCTGCGCGTGCTCGGTTACATCTTCAATCCGGTCAGCTACTACTATTGCTACGCGAAGGACGGCTCCCTGCGCTTCGTTGTTGCTGAAGTGAATAACACCTTTGGTGAAACCTACTGCTATCTCTTGGATGATCTTGAATCGCTCGGCGGTCGGGCACTGCTATCGCCACAGAAGAAGGTCTTTCACGTCTCGCCTTTCATCGAGATCAATGATGTGCGCTACGACTGGATCGTTACCCCGCCGGGAGAATCTCTAACCGTTCACATCGACGAATACCGACGTGACGAAAAGTTCTTCGACGCTACACTTAACCTGAAGCGACGCCCGCTCAACACGCGAAACTTGCTGGGCGTCTTGTTGCGCCACCCGCACATCACGGCGCGGACCGTCTTCCTCATCCACTGGCAGGCGCTTCGCCTCTGGTTCAAAAAAGCCCCATTCTTTCGAAAGCCGACACTCCCGGCGGAGGCATGGAAAACACATGGCTGAGTTGGCCGCCCGAATCGTTTTGCGCGGCCTGAAGGATTTGCCCCACGGTCGGCTGGAGCTGACGTTGCCGAACGGCGAACGGCGGGTGTTGGGACGTGCATCCAGCCGACACCCTAGTGTCAAGCTTCGCATCCACGACTGGGCGTTCTTTCGACGTATGCTCCTTGATGCCGAGACCGGCGTCGGTGAGTCGTACATCCGCGGTGAATGGGAGTGTGACGACCTCGTCGCGTTGATCAGGCTGGCGATCGCCAATCAAGACGCGATCGGTGCGGGAACCTCGCTGGCTTGGGTTGGGCACACCCTGGACTGGCTGCGACATCGGACACGGCGGAACACTCTGGGCGGTTCCCGCCGCAACATCTACGAGCACTACGACCTGAGCAACGATTTCTTCGCCCTCTTCCTTGACCCCTCGATGACTTACTCGTGTGCTCAATTCGAGCATCCGGAACAGTCGCTCGAGGAGGCGCAACGCAGTAAGTACCGTGCGATCGCTGAAAAAGCTCGACTGACTTCGGCGGACCATGTGCTGGAGATCGGGTCGGGCTGGGGCGGCTTCGCCGAGTTCGCGGCCAGCGAGTACGGATGCGAGGTGACAGGTATCACGATCTCCGAAGCCCAGGCTTCCTACGCGCGAGCGCGCATCCGCCGTGCCGGGCTCGAGGAGCGTGTTCGCTTCCAACTAGTGGACTACCGGAATGTCCAGGGCCGTTTCGATAAGATCGTGTCGATCGAGATGTTGGAGGCTGTGGGTCACGAATATTTGCCGACGTTCTTTAAGCGTTGTGACGAGTTGCTGAAGCCCGACGGCATTGCCGTGATCCAGGTGATCACCATCCCCGACCAACGCTACACCAGCTACCGGCGACGTCCCGACTACATACAGAAGTTCATCTTCCCGGGTTCGCACCTGCCATCGCTACGGGCAATCGCCAATGCTCTAACGGCGCACAGTTCACTCATCGTGGAAGATCTGGAGAACCTGGGTGTCAACTACGCCGAGACACTGCGGCGATGGCGGTTGGCCTTCAAGGAGCGGTCCGAAGACGTCAAGAACTTGGGCTTCGACGAGAGTTTCCTTCGGCGATGGGAATTCTATCTGGCTTATTGCGAGGGCGGATTCGCTGAGCGGTACATCAATGATCTGCAGCTCGTCCTGACGCGGGTCGCCAACCCCTCGCTGGGCAGCGGGGCCTATCGGTGGAACGAAACGAACTCCCGTTTGCCGCCGCGATCGTCACCAGTGCGCCTTGCTCCGCAACAACCTGTGGTCTCACAATGAACTCGGCCCCGCTGCGTGGCTCGACCATTGCAGCTTACGGCGCTCCGGGCCTCGTGCTCGCCGCGCTGGCCCTCACGTTCTACGTCTTTCTGCCGAAGTACTACGCGGATGTCGTGGGCATCAACCTGACGGTGCTGGGAATCGTCGTTCTGGTGTCGCGTGCCTGGGACGCCGTCATCGATCCCGCGATCGGGGCCCTTTCTGACCGGACTCGCAGCCGCTGGGGTCGACGGCGGCCCTGGATGGCGATTGGAGCCATTCCGCTCGCCATATTCTTCGTTCTGCTGGTGGCCATCCCGCACATCGCGAACCCGCTGCTCGAGGGCCTCTATCTCGGCGGACTCACCTTCATGTTCTTCCTATTCTGGACGATGGTGACGGTCCCGTACGAAGCTCTCGGTGCCGAGCTTTCATTCGACTACGACGAGCGTACTCGATTGTTGGGCGTTAGGGAGGCGGCCGTTCTCGCCGGGACGCTGTTGGCGGCGCTAATACCGATTGCTTTGGGCATTGGGGTCGATCTGAGCAGCGATCTCATCGCTGAGCGCGGACGCTACCTGCTGTTGGGGTTCGTCTACGTCGTGTTGGTCGTGGCGCTCGTGGGGATTTGCGTGGGAGCGGTCCGGGAACGGTCCTGGGCTGAGTCTCAGAGACCGAAGACTTTCTTCCGCAACCTTGCATCGATCTGGCGGAATCGTCCGTTTCGCATCTTGCTCGGCGCGTATGCCGTCAGCGCCTTGGGAGTATCGGTCGCGGCAGCGACGATTCTCTTCTACGTCGAGCACGTTCTGGGATCGTCTTCCGGCCCTCTGTTCCTGGCCATCTATCTGGGAATCGGCACCGCGACCGTACCCGTATGGATATACCTGTCGCGGTTGCTTGACAAGAAACGCGCCTGGTTGATTGCGCTGGCTATCAACACGGGAGCTTTCGTCTGGGCATTGCCGCTCGGCGAGGGCGATGGCACGGTCTTCGGGATCGTCGTCGTAGGCTCGGCGCTGGGGCTCGGAGGTGTGATGGCCCTGCCGCCGTCGATGCAGGCCGATGTCATCGATTACGATGAATGGCAAAGTGGTACCCGTCGAGAGGGCGAGTACATCGGGTTCTGGTCGATTGTGAAGAAACTTGCGGCGGCGCTCAGCGCCGGGTTGGCCTTTCCGATTTTGGACTTCTCGGGCTATTTGCCCGGAGCCGAGCAGCAGACCTCGGCCACGGTTTGGACGCTGAGGGGCCTCTACGTTGCGACCCCTGTCGTCTGCAACCTCATCGCGATGGGGCTGGCGTGGCGATACCCATTAGGTCGCGCGATGCACGCTAGCATTCGTCGCGATATCGACACACGCGTTGGGGCGGAGAGTCTTGTGGCAGGTTGATGGTACGATTCAAGTGATAGGAAACATGGAACGCTTGCAGTCTTTTTTGGTGGAAGTAGTAGAGCGCGGAATCGTTCCCGACCGGCTGGTGCGTTGGGGGATCAGGCGGTTGTTGAGGAACCGTCTGATGGCGGAGAGCCAGGACGATCCCGAGTCGCAACGCGAGGCTAAGCGCTCGTTCATTGCCGCTCTTCGCGCGAGCCCGATTGCATTGCACACCGACTCGGCGAACGAGCAGCACTACGAGGTGCCGGCCGGATTCTACGAACTTGTGCTCGGCAGGCATTTGAAATATTCGAGTGCCTATTGGCCTGATCCTGTGGCGTCGCTTAACGAGGCCGAAGAGGCCATGCTGGAGCTGACCTGTCAAAGGGCGGGGATGGTGGATGGTGAAGATATCTTGGAGCTGGGATGTGGGTGGGGCTCGCTGACCCTTTATGCAGCCGATCGATTTCCCAACAGCCGATTCCTGGCTGTGTCAAACTCTGCATCCCAGCGTCGCTTCATCGAGGACGCATGCATGAAGAAAGGGCTGCGGAACGTTCGAGTCGTGACTTCTGACATGAACGATTTCGACACAGAGGAACAGTTCGACCGCGTCGTGTCGGTGGAGATGTTCGAGCACATGCGGAACTACGAGATCTTGATGGAGCGCATTGCAGGCTGGCTGAGACCGGGCGGGGATCTCTTCGTCCACATCTTTGCACATAGAAACCTCGCCTACAAGTTTGAGACGGAGGGGGCGGGGAACTGGATGGGTCGTCACTTCTTTACCGGCGGGATCATGCCTTCTGACGACTTGCTCTTGCACTTTCAGGGTGATCTGGCCATCGCCGATCATTGGGTGGTCGGCGGTCAGCACTACGCGCGGACCGCCGAAGCGTGGTTGGCCAATATGGACGTCCGGCGTGCAGAGATCATGGATCTCTTCGGTCAGGTATACGGGCTCGCAGAAGCCAAGCATTGGTTCGTGCGCTGGCGGCTATTCTTCATGGCCTGCGCCGAGTTGTTCGCCTATCGCGGTGGTAACGAGTGGTGGGTATCGCACTATCGGTTCACGCGACCGTCGAGTCGCGAGCGAGCTAGAACGAGAGACGATTCCATGCACGAGGTGCTGAGCCCATGATCGAGACAGCGGCGACCCATCAAGTCCCGACCGAAGCGCTGACCGACGTCCGAGCATCAGGGGGCGGAAGGCGGCATAGGGAGTTCTATACATGACATCGTTTCTTGAAGCTATCACGATCGCGCTAGGCGTTGCGCTGGCGCTGATGTCCGTAGTCTGGATCCTGAGTCTACTGAAGCGCGACGCCAGCATCATCGACATCTTCTGGGGATTGGGCTTCGTCATCCTTGCTTGGCTATACTTCAACTTGTCAGAGGCCGAAACGCCGCGGAGGTTACTCACTGCCGTCCTCGTAACTCTTTGGGGCCTGCGACTCTCACTGTACATCCTCTGGCGTAACTGGGGAACGGGCGAGGATTACCGCTACCGTGAGATGCGCGCTCGCAATCCCAGGTCGTTCCCGTGGCGGAGTTTATTTACTGTATTCTGGTTGCAGGCCGTGCTCATGTGGTTCATCTCTCTACCGCTGCTGCAGGCCGAATGGAGCACATTGCCGACTCGGTTAATTTGGCTCGACTGGCTTGGCGTTCTCTTCTTCGCGCTGGGGTTCGTATTCGAAGCGGTTGGGGATTGGCAGCTCGCGCGCTTTAAGGCCGATCCTGCGAACAGTGGTAGAGTCTTGAATCGGGGCCTTTGGCGTTACACGCGTCATCCCAACTACTTCGGCGATGCTATGGTGTGGTGGGGTTTCTTTCTCATTGCGGTAGCCACGCCGCGTTCGTTATGGACCCTCTACAGCCCGATCCTGATGACGGTTCTTCTGATGAAGGTCTCCGGCGTAGCCTTGCTGGAGAAGCGACTCAAGGACGTCAAGCCGGCATATCGGGACTATGTGGCACGGACTAACGCGTTTATTCCTTGGTTTCCCAAGAAGGCCTGAATGACAGTCAAGATTGTGGAGAAGGGAACTCAAATGTTCGCTCTTGCTGGGATCTTTGCGCTGGCCCTCGTACCCGGAATCGGGCCGGCGGCTGGGCATCAGGATGACGATCGGCCGACGACGGTGGAACACGTCGACCTCGACCGGTACGTCGGCCTCTGGTACGAGATCGCAAAGATCCCGAATCGCTTTCAGAAGAAGTGTGCCGTCGGTACGACGGCGTATTACTCCCTCAAGGATGACGGTAAGATCAGCGTGGTTAACCGGTGCATCGATGGAGAGGGAAAGGTGGTCCGAGCGACGGGGCTCGCCAAAGTCGAGGATGCCCAATCGAACGCCAAGCTCAAGGTGAGTTTCGTACGCGTTGTAGGCGTCTCGCTCTTCTGGGGGGACTACTGGATCATCGGGCTGGCGGAGGACTACCGCTACGCTGTCGTTGGCACGGCAAAGAGAAACTATGGCTGGATTCTCGCTCGCCAGCCGGAACTGAGCGCTGCGGACCTCGCGGAGGTGCATGCGATACTCAGACGCCAGGGCTACGATCCTGAAACGTTCGTGATGAGTCTACACGATTCGGCCGGGCCCTAGGACCTCGTCTCGGCGCTCGGCGGGAGATCCGCTTCACCTTCGTAACGTTTCAAATACTCGTTTAGTCGTAACTTTCGCGCGGTATTCTCAGAACTCATGTATCGAACTTTGCCGAAGATCGGTCTCTCGGGTCCCCAGGGCCGGTCGTATCGCCCCAGACACCAGAAGATGCCGCTGTAGGAATTCGGGTCGCGGCCATCCAGCGCGTATTTGTTGTTGAGCTCGATCATGATGGCCAGAGCGTCCTGAGGTGCCGCGCTCCACTCGAGGATCTTCTTCCCCCATAACATCCGCAAATAGTTGTGGAGGCGGCCTTCTTGGATCAACTGCGTCTGCGCCGCGTTCCAGATGCGATCGTGTGTCCGAGCCGCCTCGAACTCGCTGAGCGTGTACAGGTGCGTTCGGGAATCGGATGCGTGGTCCGCAAGAGTAGTACGCGCCCAGTCGGGAAGAGAGGCGAAGCGATCGTAGTCTTCCAGGTACGCGCAAGCGTTGAAACCCAGTTCGCGCCAGGTAACCAGTTGGTCGAGATAAGCTTCTGCGCTCGAGCTCATCCCCCACCAACCGCTGCGAGCACCGTTCGCCTGCAGGGCCACACAGTCGTTATCCCAGCCCTCGCGGTCGACTATGGCCGCGAAAATCCGATGGCTGGAGATGTGTCCGAAGTGCAGGTAGGGCGATAGGTCACTGGTGACCGGCCTGTCGGGGTGATTGCGGTCCCCGTACGCGCTCAGGCGAGTATCGAGAAAGCGTGCCAGACCGCTGCCGGCTGCTTCGCTCCCGCCGCGCGAATCCGCCGCTCTCACCGTATGGTCGACGGGCAGATCTCCTATCAGCCTTGCCGATTCTCCGCTCAGTGCGGCGGTCGCATCGGGCCAGCGGCTGGTGATTTGTCCCGGGAGCGCATCGAGCCGCGGCAGCTGCAGGTCCTTCAGAGGATCGGGCGCCGGAGACCGATCGAACTGGCCGGGGAGGGCCTTCTGAAGAAAGCGACGGAAGGAATGGGCCGTCTTGAACACCTGTCCCGCCTGCCGTAGGGGTACTAGGCCATTCGAGTCCACCTTCTCGAGCTTCACCCCCAGCTTTCCCGCCGCGGCATCCACCATTCTGGGGATGAAGAACGTGGGATAGTCGTCGGATACGACGACGCTGGCCGATTCGCTCATAGCCTCGAGCAAACCTCGGCCATCGCCCGGCCGTGGTTCGATATAGCTGTAATAGAGAACTCGAGTTGCGGCCGCCCGCTTGGCATTGTTGGCCATCCCCTCCATCACGAACCGATGAAAGCGTTCGCTTGCCCAGGGATAGTCGCATCGGAGAGCCTCGAGAACGACCAGGGGCTGGTTCAGCTCCGAGGCCCACTCGAGTGCGCGCTGAAGGCTGAAGTTGGAGTCCAGACGTCGGAAGGCAGTCATCCAATACAGTACATGAATGCCGTCTGAACGGACGGGGGCGTCGTTGCAGATTGTAACCCGCTCAGCAGGAACCGAGTTCACGATGGTACTCCGGGTCAGGCCGCTAGTGGCCCGCCCTTCCGTTCCCGATTGATTTTGCCACGAACCTCAGCGCCGCGGCCAACGCAGCCGCGCTATTGGGTCGAATCGCACCGATTTCCTCCAATGGCTCACTATAGCTCGAGGCGCCCTGACCGCCAACCAGTATGCGCACTCCTTCAGGGAGATCTCGACGTAGCGTTCTGAGTTCGTCCGGAAGGGTAGGGTCTTGGGTGGGATAGATGATGCTCAACGCTACTGCCCGCGCGGATACCGCCCTCGTTGCCGTAGCGATGGAGTTCGCAGGCAGGTTCGGTCCCGGGTATGTCACGAGCCAGCCTTCGGTCGCCGCAACCGCGGCGGCGAGCATTGCTCCTACCTCGTGACGTTGGCCCCGAGGCGTTGCCACCACAAGGCTCGGACCATCCGCTCCGCTGGCAGCAGTCGTGCGGATTTCGCCGAGAACGCGGCTCACGATGACCGTTGCGAGATGCTCGTGGCTTGGACCCAGGTCATCCTTCCACCACCGCTCGCCGATTTGAGTCATCAGCGGGCTGATGACGCCTTCGATGAGTTCGGCCGCCCCGAGGGAGATCAGCGCCCGCTTCAGCGTCGCTTCCAGGCGAGCGGCGTCCAGTAGCTCGACGGCGGCCAACGCGCCCTCCAGGAACGGCTCCCATCGCCTCGCATCGGGCACCGAGGCTTTGGGGTCCACCATCTCCAGGGCGGCCCGCTCGTCATCCAGGACCAGCCGCTGAAGGTCCTCCATACCCAGGTCTGAGATCTGCCCGATTCTGCGACCCCCGTCCAGAGCTAAACGCAGCCATCTGAGTCGCTCGATGTCCTCGTCGGAATAGAGCCTTTGGCCACCTGGGGTTCTCAAAGGAGCCACCACACCGTAGCTGAATTCCCAGGCCCGCAGGAGGTCCCGGCTGAGCCCGGTACGCGCCGCAACCAGGCGGATCGGATGCCTCTTCTTCAAGTAATCGATCATCTCTAGGTCCATATTTTCCAGTCTCCGTGTGCACAAGATACCAGAATGTCCACTTTGTATCAATCCTATTGTTTGACAAAACATTGACACACTATCGTTGTCCGCATATATTGCTCTACAATACATAGACAATCACTCTTTTTGTTGGATTTGTTGACTTCTTGTAGGAGGTGGGGATGAAGACCCTAGACGTTTTGGCCGCGACACTCTTGGTGATCGGCGGCCTCAATTGGGGCCTGGTGGGGCTCCTCGGAATCGATCTCGTGGCGATCTCACTGGGTGAGATCAGCCTTCTCAGCCGGTTGGTTTACCTGCTCGTAGGTTCGGCAGGCGTGTACCAGGCCCTGGCGTGGAGGTCGATTCAGAAGCGCTGGGCCTTAGCCTGGGCTAGCTACTCATGAGTCCGTACGCCGCATTCATCAAGTACGAAACGATCAAAAGGAGAATCCTCATGCGCACACGTTTCTTCACGATCCTGGCGGCTGGCGCTGTCGTGGTGCTCGCCGGTTCCGCCGCGGCTCAGTACATGAGCTCGACGAGCTACGAGGGTGGCGACAAGGACATCGTCGAGACCGCCATCTCTGCCGGCTCGTTCGAGACCTTGGTTGCGGCTGTCAAGGCCGCGGGCTTGGTCGAGACCCTGCAGGGCGAGGGCCCGTTCACGGTTTTTGCGCCCACCGACGACGCGTTCGCGAAGCTCCCCGAGGGCACGGTCGAGAGCCTGCTTCTTCCCGAGAATCGCGAGAAGTTGATCGCCGTCCTCACCTATCACGTCGTTCCGGGTAAGCTGATGGCGAAAGATGTCGTCGGGCAGTCGTACCTGAAGACGGTCCAGGGCGAGAAGATCAAGATTCAGGTCAAGGACGGTGAGGCGTGGGCTGACAAGGCTCGTATCGTCAAGACCGACATCGACACGAGTAACGGCGTCATCCACGTCATCGACTCGGTGATCCTGCCGAAGATGTAGCCTGCGTGGACAGCAGCCTTCGGCCTCCTGAGGGCAATGAAGCATAGATAGCCGAAGCATGCGATGTCTGGTGACGGACGGTGAGTGATATTCACAGGTCAGGGCCGACCGGATCGCCGGAAGTCATCAGACACCGCGATTTAGAAAGCCAAGCGAGCGGGAAGCGTTGATTCAGCGTTTCCCGCTCTTCTTATCGCCTAAACGGGCGGGTTCAGTCCGAGGGTGAGCCGGTGAGCCCCGTCACCTGACCGCGGGTTTGTAGATTGACTTGGGCGCCGCGAACGAACGGTGCCCAGCCGCCGAAGCGTCTGAAGGCCCAATGGCCCAGGGAAGGGCTCATCGCCGTCACCACGGCGGCCAACCGGGCCGGCGGCGTGTTGACGATGATCTCGGGGCGGTCTTTTTTGATCGCCTTCACGACGGCGCGCGCCACGCGCCGTGGTCGAGTGCGGCCGACCCAGGCCGGTGCCACGGCGTTCATCGTTTCTCGGCCCACGGCGTACATCCCCGCTTCCTCCACATAACCCGGGCAGATCACCGATGCGCTGACACCGGTCCCGCGGTACTCGGCTCGCAGCGACTCGGTGAATCCGATGAGACCGGCTTTGGTGACGCCGTACACCTGGTCGAAAGGCGGACCCCATTTTCCGGCGAGCGAAGACATGTTCACGACGTGCCCGCGGCCGCGCGTCAGCATTCCCGGGAGAATCAGCCGTGTGAGTATCATCGCGGAAGTCAGGTTGAGACGGAGGGCGCGCTCCATGTCGGCGATCCCGAGCTTGTGAAAGGGAAAGAGCACCAGAGTCCCTGCGTTGTTGACCAGCACGTCGATTCCCCCAAACCGGGCGTCGGCCGCAGCGACCAAGGACTCCAATGCCTTCTGGTCCGTCACGTCGGTGGCCACCGGCAGAGCCTCGACCCCGCCTTGGGTCAGCTCTCCAGCCAGGGTCTCGAGGTTGTCCAGGGTCCGGGCCGCCAGAACCAGGTTCATCCCCTCGTCCGCCAGCGCTCGGGCGATATAAACGCCGAGGCCGCGGGAGGCGCCGGTGATCAAGGCCGTCCGACCGGTGAGTTGTCGCACGGTCATCTCCTCGTGGTTTGGGTTGAAGGCTCTCAAATAGACGCGGCCCCGTCGCGATGCAAGCGCCACGCTTCAACTTAGGCCGCGAAGGGTCCTCGCGGCGCGCTGGACCTTTGGGTATATTCGGCCCCATAACAGCGCCTCAACCAGAGACCGCCGTCTCGAAGATGGCATCGAATGGAGAAGGACATTGGCACAGGCGAAAGCAGGGGACACGGTACTCGTCCATTACACCGGTAGCTTCGATGATGGCGCTGAGTTTGATTCTTCGCTCGATGGAGAACCACTCGAGTTTACGGTAGGGCAGGGGGAAGTCATCCCAGGCTTCGACAACGCCGTCGACGGACTGGACGAGGGCGAGACCAGGACTGTCTCCATTCCACCGGACGAAGCCTACGGCAATCACAGAGACGATCTCGTCGCTGTCATCGGTCGCGAGCAACTTCCGACCGAAATCGATCCCGAGGTCGGGTTGGTGCTCGAGATGAGCAGTGAAGACGGCATCGTCACGAACGTTACGATTACGGAAATTGGCGACGACACCATCACACTCGATGCCAATCACGAGTTGGCTGGCAAGAAGCTCAACTTCGAGATCACGCTCGTCGAGATTCTTGCCGCTTAGCACCTCGCCGACGGACTCTAGACCAGCCCTGGCGCTGCCTTCCCTATGGGTATGACACGCTGGGTCTCGCGCCTCATCTACGCGAATGCTGTCGTATTCCTCATCACGTACTACGCGATCCGCGGCATTCCGACGTATTTTGCGTTAATCCCAGCCGTAGTCCTGACTCGCCCGTGGACGATCGTGACCTACATGTTCCTCCACGCGGGTTGGATGCACCTGATTTTCAATATGCTGGGGCTGTTCTTTTTTGGGCCACGACTTGAACAACGACTCGGGGAGAAGCACTTCCTCGGGCTGTACTTTGCCAGTGGGATCACGGGCGGACTCCTTTCCATCCTCAACGCCTTTATCAACCCTGTCGTGAGTTCATTCATTCCCATTGTAGGCGCGTCGGGTGCGATTTTTGGCATCTTCCTGGCATTCGCCATGTACTGGCCACGCGAACAGATCTACATCTGGGGCGTGCTACCGGTGCAAGCCCGTGTCTTGGTCGGAGTGATGACAGCTCTCTCACTGTTCGGCGGATTCGGTGCCATGCAAGGAGGGGTGGCGCACTTCGCTCACTTGGGTGGATTCGTTGGCGGCTACTTCTACATAAAATGGACCGAGCACAACTCGCCGGCCAAGAAGTTCAAGAGGAAACTCGAGGCTCCAGCCCGTAGCCCCGGTGGTGAAAAGTCGGACTTGAAGCGCTGGGAGAGTATCCGCCGCGACGAGATGCACCCTGTGAACCGCGACGAACTGGATCGCGTTATAGAGAAGATCAGTACCTCCGGAATCGGCAGCTTGACGCCCGACGAAAGAGCGTTTCTCGACCGCTTCGCACAGCGATAGCTGCCCCGGTCAGGCCCGTTCTCCGAACAGCATTCGGCTGGCATGAGAAACCGAGGCTGCAATGACGGAAAGGGCGATCTCCAAAGAAGATTTCGACGCCGTGATCTTTGATCTCGACGGCGTTGTCACCCATACCGCAGCCGTGCACGCCAGGGCCTGGAAGCGAACGTTCGACGAGTATCTCGGACCTCGGGCGGTCCGAACCGCGGATCCGTTCCGGCCCTTCGACATCGAAGACGATTACGCGCAGTACGTCGATGGCAAACCCCGCTACGATGGGGTGCGCAGTTTCCTTGCGTCTCGCGGTGTCGAGTTGCTGGACGGGCATCCCGAAGATGGGCCGGAAGTCGAGACGGTCTGTGGCTTGGGCAATCGAAAGAACCAACTCTACAACCAGATGCTGGCCGAAGGCGGAGTTGAGGTGTTCGAGGACGCCGTCGAACAGATCCGCCGTTGGCGGGCGATGGGCCTGAAGACGGCGATCGTGTCCTCGAGTGCGAATTGCGCGACTGTACTGCACGCGGCCAATCTCAGCGCGCTCTTCAATGTTCGGGTCGACGGCGTGGAAGCCAGCCGCCGTGGGCTTCGGGGCAAGCCCGCACCCGACATGTTCCTAAAGGCGGCGGAGTTGCTCGGTGTTGATCCGAAGCGCGCCGTTGTCTTTGAAGATGCTGTATCGGGAGTGCAGGCAGCTGCCGCCGGCGGTTTTGGCTGGGTGGTTGGCGTGGATCGCGTCGGAGCTCGCCGGGCATTGCTGGATGCCGGCGCCGATACCGTCGTCGCCGACCTGAGGGACATCAAGACGAAGGATCCGATGCCATGACGGCGGGACACACGGTGGGCACGCGACTACCGGAAGAGCTACCGTCCGCTCTGTCGTCATGGAGTGCGATCGTGGAGAGTCTCGAGAATCGGCGCCCCGCCTTGTTCCTCGACTACGATGGCACGTTGACGCCCATCGTCTCCCAACCCGAGGATGCACTACTGGGCCAGGAGATGCGCGACGTGTTGCAGCGGCTGGCCGAGCTGTGCACGGTCGCCGTCGTCAGCGGTCGCGATCGCGGTGATGTAGAGCCACTGGTCGCCCTCGACGACCTGATCTTCGCAGGCAGCCACGGGTTCGACATCAAAGGGCCGAACCTGCGCTTGGAGCACGAAGGGGGGCGCGCTTGTCTGCCGGACCTCGAGGCGGCGGAAAGAGAACTTAGGGCTCACATCGAAAGCGTCCCGGGTGCCCGTGTAGAGCGCAAGCGCTTCGCCATCGCCAACCACTACCGCAATGTTGCCGAGGGCGATGTCACGCGGGTCGAAGAAGCGGTGCGGGACGTACAGCGTCGTCACCCACGGCTACGATTGTCTGGCGGCAAGAAGATATTCGAGTTGCGCCCCGACATCGATTGGGACAAGGGTCGGGCTGTCCTCTGGTTGCTCGAGGCCTTGAAGCTGGACGATTCCGTGGTGCAACCCGTGTACATCGGCGACGACGTCACCGATGAGGACGCTTTCGCCGCCCTGGCAGATCGAGGTTTGGGAGTCATCGTCGGGACTCCCCCGTATGCTACACACGCCGACTACGGTCTGAGAGATACATCTGAGGTCCAGGAACTACTTCAGCGCTTCTACATACTGTTGAAGGAAGTGTAAATGTGAACGGGTGGAAGCTGGTCTACGAGGGTTGGCGGCCCGAGGAAGAGCCACTGCGTGAGGCGCTTTGTACTCTGGGGAACGGCTACTTCGCCACCCGAGGGGCCATCGAGACGGCTGAGGCCGGCGGGCCCCACTACCCAGGCACCTACCTCGCCGGAGGCTACAACCGGCTCAAGACTCACGTCGCCGGGCGTGATATCGAAAACGAGGACCTGGTCAATTGGCCGAACTGGCTGGGCTTGACCTTTCGCCCCGAGGGTGGCGACTGGTTCAGTACCGACCAGGTCGAGATGCTCGACTACCGGCAGGAGCTGGATCTCGAGGGCGGAGTCATGGAGCGCACTCTGCGCTTCCGCGACGGCGAGAGTAGAGAAACGAGAATGCGCAGCCGACGCCTTGTGCACATGGCCGACATGCACACGGCGGCCATCGAATGGACGTTGATACCCGAGAACTGGTCGGGAACGATCGAGGTTCGCTCGGCGCTCGATGGACGCGTCACGAACGCAGGTGTCGCTCGCTACCGCAACCTGGCCAGCCAGCATCTCGAGCCCGGTACCAGTTCAGCACTGGATGACGAAGGCATCGGGTTGTCGGTCCGAACCGTTCAGTCCGGCATCGAGATGGCCCAGGCGGCGCGCACGCGCTTCTTCGTAGACGATAAACCCGTGACGCCATCGAGGGAGACGAACCGAGAGCGGGGCTATATCGAGCAGATTGCGGTCCTCGAGTGCCAGGTCGGGATTCCGATCCGCGTTGAAAAGGTAGTCGCCCTCTATACCTCTCGGGATTGGGGCATCAGCGCGCCCGCCCACGAGGCCGGTCGCGCGGTCCTTCGAGCCGGGTCTTTTCATCACTTGCTGAGCACGCATCGGTTGGCGTGGAAACGACTCTGGTACCGGTGCGACATCGAGCTGGAGGGTGTTCCCGATGCCCAGCTCGCGCTACGGCTCCATATCTTCCACCTGCTGCAGACGGTATCGCCAAACAATCTCGAGCTCGATGTCGGGGTTCCGGCCCGCGGACTCCACGGCGAAGCCTACCGCGGCCACATCTTCTGGGACGAGCTGTACATCTTCCCGTACCTCGAGTTGCGCATACCCGAGATCGGGCGAGCGCTGCTCATGTATCGGTATCGCCGCCTACCCGAAGCCCGCCGCATCGCCAGGGAGGAGGGCTTTGAGGGTGCGCTGTTCCCGTGGCAAAGCGGGAGCGACGGACGCGAAGAGACCCAGGTGGTGCACCTGAACCCAAAGTCGGGGCGCTGGAACCCCGACGACACTCACTTGCAGCGGCACGTCAACGCCGCCATCGCGTTCAATGTCTGGAGACATTATCAAGCCACAGGTCGCCGCGATTTCATCTGCACCTACGGCTCCAGGATAATACTCGAGATCGCGCGGTTTTGGGCGAGCATCGCCACGTACAATCCCGAGCGCGATCGCTACGAAATCCGTGGTGTCGTGGGGCCCGACGAATATCACACCGCCTACGCGGATAGCGATGCTCCGGGTATCGACAATAACGCCTACACCAATGTGATGGCTGCCTGGGTGTTGCAGTGTGGTGGCCGCGTCGTCGAGCTCCTCGATGAGGATTGTAAGACCGAGATATTCGAGGACATGAACCTGACCGACGAAGAGGTCGCCAGCTGGGACGAGATCGGCCGCAAGATGTTCGTGCCTTTTCACGATGGCGGTATCATCAGCCAGTTCGAGGGCTACGAAGAACTTGAGGAATTCGACTGGGAAGGCTATCGGGCGAAATATGGCGACATCCATCGGCTGGATCGGATACTGGAAGCCGAGGGAGACACGCCGAACCGTTACAAAGTAAGCAAACAGGCCGATGTGCTCATGTTGTTCTATCTGTTCTCGGCTGAGCGGTTGGCGCAGCTGTTCGAATGGATGGGCTATCCGTTTGAACCTGATTGGATCCCACGGACCATCGATTACTACCTACGGCGCACCTCTCACGGCTCCACGCTCAGCGCGATTATTAACTCGTGGGTGCAGGCGCGTTCGGACCGCGAGCGATCCTGGCGCTGGTTCGAGGCGGCGGTGCTTGCCGATATCAAGGATGTGCAGGGCGGCACGACGCCCGAAGGTATTCACCTGGGCGCCATGGCCGGAACCGTCGATCTCGTCCAGCGTTGTTACAGCGGGATAGCCCTGCGAGAGGGCGTGCTCTGGCTGAACCCCTGTCTTCCGGAAGAGCTGGGTTCAGTTCGCTCGCGCATCCAGTATCGCGGGCACTGGTTCCGCATCCACATCACTCACGAAGTGCTGACAGTGGCTTTCGAAGGTGCTTGGGCGCCTTACGCCCGCATCGGCATCGATGGCGCGATCCAGACGTTCAAGCGTGGGGAATCGAAGACGTTCGATCTGAAGAAAAAGGAGGTGGCCAGCTAGTCCGATAGGGCTTTGATGAAGGAATCGGCCCAGTCGTACACGGTGTGACGCCGAACCACATCGCGCATACGCCGCATTCGCCTCGCCGCCTCCTTGCGCGGTAGCGAGAGCGCCAGGTCGAGGGTCTCAGCCAGCCCATCCACGTCGTGGGGGTTTACTTGCAGCGCGGTTCGCAGTTCTCGTGCGGCGCCGGCAAACTCGCTGAGGATCAGTACGCCCGTATTGTCGAAACGCGTCGCGACGTATTCCTTGGCCACCAGGTTCATGCCGTCGGCGAACGGTGTCACCAGCATCACATCGGCGGCCCTGTAGAGCGCCACCAGTTCTTTGAACGGCTGCTCGCGGTGTATATAGTGCACCGGCGCTTTTCCGACCTCACCGAACTCGCCGTTGATCTGTCCAACCAGTTCCTCCACCCGGCTGCGCAATTCCCGATACTCGGGGACACGTTCGCGACTGGGTATAGCCAACTGGATCATGACGCAGCCGCGGATGGACTGCCGCCGGCGCGAGAGGACCTCCCATAAGGCGCGCAAGCGAACGTCGATGCCCTTGGTGTAATCGAGGCGATCGACCCCCAAGATGATCTTCCGACCCCGGCCCAGCTGCTGGTGTATCTCCGTGAAGCGATTCACGACTTCCTCGTCGCGCGCCATCGAGTCGTAGCGCTCGAAGTCGACGGAGATGGGAAAGGCGCCCACCTTGACCGTATGGCCATGGGAGATGACGCTACTACCCTGCGTCTTCACATCGGCGTGACGTTTGGCGAGGCGCACAAAATTCTGCGCGCCGTCCTGAGTCTGGAATCCGACGACATCGGCGCCGAGCATGCCTTCGAGGATCTGCCGCCGCCAGGGCAACCGCCCGAACAGCTCTTCGGGTGGAAATGGTATGTGAAGGAAGAAACCGATGCGGAGGTCGGGTCGCAGCTCGCGCAGCAACGCGGGTACGAGCTGCAGATGATAATCGTGAATCCAGACGAGTCCCTTCGGTGCTGCAGCCTCCGCGGTTATCTGAGCGAAGCGCTTGTTGACGGCGATGTAGGATCGCCACCAGGTCCGATGGTACTCGGGTTCGCGGATCGCCCCGTGGTAGAGCGGCCAGGTCGTTCCGTTGCAGAACCCCTGGTAGAACTGCTTCAGTTCATTTCTACTGATGGATACGGGGAGATGGACGATCCCGTCGTGCGTGAAAGGCTTCGGTGCCTCACCCACTGTCCCGGTCCAGCCGACCCAGCCGCCGCCGCCCGACCGCTGCACGATAGGCGTCAGCGCGGAAACCAGACCTCCGGGGCTCCTGGTGTATTGGGTCTTGCCCTTGACCCGTTTGCGGGTGACGGGAAGCCGGTTGGCAATGATCAGGAACGGCCACTTCTGTGCAGGCATTGTTTCCTCGCTGTGCGACAAACTAGCCTGGAATGTGGCGCTGGGCTATCGCCGGAGTGCTGGGCTACCGGTTGAGTGCTGGGCCGTCGTTGGAGCTCGGGGGCGGGGTGTTGTCTGGCTGGCGGGTTGGGATGTAGGGCTACCTGTGATCAGTAATCAGTAACCAGTAATTCCGTGGCGTCTGCGGAATCATCTAGGCGAGCAGCTCGCTCGCGTAGACGATGCGCGCGGTCCCCACGGAGTCACTGGTTACTGATTACTGATTACATTCTGATCAACGACTCGGAACGAGTCTAATGAGGAACACTGATATCATCGCGATCACGCGGCCAACGACCGCGGGCGCGGCACTGGAGGAGGTG
>JBDHGH010000051.1:0-20351 GCA_039589995.1 Gemmatimonadota bacterium | reverse complement strand
CGCAGCAGAGAAGAGCGTGGCGCTGGTATCGAAGGCGCGGCCCAGGGCGGCGAAATTGGCGCCGCCGCCGGTGTACGTGCCCGTGTACTGTCCCGCCAGCTTCCACGTTTCGGGGCCCACCAGCCCGGACAACATCAGACCACCCACGATTGCACCCGCGGCGGTCCCGGCGGCACCGATCCCGAACGCCGCCAACATCTTTGGCCCAGCCTGCAGGATCGAACGGAGGTCCACACTTAAGAGGATCAGCGCGATGCCCAGGTTCACGCCCGGTCCCATCAGGAAGTCGTATGTCGGGGATTCGCCCGGCAGCAGGCCGATGTTGGACAGCAACATGCCGAACAGGATTCCCGTCAGTGCGGCGCTAAGCGAGCGGACGAGAGCGAATCGCTTCTCCATCTGGACCGCGATGAAGACGACGGCGGCCAGGACGAGGAATATGTGCGTGGGATCTGTTATCATGTTTGACCTGAGTTCGATTCGGGCGCCTCGAAGAGTATCGAATGGCGGGTCCAGAGGCTACCATCTAGGCAAAAGGAGACCATTCGCCATGATCCGCAACGCGCTTCGCGCCATTCTGATCGGTGCGCTGCTCCCTCTCGCGGCCTGCCAACCTCGCGACGCGGCCGAGACGACTAGAGACTCGGAGGTTGACGGTCAGCGTCCAAACGTCATAGTCGTCGTGGTCGACGACTTGCGTTGGGACGAGCTGGGGGTCGCAGGGCATCCTTTTCTCGAGACGCCGAACATCGATCGCCTGGCACGCGACGGCGCCCGGCTTGCGAACGCGTTTCACGCCGTTCCGCTTTGCTCGCCGAACCGGGCCAGCATCCTGACGGGCCAGTACCCATCGCGCCACGGCATCATCGACAACGTGGCGCGCAATCGGATGAGTCATCGGCTGGAGACGTTCCCCCAGGCTCTGCAGCGCGCGGGATACGAGACCGGATTCCTGGGCAAGTGGCACATGGGCAACGATCCCACGCCCAGGCCGGGGTTCGACTACTGGTCGGCGATACCGGGGCAAGGGCGTTCCATCGATCCTGAACTGTACGAGGACGGTCGCATTCAAACCTTCGAGGGGTATCTCACCGATATCCTGACGGACCGTGCTGTGACCTTCATTGAAAAGGAGAGGGGACAGGGCCAGCCGTTCTTCCTCTATATAGGACACAAAGCGATCCACCCCGACGCCGTTCAGCTCGATGACGGATCCGTCGATCCCTCAGGAGAACGTGGGTACGTCCCGGCGCCGCGACACCTGGGACGTTATGAGGAGATGGTTTTTCCGCGGCGGCCGAACCTGGCCGCGTCTCCCGAGGAGCTGACCGACAGGCCGGCTCTTCGTAGAGCCCTGGAGCGCAAGCACTCGGACGAGATGATCGAGGCGTTCGGCTCCATACTCGATCTCGGCACCGCTGAGGAGACGATCAGGCGGCGCACCGAGATGCTACTCGCCGTCGATGAGAGTATGGGACGGATCGTGGCCGCACTCGACGCGAAGGGCATCCTGGACGAGACGTTCATCATCTTCACCAGCGACAACGGCTTCTTCTACGGCGAGCACGCATTGTCGGTGGAGCGGCGGATGCCTTACGAAGAATCGATTCGCACGCCCTTCATCATTCGTTATCCGCCCGTTGCGAAAGGCGGCTCTGAGATCGACGAGCTTGTGGTGTCGGTGGATATCGCGCCAACGGTTCTGCACGTCGCGGGCGCGCCCATCGGGGATCACATCCAGGGGCGCTCGCTAGTGCCTTTGCTTCGAGGTACCGCTGAGGACTGGCGTCGCTCGGCCTTCATCGAGTTCTACACATACGAGAATCCGTTCCCGTGGCTTCTCGACATGGATTACCGCGCCATACGGACGCAACGGCACAAGTACATCCACTGGGTGCAGCACCCGAACGAGAACGAGTTGTACGATCTCGAGCAGGATCCCTATGAGATGCAAAACTTGATCGACGATCCTCGGATGGCGGGCGTCGTCATCGATCTGCGTACGGAAATGGCGGCGGCGGTGCTCGACGCGATGGGATTGGCGAAATAGGGCGCCTATTGTTCGCCGGCCAGCCCGGGCCATATCTCCTGCAGCGTCCGAGCGGTTTCGCGGCACACGAAGACCGTCAGGTCTCTTTGTTCGGACACCGCGTACGGGTGATCGACGTAACCCGCTTCGGTCAGAGAACCGCAGTAGTCGCTGACGTCATCCTCGGGGAATCCATGGAGGATAACCACATCGCCCGGGAGGTCGCCCGGGCCGAAGAACCAGTAGGTCCCCACGAATGACCGAGCCTTCGGGATATCGTAGCGCGGGCCGTAGAAATCGACGGCGCCGGCCTCGCCGTAGTTGCTGGTGACGATGACGGTTCGTTTCCGCTCGTCAGCCGGTAGCGAATGGTACACCCGCGCCACTTCTTCCACTTGCTCTCGCCAGTTCAGCATGTCGGCGTAGTCCTGCGGGAGCCGTTCCTGTGCTCCAATGTTCGTCTCGGTCGCTCGGTCTAAGGCGAGCCAGGCCAGGTATTTCTCCATCGTGGGCGGCGCTAGAATCGGCAAGCCGATGGGAAGCGTCAGCAGCCCGTACCCAGCCACCAGAACTACGGTGCCCCAGCGTGCTAGCACCCCCCACTTGGGCGCACGGATTCGCTCGAGGACTACGGCGCCGGCACCGTACATGACCGGATAGATGGGGCCGATGTAATAGGATTTGCCCTTGAGAATCAGCAGGGTCAAGAACACGAACAGCGCCGTCCAGCCGACCGTTCGATAGCGACGCCACGAGGGGGCGAATGTCAGTGCCCCGATGCCTACCGCGGCGACGATGAACCCCAGTCCCATCAACGGCTGCTCGAGGGTGAACTCCATCGGCGTGACCCGGGCCAGCTGGGCGTTTCGCAAGCTGCCCATCTGCTCGAACAGCGGCCAGCCCAATCGGACCTGGCCGATGAAGGAGGGGCTGCCGATTACGAACGCGATGGCAGCAGCGACCCACGGCCAGCGCGTGAGAAACGCCTTGCGATTCGAGGTCGCAAGCAGCGCGAGTGTGGCGGCGAAGCCGAAGACGAGCATGCTGAACTTGGTCAGCAGGCCCAGGCCACACGCGAGGCCAAAGACGATCCACCAACGCGGCTCTTCGGTGCGTGCCAGCTTGACCAGCGCGAACAGTCCAAGCGTCCACCAGAACTGATCGATCGCCACGGGTTGGAAGAGAGTACCGGTTCGCAAGTACAGACCGCTGGCGAGGACACAGAGAACAGCGAGGCCCTGGGCGAAGCGTCCGCCGCCCAGCTCGCGCGCGGTCAGCGCCGCAATCACCGCCAGCCCGGTGCTGAAGAGTGCGATGGGCAGGCGTATCGCGAACATCGAGTCGCCGAGGATCGCCCGCGTGAACTCGGAGAGCATCCCGATGAACGGCGGGAAGTCCATGGTGAAGAGGCGAAGGTGCTCGCCCATCGCCATATAGAGAAACGCGTCGCGGTGGATTTCGTAGGGGCTGATCACGTTCGTGATGATGTGGAGGAGCAACTTGACCGCCACCAGGGTCCCGACGACGGCGAAAGCCAGCGACGGCAGCGCCTGCGTTGCAGAGCGCTCCAATTCGACGTGCGGGGCTTGGTCAGGCGTCTTCATCTGGAGGGGTACTCGATCTGCAGCGGTTGCTTCAAGCGCTCGGCAACCGCCTCGAGCTCGGGGCGGTCCTCGGGAGTGTCCTTGATCATGGTGCCGTCAGGGAATGTCGTCGAGGTCGTCTTCACGCGGATGAAACCCTTCTTGGCGGCGGCATGGGTCACCATCAAGCCGCCCTCGACGATCGCGAACCGCGATTGCACCGCGTGACCGTCGCCCACGACTTTGAGAGCCACGCTCAATGCGCCCTCCGTGGGCCGGCCGGCTACGCCGTGAATCTCATCCTGGACGGTCATGTCCCCGAAATCGAGCAGATAGTACGTGACTACGCGCTTGTTGACGACCTTCATGCTCGGATTCGGAAGCGTATCGGTAAAGGAATACTCTTCAGGGACGTCAGGTCCGTCGGGCCACTGTGCGGTGACCTGAACCACGAACTCGGGTGTGGGTCCCTTCTTCACCTCGAGAGATGTAGCCTCCGAGCCGTAATCAACGAACTGGTCCTGCCGGTACTCCAACTGTAGTCGGATATACTCGGGAATCCGCTCGTCGGAAAGACCGGTGACGTCTCGGAAGGCGGCGTACCAATCTTCGTGGTGGAGAAGAAGAGGAGGACCATTCGGCCGCTCAGATTTTGCACTTCGCGCCAACGTCAACAGAACCGCTGCACCGAGCCTACCGGCGTTGGTCACGACGAGCAGGTTGTAGCCCTTTTCGGCCTCGCTTTCCATCGCCGCCTGGATGTCCTCGAGGGGTACCCGAACGGGATCCGGACCTCGAGTCTGCGCCGGGAGCGGGCCCGCGCCGGTGGCGAGGACCAGAAAAGGTGTCAACCACGACAACGCGTATCCTGTGGACGATTTCGTTAACCAATAGATCATGGTCTCCAAGTATAACCGGGGGCCTGCCGCTCGTCAGGTGGGAACAATCTCAGGGTCGGCGCGATTTCTAGAAGACAATCATCGTGTCAGTCATCATCACCGGCCAACCAATAGTCAGAGGGAGAGTGCCATGAATATGTCCACCCCCATAGCCGAGAGCCTGAAGTTCACAGATTTCATCATGAGCCTGGTTGCCTCGGATCTCTCGAACGAGGACGCAGTCAAGCGTTCCCGGGGAGACGAAGGAGCATCGATCTCGTGGGTAGTGGGTCATCTGCTGCACTATCGCTATCTCATCATGCAGCTGCTCGGCTCCGACGCTGAAAGCCCGACAGCCGAACAGTTCGGAAACGAGCCAGCCAGCGACGGGGTTGGGTATCCGGACATCGCCGAGCTGCGGAAGATGTGGAATGAGACATCGGCGAGGGCGATGGATATCGTCACCGCTGCCAGCGACGAGCAGCTGCTGGCCCCTTTGGGCGGTCCGAACGCGCCTCACGGCGAAAAGAAGTTGCTGGACACGCTTGTCTTCTACATGTGGCACGAGTCGTATCACATGGGCCAGCTGGGGACGATTCGGAAACAGCTGGGCTATAAGGCGACGGCCGAGCTTGCCGTTGAAGCATCCAGCTAGGATTTGCTCCCATCTAGCCGTCCCGTGGTGCTTCACGTACGTTCACCGATCCTCGTGACATCTATTGTGGTTGGGAGTGCGGTGGATAGGACGCGCGCAGTCTGATTCCGGGACTATACGTATGGGAGGCTCTATGGAGGGAATCGCACAGGCGTTAGGTCTTCAGCGGGTTATGGTCGGAGCGCTTCTCGTCAGCGCCATCGTTCTGGCGGCGGGGTGCGCTGTCGAGTCGGAGAACGCCGCCGACCTGGTGCTGCGAAACGGCAAGGTCGTCACCGTCGATCCGGCCGTTCCGGATGGCGAAGCGATCGCGGTGCAGGGCGACAAGATACTAGCCGTCGGAAGCGATGCCGACATCGCTCAGTACATCGGGTCCGCGACCCAGGTCATCGATCTCGAGGGACAACTGGCTATCCCCGGATTCATCGAAGCCCACGGGCACTTCCTCGGAGTCGGGGATGCCAAGATGCAGCTCGACCTGATGACCGTGGCGAATTGGGAAGAGATCGTGTCAATGGTCGAGTACGCGGCCTCGGACGTCGCACCAGGCGCGCTGATCCGAGGGCGCGGCTGGCATCAGGAGAAATGGGACACGCCCCCTCCGGGGAACGTTGAGGGACTGCCCACGCACCACTCGCTGAGCGCCGTTTCGCCTGACAACCCGGTGATTCTTCGGCACGCCAGCGGCCATGCGGCCTTCGCCAACGCCAGAGCGATGGAGATGGCCGGGGTCACGAGCGAGACTCCCGATCCGCCGGGGGGCGAGATTGTGCGTGATGCCGACGGTGAACCCATCGGCGCCTTCCGTGAGACGGCGCAGCGTCTTCTCAGTGCGGCCGCCGAGAACGCCGAGCCACCCGACCCGCGCAGGCTGGCCGAGCTCGCTGCCGAAGAGGTGCTGTCCAAGGGTGTGACGAGCTTCCAAGATGCTGGAGTCGGCTTCGGGACCGTCGATCTCTACAAAGAGATGGTGGACGATGGAGCCCTGGGCGTGCGGTTGTGGGTCATGATCCGCCAGCCCAACGATCGTCTGGCCGCGTTGCTGCCCGAGTATCGCATGGTCAACTACGGCGACGATCGCCTCACGGTGCGCGGCATCAAAGTGTCCGTCGATGGAGCCCTGGGTCCGCACGGCGCATGGCTCCTGGAGCCGTATTCGGACCTGCCCACCAGCACCGGCTTGAATACCAGCCCCATAGCAGATCTTCGGGAGACCGCGCGCATAGCCATGGAGAACGACTTCCAGCTGTGCGTGCACGCCATCGGCGATCGGGCGAATAGAGAGGTTCTGGATACGTACGAGGCCGCGTTTGAGGCGAACCCGGACAAGAGCGATGTGCGGTGGCGCGTTGAGCACGCGCAGCACCTGCATCCCGACGACATTCCCCGCTTCGGCCAGATGGGTGTGATTGCCTCGATGCAGGGCGTGCATTGCACTTCCGACGGTCCTTGGGTGACTCCTCGGCTGGGCGAACAGCGCGCGCGGGAAGGCGCGTACATGTGGAGAGACCTGATGGACTCTGGGGCCGTGATCGCCAACGGCACCGATGCGCCCGTCGAGGACGTCAGTGCGATCGCGAGTTACTACGCGACCGTCTCTCGGGTCATGAACGATGGCACCGCTTTCTTTCCGGAGCAGCGATTGACCCGGATGGAGGCGCTGGCCACGTATACCAGCTTGGCCGCCTATGCGGCGTTCGAGGAGGATATCAAGGGGACGCTGACGCCCGGTAAGCTCGCCGATATCGTGGTGCTGTCGAAGGACATCCTGACGATCCCGGAAGCCGAGATTCCCACCACCGATGTCGTCTACACGATCGTCGGTGGAAGAGTGATGTACGAAAGAGGAGCGGACTAGGGTCAGTTTGCCAGCCCCACCTGACGGTTCCTGAGATTGGCCCCGAGCGTCGAACGGCGCTCGGGGCTTTGCATCGACCGCACTTGTGATATCGGGTCGCCCGCTGCATCTTGCTGGCCGTTCTCGAATCTTTGTGATTAGCCCTGAGGAGTCCATGGCCAGCTTGCTGCCCCCGAGCGGTCTTGAATACCATCTCCCGTTCCTGGTCCTCCGGGGCGGTTATGGATGCCCCGCCGGGGCTGTGTACTCGCCCACCCTCAACCCACAACTCTCGAGTTCACGCACGCGGCGTTCTGACCTCGTGCATGATGACCCGATGAAGCCCCAATCACAGGAGGAGTCATGTCTGACCTGACAGTCCGTACTCTCGACGGAGGCGAAACCACCGTTGGCCCTGATGCAGTGGCCGGACTCGCCTCGGCACTCCAAGGAGGTCTGTTGACTTCCGAGTCGTCGGCCTACGACGAGACGCGTGCCATCTGGAACGCGATGATCGACCGACGTCCCGCGGCCATCGTCCGCTGTGCGGGCGCGGACGACGTCGTCGAGGCGGTGAGCTTCGCCAGGGAGCATGGCCTTCTCATATCGGTTCGCGGTGCCGGCCACAATATCGCCGGCAACTCGGTCGCCGATGGGGTCTTCATGATCGACTTGTCCGGCATGAACGCGGTGGAGGTAGATCCGGCTAACCACATGGCGCGGGTGCAACCGGGAGCCACCCTGGGCGATGTCGACACGGCGACGCAGGTCCACGGCCTCGCAGTACCGATCGGCGTCGCCTCGACGACGGGAGTCGCGGGCCTCACGCTCGGAGGCGGGTTCGGGTGGCTGAGCCGCAAGCATGGATTGACTATCGACAACCTGATCTCGGCCGAGGTCGTCACGGCCGCCGGCGAGAAAGTCACGGCCAGCGCTAGTGAGAATGCCGATCTGTTCTGGGGGATCCGGGGTGGCGGCGGCAACTTCGGAATCGTGACGTCGTTCGAGTTCAACGTCCACCCGGTGGGGCCTGAAGTGCTTGCCGGCGTGATCGTTCACCACCACGCCGATGCCGCCAATGTTCTGCGCCAGTACCGGGAGTTCGTGGCGTCGGCGCCCGAAGAGCTCGCCGCCTTTGTGGTGCTTCGCAAAGCGCCGCCTCTGCCTTTCCTACCGGAAGATGTTCACGGCTCGGACGTTGTGGTGCTTCCCGCTTTATACAACGGTGACTTCACAGAAGGCGAGCGAGCGTTCGAGGGGTTGCGCGCCATCGGCAATCCCATTGCCGACGTCATCGGGCCGACCCCGTTCCTCGACTTCCAAGCGGCCTTTGACCCGCTAAACACGCCGGGTTTCCGCAACTACTGGAAGTCGCACGACTTCACCGAGCTGAGCGACGGCGCGCTGGACGTGCTTATCGAGTACGCGGGTAAGCTGCCGACGGCTCATTGCGAGATCTTTATGGCACACCTGGGCGGCGCGGTTGGCCGCGTCGCGGCCGACGCTACCGCGTATACACACCGCGACGCCGAGTTCGTTGTTAACGTGCACACCCGTTGGGAAGATCCGGCCGAAGACGAGATGTGCGTCTCGTGGGCGCGGGAGTTCTTCGACCGTTCGGCACCCTTCGCTACGGGCGGTGTGTACGTGAACTTCATGCCCGACGACGAGGTCGAGCGCATCGGTGCGGCCTATGGCTCGAACTATTCACGGTTAGTCGAGTTGAAGAACAGGTACGATCCGGACAACTTCTTCAGGCTGAACCAGAACATCAAACCGGCGGGATAGGCTTGGAGTTATGTCTGAGAAAAGGGCGGGGCGAAATAATATCGTCCCGCCCTAAGTCTTTTCGAGGTCATTACCGCGTTCTAACCTCGCCAAGGAGTCTTAGGAAGTTGCCGCCCAATACCTTCTCGATGTCGTCGGGGCTGTACCCTCGTTCCTTCATGCGGGCCTGAAGGGCGGCGATAGCCGATGTTCGGGCCAACTCTTCCGGGACGTACTGCCCGTAAGCCTGGAGGTCCGTGCCGATCCCCAGGTGATCGATTCCGACGAGATTCCGAATGTGGTCCATCTGGTCCAGCACCCGGCCGACCGCATCGGTCTGATCTTCATCCGTGCGGAAGAGCCGACTCGCGTTAAAGGATAGCATGATCAGGCCACCCTTAGTTGCCATGGCCTCGACGACTTCATCGAAGAGTGGTGAGTCGGGTGCACCGGCGCCCTGAGGATTCGAGTGGGACGCGATGACGGGCCGGTTGGACGCCGCGACAGCCGCCAGCATCTCCTGGGGCCAGAGGTGAGTGATGTCCACGAGGATCCCCTTGTCGTTCATCCTGGTGATGATGTCCCGACCCAAGGGCGTGAGTTCGGCGCTGGTCTCGTGCCGGTTCAGGAGTTCGTCGAACTCGTTGTTCACCAGAGTGATGGACAGAATGCCCATCTCCGCATACCGATCGACTCGTTCAGGTTCGTTCCCGAAGATGCCATCGAAGGTCTCGATGGTTAGAAAAACCGCCAACTTTCCTTCTTCACAGGCCTGCGCGACATCTTCGGGGGTTCGAGCGAGAGCGAAGGTCTTGAGTTCTCGAGAGAGCTCTTGCAGTTGATCGACTTCGTCGGTCAGCGTCGCTGGAAGGTCGGTCAGTTCGCGACGGTCAACGGGCATTACGAAGCCGGCCGCGCCGTACCCCCTCTCGGTGATGTAGTCCAGGCTCTCCACGGCGACCTCACCGGAGAGTGCCGTGGCGAAACCCATGTGCGTGTGGCCGTCCATGATAGGCGGGACCGGGCAGGTCTGGGCCTTGAGTTCATAGGTGCTGACCGCTAGTGCCAGCAGGAATAGGGGAGGGTGGATGAATCTTTTCGGTTTCATTCCGGCACTCCTTGAGGGCCCATTCCCGAGTTCTGAAATTGACAGCCGCAGCCGTTAGTCACTGATGATCAGCATCTCGATCACAGTAAGCAAGGTGGTCGGGTTCCGTACCTTCGAACGTGCGGCCTGGAACTCGAGTGATTGTGGATCGCCGGCGTTCGATGTTACTAATTACCAATCACTAATCACTACTTACTTCTAACCCCGGCCCGCTGCCGTGAACCGAACTCGAAAGACTGAACTGACCTTCCTCGCCGGCGCAACGGGGCTGGCGCTCATCTTCATCTTCGCCCCGGGGATCGATCTCTGGTTCTCGGGACTGTTCTTCAACGAATCCACCGGGTTCTATCTCCGTAGCACCTGGTGGGTCCGGCTGCTGTACGAGATGGTCCATCCTTTGGCCGGAGTCCTCATCCTGTCGCTGCTGGCCGCGTTGGTGTACAACCGGGTTCGGCGAAAGGCGGTCGGTCCGTTCAATACGCGAACGATCTTTTACTTGCTGACGGTGTTCGCGCTGGGGCCGGGCCTGGTGGTCAATGTCGTGTTCAAGGCCGAATGGGGACGAGCGCGTCCTCGCGATATCGTCGAGTTCAGCGGCGAGCGGACGTTCACGCCGGCGTTCGTGATCAGCGATCAGTGCGAGCGCAACTGTTCGTTTCCATCGGGGCACTCGTCGATACCGTTTGCATTGTCGGCGTTCGCCTTCGTCTTCTGGCGGCGACGACGACTCATCTACGCGGGCGCGGCGGCATTCGGTGGACTGGTGGGGTTGGGACGGATCGTCCAGGGTGCCCATTTCCTCAGCGACGTGATCTTTTCGGGCATCTTCGTCTTCGTGATCGCCTACCTGCTGGCTCGCTACGTCTTCAAACTGCCGGAGGCCGACAGCGCTTGACCCGGATGGCGTCCGCTGCTTTCATATGTGCCGTCATGTCCAACGTCCATACGCTTAAGTGCGTCACGTTCAACGCGTGGGCGCTACCGGTCCGGATTCCGTCGCAGGAGAAGCGACGTCGGCTCAAACAGCTGCCCCAGGCACTGGCCGAGCTGGACGCCGACGTCATCGTGCTCCAGGAGATGTTCGACGTGCGGGCCCGGCTGAAGCTGCTGCGGGAGTTGTGTCCGCCGTACTCGACCACGCCGGACGCGATGGGCGACCGGCGTATCCTCAAGCTCGTGAAGATCGACGCCACGGGCGGCCTGCTGGTGCTGTCGCGGCTCCCGATCAAGCGTAGCCGCTTCATCCCGCACCCTTCGGGCTTGGGCAAGAAGCCTGACGAGCGGGTGGGTCGAAAGGGTGCGATGTTCGTGCAGTTGGAGACGCCGCTGGGGCCGGTGACGCTTTTCGCGATTCATCTCTACGCCGGCACCAAGCCAGTGGATTCCCAGGTTCGGGACGCCCAGTTGCAGCCGCTCTTGGAGCAGTTAGAGGCCGAGGCGAACGGTGGACCCGTGCTGCTTGCGGGCGACATCAACACGTCGCCGACGGTCCGATATCCGGAGCCGCCGGGGCAGGACAATCCGCTCTCTCCGGAATACGGCGCACTCGTGAATTCCGGGTTCGTCGACCCGCTTCCCCCGAACCCGACGCCGGCAGCCCGTACGGCGACCTGGGTGCCCAGCCGCAACCGCTACGCGGCGCTCCCTTATCAAGAGACGAAGACCGACGAGCGTTACGACTACATCCTCGTACGTTCGGGAGCGTCGCACGTGTGGAACGTGAAGGATGCCGGCACCGTGATCGATGGGGGGGGTTCTTATCTGTCGGATCACGTCGGGGTCATGGTGGAGCTCGATCTCGTGCAACAAAAGAGCGACGCGGACTAGTCACTTCAGTTTCCGAGTCACCCATCCTCATGCGTCACTGCACTTAGCGTTCACTGCGCGCGTTTCGGTTCCGTAGTATCTTTTAAGTATGAAGTATGGATCGAATCGAGCATCGAAGCTGGCAACAGCGCTTGTCTGTATCGCTGCAGTTCTGTTCCTGGCTTGTGGAGAGGACGCGACGCAGCCAGCGCCGGTCCCGGGCGACCTGGTGTTCCGAGTTGTGTCGCCCAACGGCGTCGAAGGGGCCGCAGTTCTGCAAACGGTACAGGAAGGTATCACCGATATTAGGTCGGAAGTCGGCCAGGCCCATCATTGGCGAGCAGGCGACGTAAGCCGCATCGTGGTGCTACTCGATGAGCCGGGTGACATTCGGTTCACTCTCAGCGTCGCGGACCTGAATCGTCCTCCGCAATTAAGGGTCATCGAGGTTGCGGATCCGGAAAATCTCCTTCGTCCGCTTCTGATTGGATACGTGGTGGAGAGCGAGCCGGTGATGGGGGCGGAGCCGTGATGCGCTCGCTTCGTTGGACCGTCTTCGTCGTTGGCTGTGCGACGCTGGGTCCCGCGGCAGCGCTGAGTCAGGACGTCGAGATCGATGCCCAGGTCGCCGGCCGACCGCTTCCGGCCGGCTACTACGAGCGGGTGCGTCAGAACCCGGAGTTCTTCGCTCACAGGGGCGGTTGGATCGCGCGCGCGGGTCTGGATGTCGCGGCGGGGCGTGCCCTCGCCGGCAGCTTCCCGATCGTGGCTATTCCTGCCCTTTTCTCCGATTCGCCGGACCCTCAGTTCAGCGCCGAGGACCTCTCACATGTTCTCTTCGAGGGACCAGCACCGCAGGGAACCCTCCGCCAGTACTACACCGAGGTGTCAGGCGGACGACTCAATATCGATGGCGCTGTTGCGCCGTGGGTGCGGACGAGCCTCACACGTGCCGAGGTCGTGGGAAGCTCCTACGGCTTGGGGGGCGACGCCCGTGTTGGCGAGTACCTGGTAGAAGCGCTGACACTTCTCGATCCGTCGACGGACTTCGGACTCTTCGACAACGACGGACCGGACAACATTCCCAACAGCGGCGACGACAACGGCATCGTCGATGCAGTGGCTTTCTACTTCTTGGAGGGCTCAGCTTCCTGCGGCGGCCCCGGCATCTGGCCGCACTTCTCTGGCATCGCGGGATGGACAGGTCAGGCCTTCGAGACAGATGACATGCGGCCAGACAGTACGCCGGTGAAGATCGATCCGTATTTCATCCAGAGCATCTCCAACTGTTCCGGCAACCAGATCTCCTCGATTCATACCATAGCTCACGAGTTGGGCCACCTGATCGGTCTCCCCGATCTGTACCACCCGGTGGAAGGCATACTGCCCGAACAACGCCGATGGGTGGTAGGGTGCTGGTCGCTGATGGCGGCGGGTGCGTGGGGCTGCGGCGAAGTCGGCACTTCATCATCCTGGCCGCGCCCTTCGCACATGGGGGCTTGGGAGAAGAAACGCCTGGGATGGTTGAGCGAGATCCGAACGTTACAGGAGATCGAGTTCCAGAGCGTGACACTTCCGCCGGTTCAGACGACGGGCAGAATACTCGAGCTTCCGTACGGAGACGACGAGCGCTTGCTGGTGGAGTACCGGGCGCACGTCGGGTTCGATGAGTACCTGCCGGCAGAGGGCGTGCTCGTATACCGGATCAACGACACGATCCCGTTCCGCCCGTGCAGCGAGTGTCCACCCCACTACAGCGTGATGCTCTTGGAGGCGGATGGTGACAGTTCGCTGGTAGAGACGAAGGCGCAGGGGGGCAGTCGCGGCGAGCCCGGCGACGCATATGGCGCGTTCGGGCCTAGCGCTTTGACGGACCTGACCGAACCCTCGACTCGACGCGACCTGGGTCTTGGCGAGGAGTCGGGCGTCAACATCTACGAGATCACCGTGGCGCAGGGAACGGCACAGCTTCTCCTGTCTACGGCGCCGATTTCGCTGATACGGCTGTTGGCGCCGTTGTTGCTGGACGATGCGAACTCGCTTTCTCGAGTCGAAGAGGACTACCTCGACGAGCTGAACAACAGGAATGGGCGCTACGATGTTGGGGACCTCAGGGCCCACCTCCAGCGGGCTGCGTCCGCCTCTAGTGCGTCTGACCCTAGCCGCCGCTAGGCCTATCCAAGCGCACAGGCCCGGGTAGCCGCCGGCCCGGCGACGTGGTAGAATCCCCCTGCGCCGTTCAGGCGCCCCCCAATCCATCGCTGATCAGCTATCCCAACAGCGGAGAACGGCAGGTTTCAAGATGGCCAATGGAAACGACTTTCTTGCAACTCTCGGTATCGAGGACATCAACCCAGGCGGCTTCGCCGGCGAGTGGATCGGTTCGGGTCCCGACCTCGAAGTGATAACCCCCATCGACGGTTCGCGGATCGCCACCGTCAAGCAGGTCACGGAAGACGAGTACGACCAGATCGTTCAGCGCGCCCACCAGGCGTATCTGCATTGGCGCACCGTGCCGGGGCCGCATCGGGGCGAGATCGTTCGGCAGCTGGGAAACCGGTTACGCGAACTGAAGAGCGAGCTGGGGCAACTGGTCACCCTGGAGATGGCGAAGATCATCGCCGAGGGCGAGGGCGAAGTGCAGGAGATGGTCGACATCTGCGATTTCGCCACCGGCCTATCTCGCCAGCTGTACGGCCTCACCATGCAGTCCGAGCGGCAGGACCACCGCATGATGGAGCAGTGGCACCCGTTGGGTGTCGTGGGTGTGATCAGCGCCTTCAACTTCCCGGTGGCCGTCTGGAGCTGGAATACGGCGCTAGCTGCGGTTTGCGGCGACAGTGTGCTGTGGAAGCCATCGAGCCAGACACCACTCACGGCGATCGCCTGCACGAAGATTGCTGAGCAGGTCTGTCGGGAGAACGATGTAGACCCGGCCATCATGTCGTTGGTCGTAGGGAAGGGCTCTACGGTCGGCGACAGGCTGCTGCACGACCGGAACATCCCGCTCGTCTCCGCGACGGGAAGCTGCCAGATGGGCTATCGCGTGGGTGAAGTCGTGGGCAAGCGGCTCGGCCGCACGATCCTCGAGCTGGGCGGCAACAACGCGGTCATCGTAACACCGAGCGGGAACCTCGACATGGCGTTGCGCTCGATACTGTTCGGTGCGGTGGGTACCGCCGGCCAACGTTGTACGTCCACGCGCCGCGTCATCGTCCACGAGTCGATCCGGGAAGAGTTGGTTAGCCGCTTGGTGAAAGCGTATGAGGGTATTGCCATCGGCGACCCACGGGATGGCAATACTCTGATGGGGCCGCTCGTTACGACCGACGCGGTGACGGATCTGCAAAACGCCATCAAACGGGTACAGGAAGAAGGCGGCGAGATACTGTATGGCGGCGAGCCGCTGGGCGGGTCCGATTATCCGGGCGGCCACTACGTGAAGCCGTGCATCGCGGCGGCGAAGAACGAGTTCGAGATCGTGCAGGAAGAGACCTTCGCGCCGATCCTCTATATCATAGGGTACGGCAGCAAGTCGTCCTCGCCGCGCGAGGCCGTAGAAGAGATCGAGGAAGCCATCGCCCTGCACAACGGTGTGCCTCAGGGCCTGTCCTCTGGAATTTTCAGCGATAGCGTGAGAGAAGCCGAGCTGTTCCTGTCGCACCGCGGCAGTGACTGCGGGATCGCCAACGTCAACATCGGGACCAGCGGTGCCGAGATCGGCGGCGCGTTCGGCGGCGAGAAAGAGACCGGTGGCGGTCGCGAGTCCGGGTCGGACGCGTGGAAAGCGTATATGCGGCGGCAGACGAACACCGTCAACTGGAGCACGGATCTGCCGCTGGCCCAGGGAATCAAGTTCGGAGACTAGACCAGCTTGCTTCGCGGGCCGCGGGTGGCGAGTTTGAATTCTTGGCCCTTTTAAAGGAGGACTAGATGAGTCGCACGTGGAGTCGTATCGCGGTAGTGCTGGGAATCTTCGCTGCGCTGAGCTTCGCCTATCTGAAAGGCAAGACGGACGCCCTGGACGACGATGGCGTGGCGCGGGCCGCCAATGTCACTCAAGACGAGGTCAGCCCGGTGAAAGCCCGCGGAGATCGTCTGGTATACTACCCCAACACCGAGGATCTTGGGCCCGACGAGATGCGTGTGATCTCGCTTGGCACGGGCATGCCGAACCAGCGACCCTCTCAGAAGGCCACCGCCTGGTTTGTCGAGCTTGGCAACGGGGACAAGTTCCTGTTCGATATCGGCACCGGCTCCACCGACAACCTTGCCATGTTGGACATCCCGCAGGATTACGTTGACAAGATCTTCATCAGTCACCTCCACACCGACCACTTCGGGGACTTCGGCGCCCTCTTCGTCGGTGGACTGATCAACGGGCGGACCGTGCCGCTGCGTATCTGGGGGCCCAGTGGCGAGACGCCGGAGCGCGGCACGAAGTACGCGATCGAGAGCTGGCGGAATGCACTCAGCTGGGACGTCGACGGAAGGGCGGGCCGCCTCCCGGCCTCCGGACAGCAACTCGAGATCAATGAATTCGACTACAGGGGAGAGAACGAAGTCATCTTCGAGGAGAACGGAGTCACGATCCGGTCGTGGCCGGCGATCCACGTCTTGGACGGTCCCGTCAGCTACAGCCTGGAATGGAACGGCCTCAAGTTCGTGTTCGGAGGTGACACCTATCCCAACACCTGGTTTCCCAGGTTCGCTGCGGGAGCTGATTTGGTCATCCACGAGTGCTTCATCACCGTTCCGGATCTTGTCGACAAGATGAACTTCCCGGTGGCGCGTGCGCTAAACGTGGGGACACAGATTCACACGCCGCCGCCGGCGTTCGGCAAGATGATGAGCATGGTGAAGCCTCGTATGGCCGTGGCCTATCACTTCTTCAATGACTTTGACACAGCGCCGAAGATCATGGAGGGGATCCGGTCGACGTACGACGGCCCCCTCACGTTGGCGGACGACATGATGGTCTGGAATATCACCAAGGAGAAGATCACGGTGCGCGAGGTCGTCGCCAACGAGAACGCTTGGTCGCCGCCGCTGCTGCGGAATGTGGCCGTCGACCGCAGCATCATGCTGCGGGAGTCGGACTGGACGAGATCGCACGCCGCGGATATGTCGGACGTAATCCAGGCCATATACGACCGGGCAAACGAGATCTACGGTACGAACGAGAAACCCGACATCAATTAGACCCGATTCGCCTCGACAGCGAGCCCCTAAGACCACAACGTCTTGGGGGCTCGTTCGTTATGCCCCTAAGGCGTACGAACCGAGTTCTCCCAACAGCGTACAGGTGGTGCCCAAAGCATCGGTCTCTCGGATCAAGGCGCTGTACCTCTGACAGGCCGCGGCGGTCTCGGGGCTTCCCAACAACGTCTCGAGCGCTCCAGCCAGACGCGGCGGTGTGAACCGGCGCGGCGTCAGCCATGTGCCGACCCCGAGGCGGCGCAACCGCATCGCGTTGTCGGGCTGGTCGAAGCCCATGGGCATGGTGAGTTGCGGGATGCCTGCGGCTAGCCCTTGGGCACAGGTTCCCACGCCGCCGTGGTGGACGATGGCTGCGGAGCGTGGCAGGACGCGGGAGAACGGGAGGTACGACGCGTGACGCACGCCCTCGGGAAGGTCCGCCGGTAGCTGTTCCGGGTATCCCGTGAGCAACAGGGCGCGCATTCCCAGCAGCTCTACCGCCTTCACAGCAGCATCGAAGAAACCGGGTCCCTGACGGTTGCCGGTTCCGGGTGTAAAGACGATAGGCGGGTCACCGGCAGCAAGGAACTCCTCGATCTCTGGCTCGGTGTGCCCTGCGTCGTCATCGTCGTAGAGAACGAATCCCGTCAGGCGAGTCTGGGGCGGCCAGTCCGGCTGCGGCGGCCCAAACCAATCCGGAAAGATGCCGATTGTCAGCTGCGGCGAGTGGAGCCAGGAGTGGAAGATACGTTGCACCGGCGGAAGGCCCAGCTCGGCCCTAAGAGCGTTGAGTGTTGGGGTGATGTGTGGATCCAGGAAGAACCGGTCCGCGATCCAATACAATCCGCGTTTGTACCAGCGCGGTGCTCTCGACAAATCGTATCCCGGCTCGAAAACGGGTGCGACGTACTCCGAGCGAATTACGCCGGGTGCGATGTGTATGCTTGCCGCCGGCGCGTTGTGTTTCTCTTCGAATGTCCGGGTGACGAGCGCCAACGGGTGGCCCACCAAGACCGTGCGGCCGGGTTCGTACAGATCGGAAAGCGTAGCGTAGTGATCGCGTAGCGCCTCCGATAGCAGACGGAGCACAAGTCGCATCCCGCGGCGTGGATGCCAGAGGTCGGGATGGTGCGTGATTGCGTCGTACTCGTCGGCCGAGCCGCCCGAGGCGAAGGACAGGCCGGCTCGCTCTGCGGCATCGCGAAAGGGTTCGGCGGCACAAACGGTGACGTCGTGCCCGCGCCCGCGTAGCTCGCGTCCGATGGCCAGGTACGGAAAGACATCACCCGACGAGCCAAAGGGTGTTAGGATGTAGTGCATCGAAGATGTATATGGTGACCGCCGACTCGCTCGGCAAGGACGGAGGCGGCTGTTTCAATCGTCTACTACTTGACGCCGACTTCCTGAACGAGTGTCGCGAAGCGTGGGTCCGAACGGAGTGGTCCATAGCCGGGGTCGATGTGGAGGTAGATCAACCCGGCCGAGCGTGCCTCCAGCGCTGATCCCAGGCAGGCAAAGGCTTTGTCGTGCTGCCCTAAAGCCGCGTAGCCGATCGCCAGGGCGTCGGCTCTAATGTAGCTATGCTTCGACTCTTCCTCGAGGCGGTCCATGATCGCCTGCGCTTCCTCTTGCTCGCCCAGCGCCGCAAGTGCCCGGACGATCAAAGCGTCGTAGCAGCGAATCGCGGATTCCAGCGACTGACCACGGCGATACCACTCCAAGGCTTCCTCTGCCTGACCTTGTCCGAGATAGGCGGAACCGATATCCAGATAAGAGAGCGAATAGTTCGGGTTTATCTCAAGGGTCTTGTGGCTCTGCTCGATGGTTCGCGCGTAGTCCTTGGAGTAGAGCAAAAACCGGCCGAGCCAGCGACTGTGGTGTAAAGACAGTGGATCCAGAACAAGCGCCTTTTGCATTTCCTCGATGGCTTCGTCCAGCTGTCCAACAGCGGGAAGCGTACTCCCGAAGACGAAGTGGGCATCGGCAGAGTTCGGATTAATGGTCACGGCCTGGCGAAGCTTCCGCTCGGCGCCGGCGAAATCCCATTCGTACCAGCAGAGGACCTTGCCTACGGATGTAAGAGCCTCCGCCAGAGTAGGCTCCAGTTCGAGCGCCTTGGTGGCCGCCGTCTTCGCGCGCGTGTAGGCCTCTTCCGGGGCTACGAATTCATCCGCGAGGGCACTCCAGCAATCCGCGATTCCGGCGTAGGCACGTGCGTAAGTGGAGTCTTTCTCCAACGCCTGCTCAAAGAACCCCAGGCCTTTGCGCAAGTCCGTCTCCGCCCATGACTTGTTGAAGAAGTAACGCCCCTTCAGGTAGACTGTGTACGCCTCGATGTTCTCCGTCGTTGGCACGACGAGCTTCTCGCTGTCGCCGCCGAGACGGACCTTGAGTGCCTCGACGATCGCCTTCGAAATCTCGTCCTGGATCGCAAACACATCTTCGAGCTGACGGTCGTACGTCTCCGACCAAAGATGGTAACCGTTGGCCACATCGATGAGCTGAGCGGTCAGGCGGATGCGATTCCCGATCTTGCGCACGCTGCCTTCCAGCACGTTAGCCACGCCGAGCTTCTCGCCGACCTGGCGAACATCGACTTCCTTCCCCTTAAAGGCAAAACACGACGTTCGGGATGCGACCTGCACGCCGGGGAGCTTGGCCAGCGCGTTGATGACTTCCTCGGTCATCCCATCGCTGAAGTACTCGTTCTCGGGATCGGCGCTCATGTTGGCGAGCGGTACGACGGCGATCGATTGCTTGGGCGTGGCGGCTTTCGGCACGGTCACCAGACCGCCTGGAGGGGTCCCGCCGCCGGCCTGGATCTCTTTCAGTGTTTCGATGAACTCCGCCGCCGAAGGGAAGCGGTCCACGGGAGTACGGGCGAGGGCGCGAGTCGTGACTTCATCGATGGCCTCGGGAATGTCCCGGACCGCCCGCACCTTCGGTATAGGAGACACGAATCGCTTGGTGATGATCGCCTGGGCGTTTGGCCCCGTGAATGGCGGCTCCCCGGCGAGCATCTCGTACAAGACGCAGCCCAGGCTATACAGGTCACTTCGCCCATCGATATCCGGCTCGCCAGAGGCTTGCTCGGGACTAATATAGGTCGGCGTTCCCAGCATCATCCCGGTTTGCGTGATCTCGGCTTCCGCCTCGGAAAGGGCCTTTCCGATTCCGAAATCAGCCACCATCGCCGAGCCGTCGTGCAGGAGGATGTTCTCCGGCTTGATGTCTCGGTGGACCACGTTGTGTCGGTGCGCATAGTCGAGCGCGGAGGCTACTTCCCGTACAATCCTCAACGCCTCGTCCAGCGGAAGCTGTCCCTTCGCGTCGAGGTGTTCGCGCAGGGACTCCCCCTCCATGTTGGGCATCACGTAAAAGAGAAGCCCCTCAGATTGGCCCGAGTCATAGAGCGGCAAGATGTGAGGGTGGGTGAGGCCGGCGGCGAGCCTGATCTCGCGCAAAAAGCGGTCAGGGCCAATATCGGAG
>JBDHGH010000050.1:0-20354 GCA_039589995.1 Gemmatimonadota bacterium | reverse complement strand
CGCGCGGATCGTGGTAGACGACTTCCGCTCCCTTTTCTATCAGAAGCTGAATGATGTCGAGCGCGGGGGATTCGCGCGTGTCATCCGTGTCCCGTTTGTAGGCGACACCGATCACCAGTACCCTCGAACCCTTGACGGGCTTTCCGTGCTCGTTTAGCAGCGCAGCGGTCTTTTCTGCCATGTATCGCGGCATCTCGGCGTTGATCTCGCTGGCCAATTCTACGAGCCGTGTCTTGTAATCCAGCGTCCTCATCTTCCATGACAGATAATGAGGGTCAACCGGTATGCAGTGACCACCCAGCCCCGGCCCTGGCACGAACTTCATGAATCCGAACGGCTTGGTCGCAGCGGCCTCGATCACTTCCCAGACATCGACCCCTAGCTTGTCGCACGCCACCGCCATCTCGTTGGCCAGCGCTATGTTGACCGATCGGAAGGTGTTTTCGAGCAGCTTCGCAAGTTCCGCCGCCTCGGTGCTCGACACCATGATCACCTGGTCAACGATCGTCACGTAAAGGGCGAGCACCACCTCGGAGCATGTCGACGTGATGCCCCCAACGACCTTCGGCGTGTTCTTGATATTAAAAACAGGGTTACTCGGATCGACGCGCTCGGGACTGAAGGCCAGGAAGAAATCCTCACCGACCTTCAGCTGGCCACGATCCGAGAGCGCCGGCAACAACAAGTCTCGCGTGGTTCCCGGGTAGGTCGTCGATTCCAAGACGATGAGTTGACCCTCTCGGATCGTATTCCGCAGCGACTCCGTCACCGAAATGATGTAGGAGACGTCCGGGTCCCCGGTCTTGTTGAGCGGGGTCGGCACGCAGATGCAGATGGCATCGGCCTCGTCGAGACGATCGTAATCCAAGGAGGCCTCCAGCTTGCCTGCACTCACGGCACCTGCCAGGCGCTCGCTTGGAACGTCACCCACGTACGACTCGCCCCGGTTCACCGACTCCATCTTCGGCGCCGACACCTCGAAACCGAGGACCGAGAAGCCGGCCTCCGCGAACTCGACGGCCAAGGGGAGTCCTACGTAGCCGAGACCCACAACTCCGATGCGAGCTTCTCGAGTCTCGATCTTCTTTTTCAGGGATCCGGCATAATCACTCAAGACCCTATTCTCCCAACATCGCCGCCAGCTGGCCGGCGTAGTATGTGATGATTAGATCCGCTCCGGCTCGCTTGATCGACACTATAGTCTCGAGCATTACGCGCTCTTCGTCGATCCAACCGCGCTCCCCTGCGGCCTTTAACATGCTGTACTCGCCGGATACATGGTAGGCCGCTACCGGATACCGGGTCTCGCGCTTCACACGGTAGATCACGTCGAGGTATGGGAGCGCGGGCTTGACCATGATGATATCGGCCCCCTCCTCGATGTCCATCCAGGCCTCGCGCAAACCCTCATCGGCGTTGGCTGGATCCATCTGGTACGCCTTGCGGTCTCCGAATTGTGGCGCGGAGCCCGCCGCCTCGCGGAAGGGTCCGTAGAACGCTGAGGAGTACTTGACCGCGTAGGACATAATGGGCGTTTGAGTGTAGCCGGACCCGTCCAGAGCCTCCCGGATCGCGGCCACCCGACCGTCCATCATATCGCTCGGAGCCACGAGGTCCGCGCCCGCCTCCGCGTGCGAGACCGCACTGCGAGCGAGCAGCTCGAGCGTCGGATCGTTGTCGACCTCTCCCTCGGCGGTCAGAAGTCCACAGTGCCCATGGTCCGTGTACTCGCAGAGGCACACGTCGGTAATCACGACCAGGTCGTCGGCTCGTTCTTTGATGGCACCGACTGCCTGCTGCACGACCCCATCCGAGGCGTACGCTCCACTGCCGACACCGTCCTTCGACTCGGGTATGCCGAAAAGGAGAACCGCGCCGACACCCAGAGATTCGAGCCGCGCGGCCTCATCCGCCGTCTCCCTGACAGACATCTGCTCCACACCCGGCATCGCATTCACCGGATGTCGGCCCTCTTGATAGGTGACAAAGAGCGGCGCGATGAGGTCCGCAGGATCGACCGACGTCTCGCGCACCATCGTCCGCAGCCGTTCGCTCCGCCGCAAGCGGCGCGCCCGATAAATCGGGAACCGTGCCATCATCCCCGCTCCTCTGACATCGTGTAATAGTCGCTGATTGCCCGCAGTAATCCGTCCACCGTGTACTCCTCAGCCTCGACATCGACCCGTACGCCTAAGCTACCGGCAGCTTCGGCTGTGATCGGGCCGATGACGGCAACACGCGCCTCCCCGAAATCCGGGCCGGCGTGCTCCACGAAGTGGCGCACCGTGGAAGAGGCGGTGAATGTCACCCAATCGACCTCACCGCGGTCCATGGCACCTCGGAGTTCTTCGATCCCTTCAGGGTTCGGATAAGCCTCGTAGGCCACCACCTCTTCCACAACGGCTCCCGCCGCGGCCAACCGCTCGGGCAGGACCTTGCGAGCGCCAGCGGCACGAGGCAATAGCACACGACGGCCGGCAATATCATCCATCGCGATCAGGGCATCCGCAACAGCCTCGGCCACGAACTCCTCGGGCACGACCTCCGGGACCACACTCAACGACACCAGTTCGTCCGCAGTAGCCGGTCCAATGGCAGCCACTCGGGTCCCGCCGGGCAAGCGAGGTTCCTGCATCACGCTCCCCAACGCCGACCGAAACCGCCTGACCCCGTTCACACTCGTGAATACGATCCAGTCGTATTGGTCCAAGTTCTCTACAGCCCCAGCCAAGCCGCCGGCATTGGCCGGAGCCCCGATGCGGATGGTCGGGCACGCCAGCGTATCCGCACCCAGCCGGCCCAAGCCCTCGATGAGGCGCTCCGCCTGGTCGGTCGGACGAGTCACTGCAACCCTCACACCTTGCAAAGGCCTGTCAGAGGAGTCGGGGTTTGATCGTGGCATGCCGCTCCAAATAACGCAATTACCAAGCCACAGACGGCTCTTTCTGGGCCTCAGATCCCGTATCGGGGTACACTGTCGGGACGAAGGCTCGTACACTCGAGTTTCCAGCCGGTCAATATGACATGACGTCCGCAGCGCAGCAAGGAACGCTGAGCCCGCAATCCACAGTCATGAAAAGAGATAGCCCATCACCCTGACGACTGACCCTCGAACGGTCCCTGGGGCGAAGCCATCACCCGCTGGCCGTGTTATTGCCGCCCTGCTACAAGGAACGCATATTTCGCTGTCTCAGGATCGACATACGCTGCGCTGGGTTCAACTCTGCTGGTGCCCGACGGCAAGGAAAGGAGCTATCTATGGCAAGCTTTATTAGCGCGAGCCTCGATCACGAACTGAAGGGCAATTTCGTTACCTTCAAGCTCGACGCGAAACTACGCTTCGAGGCCAAGGAGGTCGGCCACCGCTGGCTCTTCCAGATCGAGTTCATGGAGGAAGACCCGGTCTCCGATGACAAGCTATCTCCGGTGCCCGCTTCGGAGGCATTCGGACAGGCGGACGCCCACATAAAGCGCCACTATTTCATCCCGTCCAAGGAGGAGGTCGAACTGTCCTTCACGGAGGAGTTCCCAGCCCACCTCGTGGACACCGAGTGGGGCAAGGAGGAGGTCTACGCGAAGGTCCAGGCCCTTCCGTTAGAGGCGCCCCCTGGCTTCGTGGCCGCCAAGACCCGCACAAACGTCACTAACGTAGACGTTTAGGCGGCGCGCACGAGAGTCCGGGCCGCGATCGCCAGCACCGACCTCATCCAGCGCAGCTCGGTTCGGGTAGCTCGCGACCGAAGGTAACTCGACAAAGAATACGGCCGGCGTGTTAACAAGAGCACGCCGGCCGTTCGAGTTCCCAGAGGAAGTGGTCAGCCTACGGGGCCTTCTGAATCCTCCCGGATTTTATGCAACGACTGCACACCCGGACCCGCCTCACGCCACCGTCCACGATGATTCGAACGCTCTGTAGATTTGGCAGCCAGCGACGCTTTGTTTTGTTGTTTGCGTGGCTAACGTTATTACCAACCGCCGGGCCTTTCCCGCACGAATAGCAAACCCGCGACATGATACTGCTCTCCTCTATTCTATAACCGGCCGTCCTTCAAGGAGCTACTGGCCGGACCCTGCTCCTGATCCTTCCTCGCCAGGGAACACAAAGTCGAGAGAGTCGACCAAGAAGAAAGTAGTCTTTCCGGTCAACTTCTCCCTATGCTCCGGATCGAACAGGCCGCGCTGGGCCCAAACATCCAGAATCGAATCGTTGAGTGCGTAAACCCAACCCGCTATCGCGAGATTGTCTCCGCCAACGATTCTGATCTCGGTCTCGAGCACCGAGCCTTCCAGAATCGCCGGGTAGTCGGCTAAACCAGGAAGATCGAGCGTCAAGGCCGCTCGCCCCAATTGCTCACTCACTCTCACCGGCTCGAGCAGGATCCTTTGTCCGGAGAACTGGTCCGGGCCGGCCACAAAGGCGGAATCGGCGACATGCGGTAGTGTCTCTGTCGTGTCCGTGGTTATAACTGCGACCTGGATCGCTGAAGACTCGGCGTAAAGCCAATACATGAACCCGGCGACCAGGACTGTGGCGCCTATTGCCCACGGCCAGGCGCGGGACGTCAACTTCCCCAGCACATTCTCCATGTGCCCATCCTCACACGAAGCGGGTTTCTATTCGACCAGCTGTACCAGAGCTATCTCAGCTCCATCACCCTTGCGCGGACCGACCTTCAGGATTCGCATGTAGCCCCCATCGCGCTCGGCATACCGCGGACCGAGTGTATCGAAGAGGATCTTCAGCGCTTCCTTGTCGCGGATCGTACGCGCGGCCAATCGGCGCGCGTGAAGATCGCCACGGCGAGCAAGCGTGATTAGCCGCTCGGTAAATGGCCGCAGCTCTTTTGCCTTGGCCGTCGTCGTCTTGATTCGCTCGTGCCGGATCAGGCTCGTCGCCATGTTCGACAACATCGCCTTCCTGTGGCTGGCTGTCCGGCTGAGCTGTCGCCCTTTCCTTCTATGCCTCACGACAAGTTTCCCCGTCTACTATAATGACGCGCCTTCGCCCTCAGCGCTGCCCTGGAGGACAAACAGCTCGCCGTCTTCCCCCTCTTGGAACTTCATGCCGAAGCGCAGGCCATGATTCGCAAGAAGGTCTTCCACTTCTTGAAGTGACTTACGCCCGAAATTCTCTATTTGCAGGATATCGTCTTCGCTGCACCGCGCGATATCGCCCAGCGTACGAATGTTACCCTTTTCCAAGGTGTGCTGCGACCGGACCGAGATATCGAACTCCTCGAGCGGTCGGTTGACCAGATCCTTGACCTTGTCGCTGACCGGCACCAGCTGCATCTCGGGCACGACTTGCTCGCCGTTCTCGGATCCGAACCGCCGCAAATACTCGAGGTGCATGGACATCAACTCCGCGGAGTACGCGATGGCTTCCTCCGGTCGCACCGAACCGTCGGTCTCGATGGACAACGTCAGCCGGTCGAAGTCGGTGCGCTGGCCAACGCGCGTCTCATCTACGTTGAAGTTGGCTCGCGTTACCGGACTGAAAACCGCATCGATCACGATCAAGTCGACAGGGTCATCCTTGTGCCTGGGGTGCTGGTCCGCCAGAACAAAGCCGCGACCGCGACTGATCCACAATTCCAATCGCAACGGCGTGTCCTCGGGCAGCTCCTCCTGCAGCGTGAAGAGATGATGATCCCGATTGATGATCTCGACCTTCGGGTTCTCAGTGATCTCACGCGCCGTGACAGGGCCGGGCTCCCGGACCACGAGCTCCAACTTGCCTTCGGTCTCGTCGTCAGCCATCCGCACGATCAGGCCTTTGAAGCGCTGGATTATCTCGTGGACGTCCTCGACCACGCCGTTGATTGTCTGGTGCTCGTGGACCACTCCGCTGGCGCGGAACGCCCAGATCGCCCAGCCCGGCAACGACGAGAGCAGGATCCTCCTCGTCGCGTTGCCCAGCGTCTGCCCGTAACCCCGTTCCAGAGGCTGGATGACGAATTCAGCCCAGCGTCCGTCGTCGGACGTTTCGCTCATCTCGACCCGTTCGGGTAATACCCAACCGCTTAGGTCTATCTGCACTTTGTCGGCCTCCCTTGATCGCGGCCAGCGGCGACCGCAGCGCCCTTCGTACTGCTGAAGGCGCGCTCGATCTATAGTACCAATCTATCTGTTATTTCGAGTACAACTCTACGATCAACTGCTCCTGCACGGCCAGCGGGATGTCGGCACGACTCGGCCTCTCCCTCATCTGGCCACTGAACTTCTTGTAGTCCGCGGAAAGCCAGTTCAACAGGCCATCGCCGTTACGCGAGTCTATCGACTCTTTGATCAACGGCATCTCCTGGCTGGCCGGCTTCACCGAGATCTCCATTCCCGGCTTCACTGGGAAGCTGGGGATGTCGAGAATGCGACCGTCAACCAGTATGTGGCGATGGCGCACGAGCTGCCGAGCCGCCTTTCGCGACAAGGCGAAACCCAGCCGGTAAACCACGTTGTCCAGACGCGTCTCGAGCGCGACAATCAAATTGTCGCCGGTGATGCCCTGCTCGCCCGCCGCCCGCTTGAAAAGGTTGCGGAACTGAGCCTCCTGCAGCCCGTAAATCCGTCGGACCTTCTGTTTCTCCCGTAGCTGCACCGCATACTCCGACACTCGACGCCGCCGCATCCGAGACTGCCCGTGCTGGCCCGGCGGATAGTTGCGCCGTTCAATCGCGCACTTCTCGGTGTTACACCTCTTCCCTTTTAGAAAGAGCTTCTGCGACTCGCGTCGGCAAAGCCTACAAACCGGTCCTGTATACCTAGCCATGTACCCTAAACTCTTCGCTTCTTCGGTGGCCGACACCCGTTATGCGGGATCGGCGTGACATCCCTAATCGAACGAATCTGCAAGCCCGACGACTGTAGCGCCTGGATCGCCGACTCTCGCCCCGAACCCGGGCCCTGAACCCGCACGTGCACGCGCTTCATCCCCAGACTGAGAGCTTCCCTGGCCGCGTTCTCTGCGGCAACGGTAGCGGCGAATGGAGTCGACTTCTTCGAGCCCTTGAAGCCGGACTTTCCGGGCGTTCCCCAGACCACCGTGTTTCCTTCCATATCGGCTATGGTCACGATGGTATTGTTGAACGTCGCCTTGATATAGGCTATACCCTCGACGCCAACGTCCTTCTTCTTCTTGGCCCCAGAGGTTTTCTTCTTTGGAGGCATCGTTGTCTATTTCCCGAGTATCGGCACTCGCGCTACTTGCGCGGTGCCTTCTTTTTGCCGGCAACCGTTCGACGCGGACCCTTACGGGTACGGGCGTTCGTATGCGTTCGCTGCCCCCGCACCGGCAGACCGCGGCGGTGACGGATCCCTCGATAGCTCCCGATATCCATCAACCGCTTGATGTTCATCGAGACCTCGGTCCGCAGGGCACCCTCGACCTTGAAGTTGTTCTCGATCGAGCGGCGGATCTTGTTCGTGTCCTCGTCCGAAAGGGCACTGGCCCGCATATCGGGGTCGATGCCCGTCTCCTCGAGTATCTTGTGAGCGGTCGTCGGCCCGATCCCATAGATATAGGTCAGGGCAACCTCGACCCGCTTGTTGTTCGGCAAATCGACGCCGGAAATACGTACCATGGGCCTTAGCCTTGCCGCTGCTTGTGTCTGGGATTCCGCTTGCAAATCACTCGCACGACGCCGCGGCGCCGAACCAGCTTGCAATGCTCGCACATGCGCTTAACGCTTGATCTTACCTTCACTTCACTACCTTCTCCAGCTTTTGAGGGCTAGCCACAAAAGCTATCCAATCCGGTTTGAATTTCAATGGGCGTCGGAGCCGGAGCCCGAGGCAACCCGGGGCCCCTCCAGGAACAAATGTTTGCTCACTTGTACCTGTACGTGATCCGGCCTCGCGTTAGGTCATACGGCGACAGCTCCACCTGGACCTTGTCGCCCGGCAGAATCCGGATGTAGTGCATTCGAATCTTGCCCGATATATGCGCGGTGATCTCGTGGCCGTTCTCCAGCTCCACCCGAAACATCGCGTTGGGCAGCGCCTCGGCCACCGTCCCCGTCATCTGAATCGACTCTTCCTTCACCAACTTTCGCCCTCTCAGCCTGCCTTCGATGGCACAACCGTCAGCACGCGCGGCCCAGCCTCCGTTACAGCCACCGTGTGCTCGAAATGAGCCGACACCTGCCCATCCACGGTGACGACCGTCCAATCGTCGCCCAGCGTCTCGATGTGACGACCTCCCAAGTTGAACATCGGCTCGATCGCTAGCACCAAGCCCGGCTGCAGGCGTAGTCCTTCACCCGCTCGCCCGTAGTTGGGTACCTGGGGATCTTCATGCGGCCGGCTGCCGATCCCGTGGCCAGTCAGCTCCCGGGGAACGCCGCAGCCCGCCTCCTCACCGATCTTTTCGATAGCTGCGCTGATATCACCGATACGGGCCCCCGGCTGGGCGGCCGACACACCGGCCTGCAACGCCGCCTGCGTGATCTCGAGCAGCTGGCTAACCTCCGGCGCCACCTCACCGACGCAGAGGGTCACCGCACCGTCACCGTAGAAGCCCTCGTAGCACACACCGACATCGACGCTGACGATATCGCCGGCCCTTAGTATCCTGCGGGACGACGGGATCCCATGCACGACCTCGTGATTGACGCTCGTGCACAGAGTCGCCGGGAACCCATAGAGTCCCTTGAAGGCCGGCACCGCTCCGTCAAAACTACGTATGTGGCTTTCCGCCCACTCATCCAGATCGGCCGTGCTCACACCGGGGCGCACACGGTCGCCTGCTTGATCGAGAACGTCAGCGACGATCTCGCAGGCGTGCGATATGAGCTCGATTTCCTCGCTGGTCTTGAGTGTGATCACGAGCACCCAACAAGATCGAGCAGTTCACCATATACGTCGTCAACCGATCCGACCGCGACCATCTCGTGCAGCTTAGTAGCGCTCGAGCGGTACCAGTCCAACAGCGGCTGCGTGTTCTCGCGGTAGACGCGCAGTCGATTGCGGACGACTTCTTCCTTGTCGTCATCGCGAATCTCCAAGGCTTCCCCGCAGCTATCGCACGTACCCTCGGCGGCCGAAGCGTTCGTGTGCACGTTGTATACAGCCCCGCAGCCGGAACAGACGCGGCGACCGGCCAGGCGGCGCACCAGCTCCTCCTCGGGAACACCGAGATAGAGCACGGAATCGAGCTTCAACCCCTCGTCGGCGAGCAGCGTCTCGAGTCCCTCGGCTTGAGCCAGCGTGCGAGGAAAGCCGTCGAGGATGAATCCCCTCTTGGCCGACGGCGACCCCAAGACCTCGCGCACCATCCCCAGAACAACCTCGTCCGGGACGAGCTCGCCCGCATCCATGAATTTCTTGGCTTCTTGTCCGAGTGACGTTCCCGATCGAACAGCCTCTCGCAGAATGTCGCCCGTTGCATACTTCGGGATTCCGCAATCCACGACGAGGCGATCGCCTTGCGTTCCCTTCCCCGCGCCCGGAGGCCCAAGTAGGACGAGGTTGAGACTATCAGAACTCACGGTCGGCACTCGCTGTCAGAAAGGCTCACATGTACCTCTGGCGTCCTCGATACTTGACGCGGCCTTTCTTCATGAAGCCTTCGTAATGCCTAAGTAACAGGTGCTGCTGCATCTGCTGAACGGTGTCCAAGGCCACACCGACGACGATCAGCAGCGCTGTGCCACCGAAGAAGAAGAGCTGAATGTCAAACCACGCAAAGATCAAGAACGGTACCAGCGCGATCGCTGCAAGAAAGATCGAGCCGGGGAGAGTGATACGGGAAAGAACGTAGTCTATGTACTCAGCGGTCTTCGCACCCGGCTTTACTCCGGGTATGAAGGCGCCTTGCTTATTGAGGTTCTCCGCCAGGTCCACCGGGTTGAAGATGATGGCGGTGTAGAAATAAGTGAAAAAGACAATCAGTATCGCGTATGTGATGTAGTAGAGCACATTGCCCGGCTGGAACATCTCCGAGATCGTCGACAGGAACGGGACGTTGGAAAACGATGCGATTGTCCCGGGAACGACGATGATCGATTGCGCGAAGATGATCGGCATCACGCCCGCCGAGTTGATGCGCAACGGTATGAACGACTTCTGTCCCTCGCGGATACGTCCACGCCCCACGACTTTTTTCGGTATCTGCACCGGGATTTTCCGCGCACCCATGGTCACCGCGACCGTCCCGGCGATGACCCCGAGCATCACGACCAGTAGCGCCGCGAGCTTGAACGCGCTGATCGTACCCACAGAAAGCGCTTCGAACGTGCGGGCCACAGCGTTGGGGAAGCCCTCCACGATCCCGAAGAAGATCAGCAAAGACATCCCGTTGCCGATCCCGCGCTCGGTGATCTGCTCGCCCAACCACATGATGAACACGCCACCCGTCGTCAGCGTCAATACCGTCAGAAGTCTGAAGCTGAGCCCGGGAAACGGCACGATCGGCGACTGAACGCCGCTCGCGCTCTCCAGGAAGATCGCGTATCCGTAGCCCTGCAGCACACAGAGAAGTACGGTCGTGTAGCGAGTCCACTGGTTCAGCCGCTTCCGACCTTCCTCTCCCTCTTTCTGCATCTTCTCGATGGTGGGGAAGACGGCCGCGAAGAGCTGGAACATGATGCTCGCGGAGATGTAGGGCATGATCCCCAGCGCGAAAATCGTCGCGCGCTGAAGGCCTCCGCCCACAAACATGTCGTAGAGCCCGAACAGCGTGCCCTGCAGCTGGCTGGCCAGGTCTCGAAGGGCTATCACATCGACGCCCGGCACCGTGATGTGGGCGCCGAGTCGATAGAGAGCGAGACAACCGAGGGTGAAGAGAAGCTTTTGCTTGAGTTCCGGGGCGCGGAGGAGGTTTTGGATCGGGTTCGCCATTATTCGACCTCGCTCGCCTCTCCACCCGCTTTCTCGATCTTCTCACGCGCCGTGCGGCTGAACGCATGCGCGGTGACTTTCAAGCCACGGCCGATTTCGCCCTGTCCGAGAATTTTCACCGGCTTGGTCCTCGATGTGATCAACCCGGCTGCCTTCATGGTCTCTAACGTGGCCTGGTCTCCATCGACGCGCTCGAGATCACAAACGTTGACGACCTGATACTCCACCCGCTTGTACGGACTAAATCCCCGCTTCGGCAGCCGTCTCTGCAGGGGCATCTGTCCGCCCTCGAACCACGGCTTGGTCGAGCCGCCCGAGCGTGATTTCTGGCCCTTGTGACCGCGACCGGAGGTCTTACCTACGCCCGAACCCGGACCACGGCCGACACGCTTGGTCGGCTTGGCCACGTCAGGACGCTTTATCGATTCTAAGCGAGCCATCGACTTCAGCCCTCTTTCTCCGCTTCATCTGAGAATGGTTCAACTACCACGAGGTGCTTGACATGAAAGATCATGCCTCGGATCGCCGGGTTGTCCGGCTTGATCACAGCACGTTGATGCCTCAGCCCAAGAGCCTCGAGCGTTCGGCGGATTTTCCGCGGCGCACCAAGCCCGCTTTTGACCTGTCGGACCTTCAACTTACTCACGCCGACCTCCAAGAATCTCCTCCACGGGCACCCCGCGTTCCCACGCCGCTCTCTCCGCCGTGACCAGGTTGGTCAGTCCATTCATCGTCGCCCTGACCATGTTGACCGGGTTGTTCGAGCCGAGGCTCTTCGTGAGAATGTCCTGGATTCCCGCGCACTCCAATACGGCACGGACAGGACCACCCGCGATGACCCCCGTCCCGGGGCCCGCCGGACGCAACATCACCTTACCCGCACCGTGGGTCCCCACGATGTCGTGGGGAATGGTCCCGTGTCGAACGACAGGTACCTCGACCATCTGGCGCCGGGCTTGTTCGAAACCCTTGCGGATCGCTTCTGCCACTTGATTGGCCTTGCCGAGCGCCGTGCCGACCCGACCCTGTTGATCGCCAGCGGCTACGAGCGCCGTGAACGAAAAGCGCCGACCCCCTTTGACGACTTTCGCCACACGGTTGATATAGATGACGTTTTCGAGCAGCTCGCTCTCGCGTTCTCCCCGCTTGTCACGCTTGTCGCGCTTATCCCGCTTGTCGCGGCGTTCGCGACTATCCCGCTGGTTGGCCACTAGATCTTCAGACCTCCTTCGCGTGCACCTTCGGCAAAGGCCTGCACACGACCGTGATAGGGGTATCCGCCACGATCGAATACGACCCGGCCGATCCCATTCGCCTTCGCACGCTCGGCCATGAGTTGACCGGCGATCTTGCTAACGGCGGACTTACGCTTGTCGTCCTCCACCTTAGACTGGACCTCGGCGGCCCGAGTGGAGATCCCAGTTAGACAGACACCCCGGTCATCATCGACCAGTTGCGCCTCGATGTGCCGCAGTGTACGCCGCACGACCAATCGGGGTCGCTCTGACGTACCGCGGATCTTCTTCCGCACACGGGCATGGCGACGGCGACGAGCCATCGCACGCCAGTCGGCTTTGCCCTTGGGCTTTCTTCTCTTCAGTCTGTTGATAGACACTTTTCTAAATAGCCGTCTTGCCCGCCTTGCGCCGGACATGTTCACCCTGGTACCTGATTCCCTTGCCCTTGTAGGGCTCGGGCGGACGAAACTTTCTTATCTCGGCGGCCGCCTGGCCGACCTTCTCTTTATCCACACCCGAAATCGACAACAACGTCGGCGATTCCAACGCGATCGAAACACCGGCTGGCGGGTCGAACACCACGGGATGGGAGAACCCGAGGTGGAGGCGCAGCGACTTGCCGGCTGACTCCGCCCGGTAACCCACACCGACGATCTCGAGCTTCTTCTCGAAACCGTCGACGACTCCCTTGACCATCGCCGCCAACAGCGAGCCGGTCAGGCCGTGCAAGGCGCGGTGGTCGCGACGGTCGCTGGGTCGGTTGACCCGAAGCTCACCGTTCTCTTGCACGACCTCCATCGAGGGGTGAAATTCGCGCGTGATCTCGCCCCTCGGACCCTTGACCGTCACCCGGGCACGCTGGATCGACACGGACACACCGTCCGGTACTGTGATGATCTGTTTCCCAATTCGTGACATCTTCGCGCTCCGCTGCCTAGTGCACCACAGCGATGAGCTCGCCGCCCACGCCAGCCGCACGTGCCTCGCGGTCGGTGAGTATCCCGCGACTGGTCGACAGGATGGCCATTCCCAACCCACCTCGCAGACTTGGAATCTCCGACTTGCCTACATAACTGCGCCGGCCAGGTCGCGACACACGGCGCAACTCGCGGATTACGGGCTTCCCGTCCGGCGTGTACTTGAGATACAACCGCAGAAACGTCTGGCGTCCATCATCGATCACCTTCACGCTATCGATGAAGTGAGCGTCCACTAGCTTGCGGGCGATCTCGATCTTCAATTTCGAGAGCGGGACATCGACTCGTCGGTGCCCTGCGTGCAATGCGTTGCGAACGCGCGCCAGCATGTCCGCAATCGGGTCAGTCATCGTCATCGGGTCTCACCTATTACCACGTGTTCTACCAACTGGCTTTCCGCACGCCCGGCAGCAGACCATCCAGAGCCATGCTTCGGAAACAGATCCGGCACAGGCCATATTTCCGGATGAACGCCCGAGCACGTCCACACCTTCGACACCGACTGTATGCACGGACGCCGAACTTCTTCTTCTTTTTCGTCTTCTCGATCAGAGCCTTACGCGCCATCGCTCACCACACGTTATTAAAGTGCTGCTGTCTTAGACGACGACCGGTTCCATGCCGCGGAACGGCATGCCCATTTCGCGCAGCAAAGCCAGCGCCTCGTCGTCCTTGTTCGTCGAAGTGACGAACGTGATGTCCAGTCCGTGGATCTTCTGGATTCGGTCGTAGTCGACCTCCGGGAAGATCACCTGTTCCTTGATGCCGAGCGTATAATTGCCGCGGCCATCGAACGAATTCGTGGACAGTCCCCGAAAGTCACGAATCCTCGGCACCGCCACATTGATGAACCGATCCAGGAACTCGTACATGTGAGCCCGGCGGAGAGTCACACTCGTCCCAACCGGCATGCCCTCGCGCAAGTTGAAGTTCGAAATCGCCTTGCGTGCTCGGTTCACAATCGGCTTCTGTCCGCTGATCGCCGTCAGGGCCTCGACCACCGAGTCGAGTAACTTGGGGTCTTTTGGCGCTTCGCCCACTCCCACGTTGATGACGACTTTCTCTAGCCGCGGAACCTTGTGGACGTTTCCGTGCCCGAATTCCCTCGAAAGCTTCGCCTGGACCGTCTCCTCGTAATGCTCTTGCAGTCTCGGTTTCATATCAGGCCTCCGGCACCGGGATCGGCGTCTCGCATCGCACGCAAAGCCGCTCCAGCGTACCATCCGCGTCGTGTCTGCGGTGGACGCGTGACGGCCCCTTACAATGCGGACACACCAACATCACGTTCGAAACGTGAATCGGAGCCTCGAACGTCACGATCCCGCCTTCGGGGTTCGCCTGGGAGGGACGCTGATGCCGCGTGCGCATGTTGATCCCTTCGACAACCACACGGTCGCGCCCGGGTTCCACGCGTATCACGCGCCCTTCCGAGCCTTTGTAGTTGCCGGCGATAACCGCGACTTGATCACCTGTACGAACTTGCATCTCTATATGCCTAAAGCACTTATACGACTTCGGGGGCCAGAGAGACGATCTTCATAAATCGCTTGTCCCTCAGCTCTCTGCCCACCGGGCCGAAGATTCTCGTCGCCCGCGGTTCGTTCTGATCGGTGATCAGCACCGCCGCGTTGTCGTCGAAGCGGATATAGGAGCCATCCTTACGCCGCTGCTCTCGCGCCGTACGAACCACAACCGCCTTGGTTACTTCGCCCTTCTTGACGGTACTCGTCGGCAAAGCGTCCTTGATCGTTACGACAATGATGTCGCCCATGCGCGCATAGCGACGCTTGCTTCCTCCAAGCACACGTATGCACAGAGCTTCCTTGGCTCCCGAATTGTCTGTAACTCTTACGATCGACTCTTGCTGAATCATTTCTCGAACTCGTTCACTCGCGTCCTCGACGTCGTGTGATTACGCCGACTTGCGCACCACTTCTTCAAGACGCCACCTTTTATTCTTCGAAAGTGGCCGCGTCTCAACGATGCGAACGACGTCTCCAATGTGCGCTTCGTTTTCGTTGTCGTGCGCATAGTATTTCTTATGCCGTGTTACCTGCTTGCCATACAGAGGGTGCGCGAATCGCCTCTCGACGCTCACGACGATCGTCTTGTCCATACGATCACTGACAACCGACCCTACTCGCGTCTTACGCTGACCTCGTGACATGCGTCCTTACTTCTCCTTGGCCTCGCGAGCGGGCACTGCTTCCCGCTCACGCTGGATTGTCCTCAACCGCGCCATATCGCGCCGTGCTTGCCGGATCCTCTTCGGATTCTCGAGCTCCTCGTAGGCGCTCTTCATCCGGAGGCCGAATAGCTCATCCGTAAGCTCTTCCAGCATCTGGGCGATATCCGCGTCGCTCATCTCGCGGATCTCTTCGGGTCGCATCAGATACCTCCGCTTTCCCGACTCAGGAAGCGCGTCCTCACCGGCAGCTTCGCCGCCGCCAGTTCCATGGCACGTCGCGCGATGTCCTCTGGAACGCCCTCCAGCTCGAACATCACTCGGCCGGGCTTCACCGGTGCCACCCAGGCTTCGGGGCTGCCCTTACCCTTGCCCATGCGCGTCTCGGCCGGCTTCTTGGAGATCGGCTTGTCCGGGAAAATCCGAATGAACACCTTCCCGCCGCGCTTGATATGTCGGGTCATGGCGACTCGGGCCGCCTCGATCTGCCTGGACGTGATCCAAGCGCGCTCGAGGGCCTGGAGGCCGAACTGCCCAAAGGCCACCGAGTTGCCCCGGTTGGCTTTGCCACGCATGCGACCCTTCTGCTGTTTCCGCCATTTTATGCGCTTCGGCGCCAACATAAGCTCTAACTCTATCTCTCTCTGTACTCTAGCTCGTCAGGACCCGCGGCCGCCGGCCGTGTAGGTCTGCCCTTTACGCTCCTCGACGATCTCGCCCTTGAAGACCCAAACCTTGACCCCGATCGGCCCGAAGGTGGTCTTGGCGGTCGAGCGCGCGAAGTCGACATCGGCTCTCAGCGTATGCAGGGGAACGCGACCTTCGTGATACCCCTCGGTCCTGGCGATCTCTGCTCCGCCCAGTCGCCCTGCAACCTGGATCTTGATACCCTGAGCCCCCATTCGCATCGCCTGTTGGACCGATCGCTTCATCGCGCGCCGAAAGGCGATACGCTGGACCATCTGAAACGCGACACTGTCGGCGATCAGCTGTGCCTCGAGCTCGGGCCGCTTGATTTCTTCGACATTGATTGCCACTTCCGACTTCGTCAGCACGGCAAGCTCGTCCCGTAGCTTGTCCACTTCGGCGCCCCGTTTGCCGATGACAACACCCGGCCGGCCCGTGTTGATGGTCACTACGATCTTCCCGGGCTTTCGCTCGATCTCCACGGACGAAATGGCCGCGTGACCCAGGCGAGCCTTCAGGTAGTTCCGGACCTGCTCGTCCTGCTCGATGAGATCCGCCAAATTACCCTCGGCGTACCACCGCGACTTCCAATCCTTAACGATGCCCAGGCGAAAACCGACGGGATGCGTCTTCTGACCCATTCTACTCCTTCCGATCCACGATCACGGTAACGTGGCTCGTCCGCTTCCGGATCGGACTCGCCCGACCCATCGCCCGCGCCCGCCACCGTCTGAAAGTTGGACCCTCGTCCACGGTTGCCTTCTTGATGTAGAGCTCATCCACATCCATGCGCTCGCCCTGCTCGTCGGCTTTGTACATCGCGTTCGCCACCGCCGACCTGAGAAGCTTCTCTATCGGGCGCGCCGCTTTCTTCTGATTGAACTTCAAGATCGCGTACGCCTCGTTGACGTCTTGCCCGCGGATGAGATCCGCCACCAACCGCATCTTTCGTGGCGACTGGCGAATGTACCGGGCAATCGCTTTCGCTTCCATTCCGTTAGACCTTCGCCCGCTTGTCGGCCAGCTTGCCACTGTGGCCCCGGAACAGTCGCGTGGGCGCAAACTCACCAAGTTTGTGCCCCACCATATTCTCGGTGATATACACCGGAATGAACTTGTTACCGTTGTGGACCGCCAGTGTGTGTCCGACGAATTCTGGCGTAATCGTCGAGCGACGCGACCACGTCTTGATGACGCGCTTGTCGCCGCCCTCGTTCATCATCGTGACCTTCTTCATCAGATGGTCGTCGACGAACGGCCCTTTCTTTACGCTCCTTGCCATAGCTGCTCCGGCTTCCTGCCGTTTAGCCCTCTATTTCGTCGCCTTGCCGCGACGGCGACGACGTACGATTAGCTTGTTCGATTTCTTATGTGGATCGCGCGTCTTCCGACCCTCCGGCTTGCCCCAAGGGCTTACCGGCGGACGACCGCCCGATGCCTTTCCTTCACCGCCACCCAGGGGATGGTCCACGGGGTTCATCGCCACGCCACGAACCTTCGGACGACGTCCTGCCCAACGTGAACGACCCGCCTTCCCCCACGAGACGTTCTCGTGATCGACATTGCCCACCTGGCCGATGGTTGCTACGCACTCGGCCGGGACCATGCGCACTTCCGTGGACGGAAGTTTGATGGTCACGTGCTTGCCTTCTCTGGCGACAACTTGAGCCGCACCGCCAGCGGAGCGGACGATCTTCCCGCCACGTCCCGGCGTCAATTCGATGTTGTGGACCGAGGTCCCGAGAGGAATCTCCTTCAGCGGCAGTGCATTACCCAGCCGGATCTCGCTGCCCGACCCCGCGACCACCGTGTCCCCTACATTCAGACCGCGAGTATGCAGAATGTACCGCTTCTCTCCGTCCGCATAGTGGATCAAAGCGATGTTCGCGGAGCGGTTCGGATCGTACTCGATGGCCGCCACCTTACCAGGAACTCCCGCCTTGTCTCGCTTGAAGTCGATCCGACGGTAGCGACGCTTGTGACCACCGCCACGCCGTCTAACCGTTATGTGGCCGTGATGATTCCGCCCACCCTTCTTAGTGAGGGGCTCGAGCAGCGACTTCTCCGGCCGGCTTCGCGTGATCTCGTCACTCTGAACGAGCGAGCGAAAGCGCGTGCCCGGCGTAGTCGGTTTAAACTTCTTGATCGCCATTATCAGAGCCCTTCAAACACTTCAACGGTTTCACCTTCGGCCAGCTTGACAATCGCCTTCTTCCAATTGGGTTGCCTGCCGACGTGAACGCCTCTCCGGCGCCACTTGCCGCGCTGACGCGAGGTTCGAACATGCTTCACATGCACCCCAAACAGCTGCTCGACGGCGTGCTTTATTTCGTGCTTGTTAGCGTCGCCGCTCACCTCGAAGGTGTACTGGTTGTCGTTCATCTGGTGCGCCGACGACTTCTCGGTGATAATCGGGCGAACGAGAATCTTGCGTGGATCACGCATCGTCGGCCTCCTCGGCCACGGCCGCGCTACCCTCGGTTATCGATTCACCTTCTGCCAACGCACCCTCTTCGATGACGATCGAGTCCGCCCACAGCACGTCGTACGTCGATTCGTTCCCGTAGGCCTGGACCAGGACGTCCGCCAAGTTCCGAGCCGACAAGTAGACCGTCGGGCTGTGGCCCGCGGTCAGAATCAGCACCTTCTGCTCGCCCAGCCCCAGCTTCTCGAGGAGCTTCACGAGCTGCCGAGTCTTGGGGCTCTCGACCCCCAGGTTCTCGACGACGACGACCCGGTCTTCCGAAGCCCGAGCATTGAAGGCCGAGCGTCGAGCCAGTCGCCGTACTTTCTTCGGCAGTTCCTCTCGATACGAGCGAGGAATCGGCGGAAAGACCACCGCACCGCCGCGCCAAATCGGCGATCGGATGGTTCCCGAGCGTGCCCGCCCGGTACCCTTTTGTCGCCACGGCTTGCGGCCGCCGCCGTGGGCCTGCGCCCTGTTTTTTGCGGACGCCGTCCCCTGGCGTTGGTTGGCGAGGTACGACTTCACTGCGGCGTGAAGCGAAGCTTCGTTCACAACGCCGTCGAACGGGTCTACCGGGAGAGCCTTTTCGCTGCCCGCCTTGCCGTCGGCCTTGAAGTACCGCGCCGTGAGTGGTGCCGTCATCGTTTCTCTAGTCCATTCGTGCAGCTAACGCCACGTCTATCTCAATTACTGCTTGCGTACGAAAACCCAGCCGTTTCGGGCACCCGGCACCGGACCCTTCACGAAAATCAGGTTGCGGTCCGAGTCGACCTTCACGACAGTCAGGTTCCGGACCGTCTTCCTATCGCTGCCCATTTGACCCGACATCTTCCGGCCCTTGATCACGCGGGACGGGTCCGTTCCCGGGCCTAGCGAACCGGGCAATCGCTGCTCTGGATGCCCGTGCGACTTTGGAAAGCCGCTGAAGCCATGCCGTTTGATTACACCCTGGAAACCGCGTCCCTTTGTCTCTCCGGTGACTTTCACGCGCTCGCCCTCGGCGAACATGCTTACGGTCAGCAGTTTCCCCACACGTAGACTCGGGTCCTCTTCCACAGCGGGCACCTCTTCAGCAGGCGGCGCATCCGCCGCGGCTTCGGACTCGCCCTCGGCGCTTTCCCCGTCACCCTCAGCCGAGACTTCGGCAGCCGCTTCAGCGATGACCGGTTCGGCCTCCGGCTGAGCCGTCACCGCATGCGGGTCGTCTGCGAACTGGTCATCGGGCCCCAGCTTGAACTCGCGGGTGATGGCCGGAACGTAATCCAAGCCTGCACGCGCACTGTGCCCAACCTCAGGCCGACGGCTCCTCTGCTGTCTCTTTCGGCCGAAACCGATTTGCACAGCCTGATATCCGTCGCGCTCTTCTGTCTTGACTTGCACGATCGGGCACGGACCGGCCTCGATTGCCGTGACGGGAACCGCTTTTCCGTCCTCGGCAAACAGTTGCGTCATCCCGATCTTTTTGCCTATTAGCCCTAGCATGGCACTAGTCTACCTTGATCTCCACGTCGACCCCGGCCGGCAGATCCAGCTTGGTCAGCGCATCCACGGTCTGGGGTCGCGAGTCAAGTATGTCGATCACCCGCTTGTGAGTCTTCAACTCGAACTGCTCGCGGGACTTCTTGTCGATATGGGGGCTGCGCAGAACGGTCCATCGCTGTCTTCGCGTTGGCAGCGGAATCGGCCCTCGGACGGTCGCGCCCGTTTTTTGGGCCGTTCGAACGATGTCCGCAGCGGTCTGATCGATGACCGCATGGTCAAACGCTTTCAATCTGATTCGGATCTTCTCGGACATCTCTTCAGGCCCCGTCTTGTCAAAAATCAGTGATCAGTCAGTAGTCACTAGTGATTAGTAAGTTCGAATCTCTTTGTTACCAATTACTAATGACCCATCACTATTTACTTTCCACCTATTCCAGTACCTTCGTTACCACTCCGGCCCCCACGGTCCGGCCACCCTCGCGGAT
>JBDHGH010000049.1:0-20513 GCA_039589995.1 Gemmatimonadota bacterium | reverse complement strand
GGTTGAGGACTTTCGCTAAGAACCTCATTGAAGCGTGGCAGGTTCCGACCCGAGCCCAGCGGCGTAGCGCCCAATCTTGCGGGGCTACTTCGTGGCTTCCCGTTGCTCTCGCCCAGTGAGCCCGGGGAACACTTGCACCGATCTGTACTGCCGCCCTAGGATCCTGACATTCGGGACAACCCAAGGAAGGAACAGATGCCATGGGGAAAGCGATCGTCAGTGTCATCCTCGGCTACGTGGTCATGGCCGTCACCGTGTTCATCACCTTCACGGTGGCCTACCTGGTCTTGGGCGCCGACGGCGCGTTCAAGCCGGAGACGTACGACATCACCACGACCTGGGTGGTCATCAGTATCGTCCTCAGCTTCGTCGCCGCCATAGCCGGGGGTATCGTGTGTGCTGCGGTCGCCAAGAGCCCGAAGCCGCCTAAAGTGCTGGCCGCGTTTGTGCTCATCCTCGGTCTGCTGCTCACCATTCCTTCGCTGACCCGTGACGAGGTCCAACCAGAAGTGCGCATGGGCGAAACTGGGAACATCGAGGCGATGCAAGGCGCCAGACAGCCGCTTTGGATAACTCTTCTCAATCCTTTCATCGGCGCGGTAGGAATACTCGTGGGCGCTGGGTTGGTGATGCGGAATCGCGGACAGGCGACTGACGACTAGGTTGGGCTAAAGGAAGGCACGACTTGAAACGTCCCATCCCAATCCTACGCAAGCTCGCTGTGCTTCTCGTTGCCGTTTTGATGGCGTCGTGTGAACGGCCCTCGTCGCGACCGGCGCTCGATGGACCGTTCGACCACTTGCTCGCGCCCCAAGTCGAGAATTTTCTGCACGTCTCCTCGTACGACACGACCGGTGGTAACATCGACCGACTCGAGATCGCAGCCGGTGACAGCGCCGTGCTGCTGGATATCGAGGGCGCGGGCGTCATCCGTCGCATCTGGATCACCGTGGCCAGTCGCGACCCGCACTATTTGCGGCGGATCGCTCTGCGTATGTACTGGGACAACGAGACGACACCGTCGGTCTCGGCACCGCTCGGTGACTTCTTCGGCAACGGGTTCGACCGGCGACACTACGCGGCGCTCCCCATGGGCGTCTCGAGTGGCGGGTTCTACGTCTATCTGCCCATGCCTTTTCATCATCACGCCCGCATAGTGGTTGAGAACGGCACGGGGCGGCCCATCGACGCATTCTACTACAACATCGATCTCGTCGAGTCCGACGAATTGCCAAAGGAGGTGTCTACTTTCCATGCATGGTGGAACCGCGACCCTCGCACAACGAGTTCGGCGCCCCATCTAGTGCTCGAAGCCATGGGCCAAGGACACTTCGTCGGACTGTCGTTAAACGCCGAATCGCACAACGGGCGCCTCTGGTTCCTGGAAGGCGACGAGATCTTCACGATCGACGGCGAGTTCCGAGGTCAGGGCACGGGGACGGAGGACTACTTCAACGGCGGCTGGTACTTCGATCAAGGCGCATTCACCGCGCCGTTCCATGGAGTCGTGGTAAAGGACGACTCGCTCTCGCGCATCGCGGCCTACCGCTGGCACGTTCCCGACCCCATTCCTTTCGATGACTCTATTCGCATTGAGTTGGAGCACGGACACGCCAACGCCGAAGTCGCCGACTACGCGACGATGGCCTACTGGTACCAGGTCGAGCCGCACGCTCCGCTGCCACCTCTACCCTCCCCCGATGACCGACGCGTTCTTGCCGTGAAGATCCCGCCGGGTGCGGTGCCCGCCGAGTCGCTGTCGATCATGGGAGAGAAAGGCGGCGGCATCCTGCGCCTGGCTGCACCCGTGCCCAGGCCCGACCTATACGAAGTCGCGGTTTATCCCATCGGCGGGCCCGGTCGCGGAACGGCCCACATTCGGGTCGTCACCCAGTCGTTCACATACCTGGACCTGGAAGCCGACGAACCGAACACGGTGCTTCCCGCCGTGATCATCGACACGGTGGGAGCGACGCGTCCGGTCTTCATGGAGTTCTCACGCGACGACACGTCCCTCGCCGCCGTCCACATGTCGCCCGTCCGACGTTGGGCTCGCGAGTGGAACGTCGTCGGCCCCTTCCCCAATCCCCAGCACTTGGGCACTGAATACAGTCCCGCGGTAGACAGTGTGTACGGGCCCGAAACGAACCCCGATCTAGCCGCGAGCTATACCGGCTTGGCCGACGCGACGGTTCGATGGAAGCGGGCCGAAGCATCCGAGGACGGCAGAGTAAGGCTGAACTCTCACTTCGAGCCCAACGACTGGGTCGCCGCCTACGCCCAGGCTTATCTTTATTCGCCGGACGATCGGGCAGTACCGCTTCTGCTCGGTGCTGACGATGCCCACGTCCTTTGGGTGCACGGCGAGCGGCTGTCGGAGCGACAGGGACGGCATATCTCGGTGGCCGACGAGATCGAGATCCCGGTTCGGCTGCGCGCCGGCTGGAACCCGGTGCTGCTGAAGGTCGTTGATCTGGACGGCGGCTGGGCGTTCATGCTGCGAGCCGCCGATCCATCGGGCAAGCTGCGCTGGTCGGCACGACGACACTAGCGAAGCATTGCGGTAGCCGAGGCTCACCGTAGTCCAAGCATTAACAGGAGAAGTGGGATGTTGAGTACGCCGGACATCACCGTCTACGGCGCCTTCTGGTGCCCCGACTGTCATCGCGCCAAGACGTTCCTGGGCGAGCACCAGATACCTTACGCCTGGGTAGACGTTGAGGAAGACAAGGCAGGCGAAGCACACATCATCGTACTAAACGAAGGGAAGCGTCGAATACCGACCATCGTTTTTGGTGACGGGTCCGTTCTGACCAATCCTTCAAACGCCGAGTTGGCGGACAAGTTGGGTTTGAAGACTACGGCCGAACGGCATCACTACGACCTTATCATAGTGGGAGGCGGTCCCGCCGGACTCACGGCTGCTCTTTACACGTCGCGTGAGGGTATCGACACGCTGGTCATCGAGCGTGCCGCTCTCGGCGGACAAGCTGCCGCTACCATGCATCTCGACAACGTACCCGGCTTCCACGAGGGGATCACCGGCGCCGAGTTAGCCCATCGCTTCCGCGCTCAAGCCGAGCGATTCGGCGTCGAGCTACTGCAGGCCCAGGATGTCGTCGGGTTCCGCAGCCACGACAACTACCACTGCGTCGGAACCGCCGACGGCACCGAGTACAGCGCTCAGGCGGTTTTACACGCTACGGGCAGCCGATATCGCCGCCTCGGCGTACCCGGTGAAGAGGGGTTTCTGGGAGCGGGCGTCCACTTCTGCGCGACGTGCGACGGACCCTTCTATAAGGGAAGAAGCGTGGCTGTGATCGGGGGTGGCAACAGCGCCGCCGAGGAAAGTCTCCTTCTCACACGTTTCGCCGACCATGTCACGCTGCTGGTGCGGGGCGACGAACTGAAGGCCAGCCAGGTCATAGTGGAAAAGGTACTGGAGCACCCTCAGGTCGACGTCCGCTTCAACCGCGTTGTCGAGGAGTTCGAAGGGGCCCAGTCGAAGCTGCGCAGCCTGAGAATCCTTAACACATCCGCCGGCACGACCGAAGAACTGGAGCTACCCGGCGCATTTATATTCATCGGTCTCGATCCTAACACAGGTTTTCTGGCAGACAGCCCGATCACCCTGGACCCGTACGGGTTCATCGTCACCGGACACGCTCTGGTTCACGATGGCCAGCGACTGCCAGGATTTGAGGCCTGCGATCCCGCCACGCTGGAGACCAACGTTCCAGGGATCTTTGCCGCCGGCGATGTTCGTTCGGGAAGTACCAAGCAGGTGGCAACGGCTGCCGGCGAAGGCGCAGCCGCCGCGTTGATGATTCGGGACTATCTGAAAGCGGTCTAGCGCTGAGAGGGGCTTAGCCTTTACAGTCCGTCTTGCACGCTACCGAACGACAGCCTACAGGAGAACCACATGCCCGTTAGACACACCGACAGCGTCCCCGCCGAAACGGTCAAGGCGGGCACCGGAACGACTCGCCAGGTGCTCATCGGACCCGACGAGGCTCCCCATTTCGCGATGCGTCGTTTCGTGATACAGCCGGGCGGCGGGATGCCGAAGCACACCAACACCGTGGAGCACGAGCAGTATGTGCTGCGCGGACGCGCGCAGATCGGTATCGGCGACAAAGTCGTCGAGGTCAAGGAGGACGACGTGGTCTACATTCCGGCCGGCGTGCCTCACTGGTATCAGACCGAGGGCGTCGACCCGTTCGAGTTCATCTGCGTCGTGCCGAACGGGCCCGACAAGATCGAGATCGTAGGCGACTAGCTACGGAAGGTGCGGCCGGGGATCCTAGCCGTCGAACGGTCGCGGTGGCGGTCAGGCACGGCGCGAGGCCTGACGCACCCTAACCCGACGCAACCGTCGAGCGTTCGGTCTGCCAGGAAAGGGAGTGAGCCGAAGGAGGCTCCGAGCGGACATTTGGAGCGCCCTTGCACGTTCGGAATCCTGGCCCGTGTCGCGCGATATGAAGCGAGAGCCTCCTTCGGCTCACTCCCGATCTAAGGTCGCTTCGACACGCCCAGCGCTGGGTTCCGATCGAAGAAGTCGAACGGTCGCAGCTCGAACGCCTGCCAGGCGCTCGGCATCACCGGCCAGTCTTCCGCTCGCACCACGTGGTGCATTCCCACCGTGTACCACAGGACTATGTCGGTCTCGACGATACTCCGGTCCCCGCTCGTCCAGGCTGGAAGTCCCTGCCCCGGTTCGCTGAGCGTCGGATACGCGCCGGCCGCATAACGCTCATCTGACGAATACGGCGTCACCCACAGGTGGTTATCGATGAATCCCGCGCGGCGTTGCGGGTAGTCGTCCGGCGTCATCAGAGACACGCCGTTGGAGCGCGGCTTCAGTTGATAACTCGTGTTATAGCCGACGTGGTTCTGCTCCTGCGGGTTGATAACGCGCCACATGACCGGCCGCTCCCAGTTGATGCGGCGCATGGCGTCCGCCTCGCTTGGCGCGATCGAGGAGTTGACGACCCAGATGCTCCGTCGGGGATGGTCTTCCGGCAGCTCGACGGTTTCGAGCCGATCGAATTGCAGACTGTTGTTGGGCCCATCCACGTCCAGGTCGAGACGGAACGAGAAATAATGGTCGTGGTTCACGGCGACGATGTTGGGATCGACGAAGCGACCGTATTCGTCGGCCCCGTTCGCCGCGCCGCTGCCGTTTGATCCGTTGGAACCGTTGGTTCCGGCGGCCATCGCCATCCGGGCGTGCACCGGCTTCACCGCCGCTATCCCGGTGGCGGCGAGCTTCACCTGGATGGTTCCGTCTTCCTGGAAGATCCAATCGAAGTTGTAGTCGTAGTTGCCGAGCACGGCAAAGAAGCGAACAACCAGGTCGCGCTTGGGTCGGCTCTCGATCGTGCCGCTGTAGTGGTCGCTATGCCGCCAGGCCACGTCCCCAGCGTAGCGCTCGAAGATGCAAGCGAGGTTCGGCATCGTGCTTGGCTTACCGTCGTCGCCAGCCACGATCCCGTCGAAGAAGACAGCGTTATCGGGACAGTCGAGCCCCGGTGCCATCGGTTTCGCCAGTCCACCGGCGGGGAATTCGCCGGCATCGAGGAAGTTAAAGGAGTACCACGGTGTGGATGGGTCCATGTAGGGCACGAAGATCTCAGACAGGTGGCCCTCGTACAGGACTGAGCGTTCCCGGTCGCCATCTTTGAAGGCGACCTGCGAGATCACCACCCCCACCCGAGGATCGACTCTGTGGTGGAAGCTCCAGTTGCCCCACGTTACCTGGTGCCCGCTCAACTCGAAGCTCGGGCCCAACGGCTGCTCGACCGAGATCGGCGTCTTTTTCTCGGTCGACTGGATAGCATCGGAATCGTAGCGCGCCTCCGCCGCAGGCATCGGGACCGCGCCGTCATCAACGATCTGGATGAGTTCGCGGGTGTTCATGTCTACGACTGCAATCAATCCCCCGATCAGTCGGGTATAGGGGAACGTCCGGGCTCGCTGGGTATCGACACACAGAACGGTGGCCACCCGGCGACCGGGGTACAAACCGAAATAGCCCGGCGGAATGGCGTCACAAGCGATGTGCGTGAGGTCGTCGTACCCGCGGCGTTTCATCGCCTCCTGCCACTCGGGATTCTGCCTCAGAATCTCGTCGGCGACAGCGAACTCCTTCTCCAGCCAGTTCGGCTGAACGCCGGCGATCTCTTCCCAGCGAACTAGCTCGCCATTCGCCAGGTCGATCTCGGCTTCAAAAGTCTGCGAACCTTGTTTCACGATGGCCAGCGCCGCGCGAGGCATCGGATCGCCCGGGCTCCACGCCAACACGGTGTGCTTGTCCGGCGTGGCGAGCGTGACCATCGAGAAACCGGTCTGGCTATCGACGTGGCCCGCGGTCTCCAGCGCCTCGACGACGGTCCAGTGCTCATCCCATGTCAGCGGGTCCAGGGGGTGCTGGGCCGACTGAGCGTGTGCCGGAAGATCGGGGGTGAGTGAGAAGAGCGCAGCGATGGCCGCCAAGAATAGATGGCGGCGCGTCCAGCCAGAGATGGCCGGTGCAGCAGGTCGGGGCATGGTTACCTGCCTCCTGTTTTGAAAAGCAATTCGCCGCCGTTTGAAGCGGCGTTGGGCACGAGGAACGGCCCAATATGCAGGTACAGCGCGACCTGAGGCAAGAACCGCAGTTCCCGTGTTTTGAGAGCGGACGGAAATCCTGAAGTCGTCAGTCTTGACGGCAGCAGCCGACGTCGAGACGTTACCCGCTCACACATCGACAGGAGCCTACGGACAGGCGCCTGGAATCGCGCCAAACTTTGCGAATCCGGAGAGGTATCCGAGTGAGTCCAGCCCGGGCGGAAGAGGGGGAACGGGGGTACATCATCCCCATAGGAGGGGCCGAGAAGAAGCTGCGAAACCGGAAGATCCTCAGCCGTTTCGTCGACTTGAGCGGCAACGGCAGTGCCGTCGTCGCCATTATTCCCACAGCATCCGAGCTAAGCGACACCGGGCGTCGCTACGAGAGGGTCTTCAAGGACATCGGCGTCCGTGACGTACGGTCCTACCCCTTCGAGAAACGCAGCGACGGGGAGCGGCAGGACTGGCTGGACAGCTTGGCCGAGGCGAACGGCATCTTTCTCACCGGGGGAAACCAGCTGCGCCTCTCGACGACGTTGGGCGGGACGCCGGCGGCCCAGTTGATTCGCCGCCTGAACGCTGACGGCGTGCACGTTGCCGGCACCTCGGCGGGGGCCGGCTTCCTTTCGGAGCACATGATCGCCTTTGGGCGCGAGGGGCTGGCCCCCAAGGCCGACCTGGTGACCCTGGCGCCGGGGCTGGGGCTGACGAACCGGGTGATCGTCGATCACCACTTCCGCAAGCGCGATCGCTTCGGCCGCTTGCTCGCCGCGATCTCTTATAACCCATTCGCCATCGGCATCGGTCTGGCAGAAGACACCGCCGCGTTCATCGGGCCCGACGACGTGCTGGAGGTGTTGGGAAGCGGTGCGTTGACGATTGTCGATCCTTCGCAGCTGGAATACTCTTCGATGGACTCGGCGCAAAAGAAAGAACCCGTTTGCCTCGTGGGATTGAAGGTCCACACGTTGATCGACGGCTGGTCCTACGATCTGAACCAGCGCGAGGCGCGACAGGCCACCGTCGCCACCAGTTGAGCTCAGCATGAAGATCCTCGAGCACGCCGTATACCGCGGCCCAAGCCTCTACGCACACTTCCCCGTCATCCGGTTGACGCTGGATCTGGGAGAACTGGAAAAATGGCCCAGCGCCAAGCTTGGGTCGGACTTCATCGACGCTCTCCTCGAAGCCCTGCCCGGCCTGCACGAGCACGGCTGTTCCTACGGTGAGCCGGGCGGGTTCGTGCGGCGACTCACCGAGGAAGAAGGAACCTGGCTGGGCCACGTGCTGGAGCACGTCGCCATCGAGCTTCAGAACGTCGCAGGCGGCGATGTCACGTTCGGCAAGACGCGCTCGACAGGCAACGAGGGACACTACGATGTCGTCTACGAGTACGAGGAGGCCAGGGTCGGCCGCGAGGCGGGACGCCTGGCGCTCAACCTGTTGCATGACTTGCTACCGGCGGAGTTGAAACCCGATGACGCTCCGGTCGATTTCGAGTTCGAGACCGAGCGCGACCTGTTCATCCGCTTCGCCCAGCGCCATGCGCTCGGACCCAGTACGGCGGGCCTGGTCCGGGCCGCGCGCGAACGCGACGTCCCCACTCTGCGACTCAACGAGTACAGCCTCGTCCAGTTCGGGCACGGCCGCTACCAGCAGCGCATCCAGGCGACGGTCACGAGCCGAACGCCCCACATCGCGGTAGAGATCGCGTCGGACAAAGAGGAGACGAACAGGATCCTCGAGGCCCTGGGGCTTCCGGTGCCCGGGCAACGCCTGGTCTACAACAAAGACGAGGCCGTGCGGGCGGCCGAGCGCGTCGGCTACCCCATCGTCGTGAAGCCGCTCAACGCGAACCACGGGCGGGGCATCTCGCTGAATCTCAACGACCCGGAACACGTTCACATCGCTTACGACCAGGCGCGCGAGCACAGCCGCGGCGTCCTGATCGAATCGTTCATCACAGGCGAGGATCACAGAATGCTTGTGGTGAACGGTGAATTGATCGCCGTGGCCAAGCGCGTGCCGGGCCACGTGGTCGGTGACGGAAAGCAGACCATCGAGGAACTGGTCGAGGAACTGAACGCCGATCCGCGACGCGGTATCGGGCACGAGAAGGTCCTGACGCGAATCCAATTCGACCACCAGGCCAACCGTTTGCTGGGGCTACTCGGCTACACGCGGAAGAGCATCCCCTCCGAAGGCGAAGTCGTATACCTGCGCTCGACCGGGAATCTCTCTACAGGTGGCACCGCAGTAGACATGACCAACGTAGTTCACCCCGACAATCGGGAGATGGCGGTGCGCGCGGTGAAAGCCATCGGACTCGATATTGGTGGTGTCGACTTCCTGACCACAGACATCACTCGCTCGTACAAAGAGATCGGTGGCGCGATCTGCGAGGTGAATGCGGCTCCCGGCTTCCGCATGCACATCCAGCCCAGCGAAGGTGAGTCTCGCGATGTCGCGGGCCCAGTGATAGAGATGTTGTTTCCGCCAGGCTCGCCGACGCGCATCCCGATCCACGCCGTCACCGGCACCAACGGCAAGACGACCACCGCGCGCATGGTGGCTCACATTTACAAGCTGTCCGGAAGTACGGTGGGGCTGTCGACGACCGACGGCGTATACATCGACGGCCAACTCAGCGTGGAAGGCGACATGACCGGACCGATTGCGGCCCGCATGGTGCTCCGCGATCCCTCCGTGGAAGTCGCGGTGCTGGAAACGGCTCGCGGCGGTCTGTTGAGGGCGGGAATGGGGTACGGGCGCTGCGATGTCGCCTGCTGTCTAAACGTGCAAGCGGACCACCTCGGCATGCGCGGCATCGAGACCCTGGATCAGTTGGCCGAGGTCAAGCGAATTCCCATCGAGGTCGCGAAAGACACGGTCGTACTGAACGCCGACGACCCGCTCTGCCTCCAAATGGCAGACTACACCGAAGCCGAGCACGTCTGCTACGTGACGCTGAACCCGACGCACGCGCTGGTCCGCGAGCATATCCGGGCCGGCGGCCGCGCCGTCGCCCTGGAACAGGGGATCAACGGGTACATGATCACCATCTACGATGGCGGCTCGCATATCCCGTTGCTCTGGACGCACCTGATCCCGGCTACGGTCGAGGGCAAAGCGATCTACAACGTCCAGAACGCGATGTTTGCCGCGGCGATGACCTTCAGCATGGGAGTAAAGCTCGAGGACATCCGCCACGGCCTGCGTACGTTCGATACCACCTTCTTCCAGACACCGGGACGCCTGAACATCCATGACGAACATCCTTTCCGTGTCATCCTCGACTACGCTCATAACCCTCACGCCATCGAGAACGTGTGTCGACTTGTCACGGACATAGACGTGCAGGGCCGCCGCATCGGCGTCATATCTGCGCCCGGCGACCGCCGCGACGAAGACATTCGTGAGATCGCGGCCAAGGCCGCCGGTACCTTCGACCACTACATCTGCCGCCGCGACGATCAGCTGAGGGGGCGCGGATCCGACGAAGTGCCACGCATGCTCAGCGAGGCGCTCATCGAGCACGGCGTCGATGCTGATCAAATCGAGGTGATTCCGGAGGAGGAACAGGCGGTCGATGCGGCGCTGCGGCTGGCGGAGCCCGGCGACCTGGTTGTCCTATTCGGAGATGCGCTGCGTCGCACCTGGAACCAGATCGTCAACTTCCAGGCCAACGGCGAAGGCGAGATCTCGCACAGCGATACCGCAGCACCCGCCGTACCGGTGCAGCTGCCCGAAGTACCCGAGTACGTCTACGATACCGGCCAGTCCATCGTCCGGGACGAGCGTGGCGTGAGGCTAGCCCGAGAGCAGGAAGACTGAGTGGCGTGGCAGCGCCTGAACTCATCGACTCGCGCCGCCTGACCGGCCCTAACATCATATCCGCGTCGCCGGGTGCGGTGATCGATGTGACGCTGGGCAACTACTCCTCGAAGAGCGTGATCGAGGTCTGGCGCGAGCAGTCGCGTCGAATCCTCGACGCTGTGGGTTGGTCCAACGAAGAACTGGCCGCTCGCGATTTCCAGGACGGCGCCAGCTTGATGATGACCGCGCCCATCGACGTGCTCTACGCCGCCACCGAGGTGAACGAGTGGGCCTGGTCGGCGACCGAAGCAAAACTCGCCGGCTCTCCCGAGCCCGACCTGGACGAAGGCGCTGAGCGGCTGCGCCGGGCTATCGCCGAGGAACGGAATCCACGCCTCATCGCCCTCCAAGAGGCAGCCGCCGAGCGAAGCGTCTGCCTCCTCTCGGACGATGATCTGGTTTCGGTCGGGATGGGCTCTGGATCCATCACCTGGCCCGTCGACTCCCTGCCCGACCGTTCCGATGTGCCCTGGGACGATGTGCGCAACATACCGGTCGCCCTGATCACCGGTAGCAACGGCAAGACGACGACCGTGCGCTTGCTGGCCGCCATCGCTACAGCCCAACGCATGAACCCCGGCTACACCAGCACCGACGGTATCTATGTGTCGGACCAGCTGGTCGACGCCGACGATTGGTCGGGCCCCGGAGGCGCCCGTCGAGTGCTGCGCGATAAGCGGGTGGACATCGCGATACTCGAGACGGCACGAGGCGGGATGTTGCGACGCGGACTGGCCGTTCAACGCACCGACGCCGCCATCGTGACCAACGTCGCCGCCGATCATCTCGGCGAGTTCGGTGTGCACGATGTGGAAGCGGTCGCAGAAGCCAAGCTGGTGGTGTCGCGTGCCATCGAGCGCGGCGAGAGCCTCGTGTTGAACGCCGAAGACCCCACGCTTGTCGCCGTGGCGTCGCGACTGGGCCTGCGCCCCACCTGGTTTGCCATCGACCCCGACTCGACTCCGGTTCGTGCTCACATCGACGCTGGCGGCGATGCGTGCATCATCGAAGAAGGTTGGTTTGTCGCGATCAAGGCCGGAAAGCGTGTGCAACTCATACCGACCGCCGATGCACCCATCACGTTCGACGGAACCTCGCGCTACAACGTCTCGAACGCCTTGGGCGCGATCGCACTCGCCCGTGTCCTGGACATATCGGAGAACGCGATTCGCGCCGGGCTCTACGCCTTCGGTCAAACGTCGGATCAGAATCCCGGTCGAGCTAACCTCTTCGAGTTCGGTGGAGCACGAGTACTCGTAGACTTCGCTCACAACCCTCATGGCTTGGAGGCCCTTATCGACATGGCTTCGGCGATGCCCGCCGAGCGACGTCTCCTCATCTTGGGCCAAGCCGGCGACCGCGACGATGAATCGATTAGAGAATTGGCCCAGGTCGCCGCTCATCAGAACCTCGACCGGGTTATCATCAAGGAGTTACACAAATACTTGCGCGGCAGAGAAGAAGGCGAAGTCCCAGGACTACTGGAGGCGACACTGCGAGAAGCGGGGTTGTCCGGTGAGACCCTCGTGCGATCGACGGACGAGATGCAGGCTGTGCGCGACGCGCTCGAATGGTCGCGTCCCGGCGATCTGCTGCTTCTTCCGCTTCACACCCACCGCGATGAGGTGCTGGCCTTCCTCAGCTCGTTGGCGGAGAGCGGTTGGCTACCAGGTGAGGAGCTTCCGCTGTGAAACGGAATTCGCTCCTGGTGTTCGCCGCGCTTTCTGGCTGCCTAACGCTGGCGGCTGTTACGCCCGCGGAGCGAATCGCACCTATCGAGGATTTCCGTCATTACATCTGCTATCAAACGCCTGTCCCCCTCGAGATCGATGGTCGCCTGAGCGAGGGTGCCTGGCAGGCCGCGGCGTGGAGCGAGGATTTCGTGGACATCGAGGGGGACATCAAGCCTATCCCACGCTGGCGGACGCGAGTGAAGATGCTGTGGGACGACAGTTACCTGTATATAGGAGCGGAACTGGAAGAACCCCACATCTGGGCCAATCTCGCCGAGCGGGACGCCGTCCTATATAAGGAGAACGACTTCGAAGTGTTCATCGACCCGGACGGCGATACCCACAATTATTACGAGCTCGAAATCAACGCGCTGGGCACGGTCTGGGACCTGTTCCTGAACAAACCGTACCGGGAAGGTGGCAAGGCCCAATCGGACTGGGACATCAAAGGATTGAAAGCGGCGGTCAGCGTTCGGGGTACTCTGAACGATCCCACGGACCGCGACGAAGGCTGGACCGTGGAGATCGCGTTCCCGTGGGACGCACTAGCTCCACACGCTCCAGAGGGTCGGGCGCCCCGCAACGGCGAACGCTGGCGCGTCAACTTCTCACGCGTGCAGTGGCATCTCGAGGTCGTCGACGGAGAATACCGAAAGGCGACTGATCCAGAGACGGGAGAGCCGCTTCCTGAAGAAAACTGGGTCTGGTCGCCCCAAGGAGCTATCAACATGCACATGCCGGAGATGTGGGGAATCGTCGAGTTTAAGAAGAACATGGCCGGCGGGGACTAGGTCTTCTGTGATAGGGCGACGTGACTTCATCGGCACTGTGGGCAAGGCGGCTGCGGGACTCGGCCTGGCATCGGAGGTCTCGGGCGGGTGTTCACCCAACTCCAATTCGAAGCGCGATGTGAAGAACTGGACCTGGGTGCATGGCGGAAGAGATGCGCCCGAAGACGAATGGCGACGTCGCTTCGCTCGCGTCCGTGCCGCGGGTATCGACGGAGTCCTGGTGAGCGGTGGAGATGTTGAGTTGCTGTCGCGGACCGCCCGTAGCGAGGACCTGGAGTTTCACCGCTGGATCTGGGTGCTGAATCGAAACGGCGACGCGTGGGCCAAGGAGAACCATCCCGAGTGGTTCACCATCGCCCGCACCGGACAGTCGAGCCTGGAGCATACGCCCTACGTCGGCTACTACAAGTGGGTCTGCCCTACCCGCGAACCGGTCCGCGAATATCTCAGCGACATCGTCGGCGAACTGGCAGCGGATCCGAGCATCGACGGGGTCCACCTCGACTACATCCGCCACTCCGACGTCATCTTGCCCGTCGGCCTATGGTCGAAGTACGACCTGGTTCAAGATCGAGAGTATCCTGAGTTCGACTTCTGCTACTGCGAAGTCTGTCGGGAACGGTTCCAGAGCGAGACGGGAAGCGACCCTCTCGAGCTTCCGGACCCGACCCTCGATGTCGCCTGGCGCCATTTCCGCTGGGACACGGTGACCGAGCTGGTGAGCCGGCTGGCCGACAGCGTGCACGCACACGGCAAGCCTATCACGGCGGCCGTCTTCCCTACCCCGACTCTGGCGCGGAAACTGGTGCGCCAGGCGTGGGAACAGTGGCCGTTGGACGCGTTCTTCCCGATGATCTATCACGAGTTCTATGAAGAGGGTGTTCCCTGGATCGGGACAGCCACCGCGGAAGGCGTGGCGGCGCTTCCCGCGAACACGCCCCTCTACAGCGGACTTTACCTACCCACTCTATCACCCGACGAATTGGCCGACGGCGTCTCGAGAGCGCTGGAATCTGGAGCCGCCGGTGTCTCTCTCTTCGAGATGGGCGGTCTCACCGACGAGCACCTGGCAAGCCTCGCAGTGACTAGGTCCTAGTTGGCAAGGTGGTGCACGTAGACGACGAGACGTTCGGGTTCTGCCGCCTCCCATTTCGTCGCCGAGGGACGGTAGGAAAATGCAGCGAACAGGCGGCTGTAGCCGAACAGCTTCTCAGGATCAGCCAGCGCATCAGCACTCGAGATCGGCCGCGCACCCGACCCGGTCAGGCCCGCTCGCCTCTCGACGCCGAAGAACACGCCGATCCCATCGGGCGCCTGGCCCGCAGCCGCTTTCAGCTTCATGACCCTGTCTATCGGTGACCCGTGAAGCGGGACCGCACGGAACGCTCGCTCCAGCATGTCCCGGACGATATCGTTCGCACCCCAGCTCGCCTGAGCGTTCACGACCTGGGCCCGGGCCTGAATGTGGGCCTTCGCCTGGCCTAACGCTTGCCGCGGTACCCACAGCGAAGCGAAAGCGAGAAAGACGACCGCGCTAGCGGACGCCAGGGGGAGATGACGTCGCAACTGGCTCTCCTTCAGATCAAGGTTCAGCGCCCAAAAAGGCAAGCGCTGTGCCGCCTCCAGGCTTCCTGCAACTTGCAGCACCGCAAGGGATTATGCGAACCGCCCGGGTCTGGGTCGCGCCCAAATCGTCGGGGAGGCCCTACACCCGGCTGAAGCCCGAGAAGGCGTCTTGTCGCGTAACTGACGCAATATTGGGCAGTTAGGGGCCTAGCCGCAACCCGGCTGGAGTCTGATACAAAAACCGAACCGCCCTTGGCACATCCATTGCCCAGTCTGGCTGCACCTGTCCTCCGCACGTTCCCCATTTACAAGCCAATTAGAAGCCCATCAACGCTCCAAACGTGAGGAGGAAGCTCATGCGTCATTGGATGAAACTGATGACGGTGTGTGTCGCGGCGGCTCTGGTGCTCACCAGCACGTCCGTCACCCACGCGCAGTCCAACCAGGCGAGCATCAACGCGACCGCCACCGTCCTGGATCCAATCAGCATCGCGGGTGACAACGATCTCGATTTCGGGACCGTATTCCCCGGGATAAACAAGACCGTCCCTTACACAGATCTGGTGAATGGGGGCCATTGGTCGATCTCGGGCGCGACGGGTAGAGAGGTAGATCTTACCTTCACGTTGCCGGGAACGCTGGCCAGCGGCGGTGACAACCTGACGATCGTTTTCGCGGCCGCTTCTGCCGCTCGTAATACGGCGGACGTTGTCGGTGGCGCGACGACCTTTGATCCGAACGGTGTGGAGACCACGTTGCTGAGCGGTGGCACGCCGGGCGAACTGTTCATCTGGATCGGTGGTGAAGTGCAGCCGACGATTGGTCAGCCGGGCGGTAACTACTCCGGCACGATCACTTTGACTGTCGATTACACGGGCAACTGAGCCCAGGGCGAACGTTTTCATGAGAGACGGGCCGACCGCCTCGGGGCGGCGCGCCCGTCACTCCCCTGATCATTTCCCGATATGAGTCTGTGGTTGACGTGCCGTGCGGAGCGTCGCTCGAGACGCCCGAGGTCGGGTGCGGTTGGAAGACACCGCTTCCCGTCCCTACTGGGCGTCTTTTTGCTTTTTTTGTGCTACGGTACTCCCGAGCTACAGGCTCAAGGCGGAAACCCGTCCGTTCAGCCGCGCCGCGACTTGACCTTCGGAGATGTCTTCGCAGGCCTGCCAAAGACGATCAGCCCCCTCGATCCGTCGAACAGCGGATTGTATCAAATCCAAGGTCGGCGGAACCAAGAGATCATGCTCAGCTTCTCGCTGCCGGCCAACCTGGTGTCCATCCAAGGACAGACCCTGGACGTCGACTTCGAGTTCGGCGATGCTGGCTTCTCCCAGGACCAGAACCAGGCGGGCTCGACACCCTTTGATCCGAACGTGCCTTTTGTCGTCCGCTTGAGCCCGGACGGCCGTGCCTATGTGTGGCTGGGGGGGACTTCGAGTCCGAACTCCGGCCAACAGTCCGGCTACTACGAAGCCGATGTCGTGCTAACCGTAACGTACACAGGGAACTAGTGATGTCACGATCAGCGATGATCCGAAGATTCCGTATGGGATTCTTGCTTGTAGCGATGCTCCTGATCGCACCGCTGGCGGAAGCGATCGTCGTAGCACCGCACCATACGTTCTTGGATAACCGTACCCGCTCGGGCGTGATCTACCTTCACAATACCGCAACCGAACCGGAGGAGGTTTCGATCTCTTTCGTTTTTGCCTACCCCGTCTCCGATTCCGCCGGTGACGTATCGGTCGAGGTCGTGGAAGAACCGGACGCCGACGAGCCTTCGGCCGCCGGGTGGATCCGGGCCTATCCGAGACGGGCGCTGGTGGCTCCCGGTGAGACACGGGCGGTCCGGTTGCTCGCCCAACCGCCCGCCGACCTTCCGGAGGGAGAGTACTGGACCCGCGCGGTCGTCTCGTCTCGCGGAACGCAGGTACCCTTGGAAGAGATCGACACCACCGAAGTTCGCGTGGGATTAACCCTCGAGGTTCGAACTGTTGTCCCTGTGACCTACCGGAACGGCGATGTCTATACTGGAATCGTCCTGACCGGTGCCGATCACTCTCTGGTGGGTGACTCGCTTGCCGTCAAAGTCGGCATGCAGCGGACCGGTAACGCGGCGTTTCTTGGCACCCTGCACCTACTTCTCGAGGACGCCTCGGGCAACCCCGCAGCTGAGGAACACCGACTGGTGGCCGTCTATCACGATCTGTTGAAGAAGGTCGTCGTGCCGGTCGGTAGCCTTCCCGCGGGTCGGTATACCTTGCACATACGGGTGGATTCAGAGCGCTCCGACCTGGACCCGGCGAACGTTCTGCCCTCCCAGGCGTTGGAAACGAGCCTGGAGGTTCTGCTCTCATGATCGCCGCCGAACACAGATCGCCGCACTGATGCTCATTCGCGGACTCCGTCTCGTTCTTCTTGGGCTGGTCGCCTGGCCGACTACCGCTGTGCCGGCAGCGGCGGATCGACCGGAGGCTACCGAAGTGCAAGAGATTCTGGTGGAGATCGCTATCGGTAATCTCGTCCGGCGCACGGTGGTGGCTCTCGAGGAGAGCGGCCAAGTTCTGGTTCCGGCGCTGGATTTCTTCGACCTCATCGATCTGCCGATCCACGTCGACAGCGCCGGTCGCCTATCGGCCGTACGCTACCCCCAAGAGATCCCTATCTTCATCGACCCCGTTGCCAGGACGGCCTCGGCAGGCGACTCCAGTTGGGCGATATCAGACTCCGACGCGATCTGGCAAATGAGCTCGCTCTATGTCGCCCTTCCTGTGTTGGCCGAATTGTTGGAAATCAATTTCCACGTTGACTGGTCCGAGCTCAGGATAACCGTCACGAATCCGGGGCACCTACCCATCGCCCGACGCATTGCACGCGAACGTGCCCGGCGTGCCGCCGCCGCACCTTTCGGTAGAATCCCCGATCACAGTCTTGGGCTTCAGCGCCCGCGGTGGGACGGCGCGGTCTTCGATTGGACGGTCTTCTACCCTGGCGGGTCTCTCGTTGACGAGTTGTCCTACCGGGCCGGGCTCGGTCTCAACATCTTTGGCGGCTCTCTCGAACTACGACATGAAGACTTCAGTCAAGTCGGGAGTCGCACAACGGCCTCCTGGCTGGGGGTATGGCCCGAGAAGAAGATGTTTCGCCAAGTCGGCGTCGGTGACGTTACCGGAACCGGACCGCGACCGACCCGCGTTCGTGGGGCGTTCGTCACCAACAGCCCCTTCGTCCGCCCGGCGTTCTTCGACCAAGACGTGCTCCGCGGCGACTTGCCGCCGGGCTGGGAGATAGAACTCTACCGAAACGGTCAACTCGTCGACTACACACAGTCTGAGATCGACGGCGGCTATCAATTGCTCACTCCACTGGACTACGGCCCCAACCCCTTGGAGTTGAGAGCCTATGGGCCATCCGGCCAAGTTCAGACTTGGGAACGCACGGTCCCCGTGGGTTCCGACCGCCTGCCGCCAGGCCTATTCGAGTACGGCGTTGCAGCGGGAGAGTGTTGGGATCGTCTGTGCGACGCGACCGCCAACCTGGACCTGCATTACGGAGTATCTAATACCTGGACAGTCCGGGGTGGCATCGAGGCATTCGGTCGTGACACACTGTCCGACCTCTTTCACCCCTACGCCTCGGTGAGTGGTACGGTCAATTCCAGATGGATCATGCACGGCCGTGCAATGTGGAACGGTTTCGTCGGTGGTGATGTGGCCTATGCGCCGAACCCCGACCTGCGCATTGGCGCCGCCGCTACGGTCTTCGACACTAGAGTTGAAGCACCTCTTCTGACTCCGCTGAGCCGTGAGCGAGAGTTCCGGGGTTTCGCTTTCTGGCGGCCGATTCCCCGTTTGCGCGCTCTATTCTTCGAGGCTTCCGCCATGCGCCTCGAAAGTAGGACCCTCGACTTGTTCGCTACTCGAATCGGCGGCTCTTTCCAAACCGGCGTCGTTCGCTGGAAGACCGGCTTCCGACGCGAACGCATGGGAAGCGGAGGGGGAACCACGACACGGACCGTCATGGATCTCGTCGCTTCCGCAAACCTGCGCAGCAGCGGATTGCGAGCACTAAACGGCTTGTTCCTGCAAGCAGGGGTAGAATTTTCGCGTGAGGGATTCCAATGGCTGGAGTGGGTTGCTTCCCGTCCGCTGCTCGGCCCGAACCGAATAGACGCGCGAATCTCTTGGAGAAACGGCTACTCGGAACCGTCCATCTCGTTGGGTGTGACCGCATTCCTGCCCGCGGCCCGGACGATTACCGGAATTACCCGGACCCCGGATAACCGCGTGCAGGCCCAAGCCTTTGCCGAAGGCTCGGTGATTTGGAACGGGCCGGCCGGCCAGGTGAACGTCGCACCCGACCGCTCGCTTCGTCGCGGGGGCCTGGGTGGAACAGTCTTTCTCGACTCCAACGGCAACGGCCGTTACGATGGGGACGATGAAGCACTCGAGGGTGTGCGTCTTCAAGTTGGTCCCTACACGCTGATCACCGACGAGCACGGCCGCTTCGCAATTTGGGACCTGGTTCCCTTCGTGCCGACAGATGTCGCCTTGGACTCGATGTCGCTCAACAATCCGCTCTGGGTGCCCACCTTCTCGTTAGCAACCGTCATGGTGAGTCCGAACATCGTGCGTAATCTGGACGTCCCAGTTCTCCCGGCAGCGGAGGTCGCTGGACGCGTTGGGCTGCGAACCAGTACGGGTCTGCAGCCCCTGAGTGGTTTGCGCCTGCAGATCGTGAACCGCACGACAGGCCGACGTCACGAAGTCATCACATTCCACGACGGCGAGTTCTACCTACTCGGTCTAACGCCCGGCGAGTACGAAGTCTCCATTCCGGAATGGACCCGAGAGGCTCTGGGTGTATCCGCTGACCAGGCCAGCACTCGCTTCCGCGTCGTTCTCGAAGACGGATGGGCGGAAGCACCTTACATCGAAATCGAACTAACACCCCAGAACAACTAGGTTTCCGGTCGGGTGCGCCAGAAGCCTCTCGCTCCCGGTCGTTCGTCGGGCGCGATAGAAGCCTCTCGCTCCCGGTCGCGCGAGCATGGCATTCATATGTGATTGGCCGGGGCGCTCCAACGTACGCTGCGAGTCTTCTATCGCACCCTCCTTTTCGGACTCTTGTTACCGTTGTTGTGGCTGGCACGTTTGTCTGGTCCTTTGTAGCTTGGGCCCACGATTACCCCAACACGGAGGTGCGAAGATGTTCACGCTCGGCCTGCTGCTGCTATCGAACGTGGGTTTCCCGCTCTCGCCCGCTGTCCTCGTGGCCCAACCCATACTGAGCGACACCGTTGTCATCACCGAGTGGGAAGTCCCGTGGGAACGATCTCGCCCCCGGGATCCCATCGTCGATGACGATGGGAACGTGTGGTTCGTGGGTCAGCGCGGGAACTACATCGCCGTGCTCTATCCTAGCACCGGCGAGTTCCGTCGCTACGAGATCCCCGAGGGCGCCCTGCCCCACAACATCATCGTCGGGCCGGGTGGCTACCTCTGGTACGCCGGCAACGGGGATGCGCACATCGGACGACTCGACCCCAAAACCGGTGAGGTAGAGCGATTCGATATGCCCGACCCCGCTGCCCGGGATCCGCATACGCTGCAATTCGCGCCGGACGGCACGCTCTGGTTTACCGTGCAGGGTGGCAACATGATCGGCCACATGGACCCAGAGACCGGGAAAGTCGACCTCGTCAAATCTCCGATTGAGGGATCGCGACCTTACGGAATCGTGGTCGATGGTGACAGTCGTCCGTGGATCGTGCTTTTCGGTAGTAACCACATCGCCACCGTCGATCCCAAGTCGATGGAGCTGAAGCTCTACCCGCTACCGTGGGAAGACGCTCGTCCCCGCAGACTGCACCTGACACCCGATGGGAGGGTCTGGTATGTGGACTACGCCCGCGGCACACTGGGGCAGCTCGACC
>JBDHGH010000048.1:0-21283 GCA_039589995.1 Gemmatimonadota bacterium | reverse complement strand
TCCCGTGGGTCTGCACCCGGACCACACCGAGATAATCTACGCGGGGTGCTATAGCGGCATCATCGACGCCTGGGATCGCACGACCGGGCAGCGACGCTGGGTCACGATCTACCCGGAGGAGCAATCGGGCGAGGCCGGTTACAACCTCACCTACCGCTTCCAGTGGGTCTCACCCATCGTGGTTTCGCCGCACGACCCGGGCGTCGTCTACCACGGGTCGCAGTACGTCCATCGTTCGACCGACGGTGGGATGACCTGGCAGACCATCAGTCCCGACCTCACGACGAATACACGCGAACACCAGGATTACGCCGGCGGGCCCATCGACCATGACATCACCGGCGTTGAGGTCTTTAATACTGTATTCTCGATCGCGGTCTCGCCGCATTCGCCCGGCGAAATCTGGGCGGGCACCGACGACGGTCGGGTCCACATCTCTCGAGACGACGGGGAGAACTGGACGGACATCACGCCGCGCGGCATGCCGCGATTCGGCACGGTGGACGAGATTGACCTCTCGGCTCACAGACCGGGCCGTGCCTTCGTAGCCGTGCAGCGCTATCGGGAAGACGACTTCGCTCCCTACATCTTCCGCACCGACGACTACGGCGCGTCCTGGGTGACCTTGACGAGCGGCGAGAACGGTATCCCCGCCGACTATCCGGTACGTACCGTGCGCGAGGACCCCGAGCGCCAAGGCCTGCTGTACGCAGGGACCGAGTTCGGTGTCTTTGTTTCGTTCGACGACGGGGGCAACTGGCAGCCATTGCAGCTCAATTTGCCCGTGACGCCTGTTACCGGCATGCGTGTCGCCCACCAGGATCTCATTCTCTCGACCCAGGGTCGTTCCTTCTGGGTACTCGACGATGTCACGCCGCTTCACCAGCTTGCCGACGCAGCGAGCGGTGCTTTCTACCTGTACCAGCCGCGTCACGCGTACCGGGTGAATGCGGCCGGTGTGGAAGAGGAGGGCGAGCCCGTGCCCGACGCGCGGCCGGGTAATGCCCTCATCAGCTACTACCTGGCCGACTCGACCGAGACCGAGGTAAGGGTCGATATCTCGGATGGCCGAGGGGTTCATGTCAGGACTTTCTCCAGCGACTCCAGCGAGGCCGCGAAAGAGGGTGGGGAACCGATAGAATCGAAGGCTGGGATGAATCGGCTGGCATGGGATGTCACCTATGCCGGTCCGGACACGCTCGGTGGGATCGAAATATCCGGATTCGCCGGCGGCATCAAAGCGCCGCCCGGAGACTATCAGGTTCAGTTGAGCGTGGGCGGCGAAACCCAGACCCAAACGCTCACCGTGCTCCCGGACCCCAGGCTATCCGGAGTTGTTTCGCAGACGGACTACGAGGAGCAATTGCGCCTCGGTACCGCGATCCGCGATACGATCAGCCGCATCTACGACGCGATTCGCACCATACGCTCTGTCAGCGACCAACTGGAAGCGTTGGGCGCGCGCGCTGAGGAAGCGGGACTTCCCGTTGAGATCAAGGCGAGCGCTGACTCGATTGTTGAGAAGCTCGGGGCAGTGGAGGGTTCGCTGCGGCAGACGAAGAATAAGAGCTCGCAGGACATGCTCCGTTTCCCACCCAAACTGGATACTCAATACCTGACGCTGTACAGCTACGTCACCGGAGTCGACAACTACGGCTTCGGCGGACCTGAGGGCGTGCCGACCGAAGGTGCCTACGCGCGTTTTGCCGATCTGAACGTCGAGTGGCGCGCGCTGAGCTTGCGGTTGCAGCAGGTCCTCGAAACGGAGGTCGCGCAGTTCAACGCCAGCCTGCAAAGCCGAGGCGTGCCGGCTGTGATGGTGTCCAACGGAGAGTAAGCCTTTAACCCCGTTAAACATACGACAACCCATCTTATGTGAGCTGTGAGAGGCGTTGCAGGCCCGAACGAGGGTCTGTCGCGTTCGCGCCTCAGGATGACCTCCCAGCGTTCCCACCCGCGGGAGCACGGGTCGCTACTAATACTCGTTATCGCCTTTATTTGCCTGCCTGGTTCGCGCCGGTCATCCATAGGGTGTGGCTCTTGCATTGGCTCCGCCAAAAGCGCAACTGCGGCTGGAGCACCGACAGATGAGCCCCAATCAGAATCACGCGTCCCGCCAGGATCAGGCCCTCGCCGAAAAGGGGATCGAAGTGCGGGGGCCGATCACCCCGAATTACTCTGAAATTCTCACAAACGATGCGCTGGAATTCGTGGCCAGTCTTTCGCGCGGTTTCGAGCGCCGTCGCCAGCAATTGTTGGCAGCCCGTCGTCAGCGCAGCCTGAATTCACCGAGTTCATGACGACGGTGGCGTACGACCATATCGACTGAACCTTCTAGCCCCAGGGGTGCACCATGAGGAAGCAACTGTTCATCAAAAGGCTCGAGAGCGAATGGAAGGATTCGCCTCGTTGGACTGGCATCGAGCGCCCCTATAGCGCCGAGGATGTCTACCGTTTGAGGGGTACGGTCGATGTCGAACACAGCCTCGCCAAGCGAGGGGCCGCCACGCTTTGGAAGTTGCTCAAGGAAGATGAACACATAGCTGCTCTCAGCGTGCTTACCGGCAGCCAGGCTGTGCAGCAGGTCAGGGCCGGGCTCAAGTCCATCTACGTGAGTGGATGGCAGGTGGCCGGCGACGTGAACTCGGCGCTGCAGACGTATCCGGACCAGAGCATGTACCCCGTCGATAGCGGCCCACAGCTCGTCAAGCGAATCAACAACGCGTTGAGGCGGGCGGATCAGATCGCACACATCGGCGAACGGAACGGTGTGGATTGGATGGTCCCGATCATCGCGGATGCAGAAGCGGGCTTCGGTGGATTGCTCAACGTTCACGAGTTGATGAAGGCCTATATTGAAGCTGGCGCCGCGGGGATCCACCTCGAGGATCAGCTGGCTTCGCTCAAGAAATGTGGCCACCTGGGCGGGAAGGTCCTGGTTCCGACTCGAGAGTTCGTGACCAAGCTCGTCTCCGCGCGCTTGGCCGCGGATATCTGCGGCGTCAACACTTTCATTATCGCTCGGACCGATGCAGAAAGCGCTACGATCCTCGCGAACGATATCGACGAATACGACCGCGAGTTTATCGTCGGTGAGCGTACCCCCGAAGGCTTCCTTCGGGTTCGGTGCGGCGTAGAGGCGGCGATCCACCGGGGCCTTGCCTACGCCCCGTATGCCGATCTGGTTTGGTTCGAAACCAAAACGCCCGACCTGGGAGAGGCCCGTAAGTTCGCCGAGGCGATGCATGACGAGTACCCCGGCAAGCTGATGGCCTACAACTGCTCTCCCTCGTTCAATTGGAAGAAGTACTTGAGCGACGACGAGCTCAGCAGCTTCCAGAATGAACTCGGCGCGCTGGGCTACAAGTACCAATTCGTCACGCTGTCAGGCTTCCACTGCGTGAATCACTCCATGTTCCTGCTGGCACAGGAGTACAAACAAAGCGGGATGGCTGCCTATGCCAAGCTACAGGAAGCCGAGTTCGCTTCCGAAGTAGACGGCTACGAGGCAACGCGACATCAGGAATTCGTCGGGGCCGGCTACTTCGACGAGGTCACTCGTGCCGCGACTGGCGACCAGACCTCTACGCTGGCCCTCGAGGGCTCCACCGAGCAGGAGCAGTTCCACGAGGAGGACTCGGCCGCTCCAAAGCAAGCGCGCGCCGCTTCCGGGGACTGACGGCAAGCGGTCTCAACTTCTAAAGTTTCACAGGGGTGTGCCTCCAGGCGCACCCCTTCTTCGTTGCCATATCGGGTCCGACAAGGCCCGGTTCAGACCTGCCGGATTCCCAGGCCCACGTTGATTCTAGCCAAGGAGAGTGTCATGTTACGAGTGCGAAAGACTGACGCGCATTAGCCCCCTGTTATCAACGTCCTCGTTGCGAAGGGTCATGTCGCTCACACCAAACCGGCCGGACCGGCAGGAAGACGGACCCCACCAAGAGGCGGATGGCGACGTGAGTCGTCCCCGCGAGCGGTTGAGAAACGAGACCGAGTTCACGTCGGCTGTGCTGGACACGGTCGGGGCATTGGTCGTCGTTCTGGATAATCAAGGCCGCATCGTACTCTTCAACCAAACGTGCTCCCAGGTTACCGGCTACACCTACGAAGAGGTCGAAGGTCGACAGTTCTGGGAGGTCCTGCTGCTTCCAGACGAGGTCGAGTCGGTCAGTCGGGTTTTCGATGAGCTGCGTGCGGGAACTTTCCCGAACAAGCATGTGAATTTTTGGGTTGCCAAGGATGGGGGCCGGCACCTGATCTCTTGGTCCAACACGGCGGTATTCGGAGACAACGGCTCGATCGAATACGTCATCGGCACAGGCATCGACATTACCGAGCGCGACGCCCTCGAGCGCGAGCTGCGCCAGTCCCAGAAGATGGAGGCCGTGGGGCGGTTGGCTGGCGGAGTAGCCCACGACTTCGGTAGCGTGTTGACCGCCATCACCGGCTACGCAGCTCGTGCCCTCGGGCAGCTAGAGAGAGACCATCCGGCGCGTAAAGATCTTCAGGGTGTGCTGCGAGCTTCTGAGCGTGCTGCGGACCTCATTCGCAGGCTTTTGATCTTCAGCCGGAGGCAGGCACTCGAGCCCAAGACGCTCAAATTGAACATCGTTGTCGCCAACATGAGTGCCATGCTTCGGCGTGTGATTGGCGAGGACATCGAGTTGATCAACCACCTGGATGCAGATCGAGGGCAGATCAGGGCCGACCGAAGTCAAATGGAACAGGTCCTCTTGAACCTCGCGGTCAACGCCCGCGACGCCATGCCGAGAGGAGGGACGTTGACGATCGAGACGAGCGATGTCGAGTTGAGTGAGCAGGAAGCGCAACTGCACGGCGACGTCGCTCCGGGCCCTTATGTGCTGCTCACCGTGCGCGATACCGGAAAAGGAATCGACCAACACACGTTGTCGTTGGTGTTCGAACCTTTCTTTACGACGAAGGAGGAGGGTACGGGTCTCGGCTTATCGACCGTCTATGGAATCGTAAAGAAGAGCGACGGCCACATATGGGTTGAGAGCAAGCCTTACCTGGGTACGAGCTTCAAGGTATACCTGCCCCGCGATGAAGGGCGTGTGGAGGACGAACCCGCGGAAAGTGGAGCTGAATCCGCTCACTCGGGCTGGGAGACGATTCTTCTCGTTGAAGATGACGAGGACGTCAGGATCGTAGCGACTCGCACCTTGGTCGAGGCCGGTTATACTGTGCTGGACGCGGCGGGACCGGAAGAAGCGCTACGGCTGTGTGATCAGCATCCCGCCCAGATCCACCTGATCCTCAGCGACGTGGTCCTTCCGCGGATGAGTGGAACGAAACTGGCCCGGATCCTGACCTCGATCCGCCTGGGCACCAAGGTCCTGTTCATGTCGGGCTACACCGGAGCCGCGGGTGAGGAGCGGGGCGCCCTGCACCCAGAAGACAACTTCATGGAAAAGCCGTTCACCCCCCATGTCCTGGCGAAGAGAGTCCGCGAGGTTCTGGATGGAGCGTGACGGTGCACTTCACCAAGCGATGCCGTAGTCTTCTCCGTAATTGCTGGAGCCGCCCCAGAACGATCCGTTATCCCAATCGAAGAATACGGCGTTCATCGGTCCTGAAGTAAGCCTATTGTACGTCAAGTCGTAGCCCATGCTTCGGAGCGAGCTACGCACCCAGGGTGGAACCATCTCGGCCAGAAGCAGCCGCCCTGGGACCGACTCATGGTCTCGGAACGAGTTGCGCATCTGGAAGCTGTTGAAGTTCGCGGCTTCCGCGGCCTGCTGCACGTTCATGCCGAACTCGACGACGTTCAGGAAGAATTGCAAGCTGTTCTGGTCTTGCGTGTCGCCGCCCTGGATGGCGAATGACAGGAACGGCTTGCCATCCTTCAACGCCATGCTCGGAGTCAGCGTGGCGCGCGGCCGCTTTCCGGGCTCTATGACATTGTAGGGATTCTCGGATGGGTCGAGCACAAAGCTCTGGCCTCGCTGACTTACGCCCACTCCGGTTCTACCGGCTATTACGGCGGGGACCCAGGCGCCGCTCGGCGTGATCGAGACCACCCAGCCTTCTTCGTCGACGGCTTGAATCGATGTCGTGCCAAGGTTGAACGACTCCTCCAACTCGCTCATCGCCTGCGAGCCCGTAGCGTCGTCGGTGGTAACCGGCCATTCAGCGCTCCAGTCCCGCAAATACTGCAGGTAGGGGTTGCTTCCGCCTTGGAAGGGGTAGGGGTCGCCGGGGCCGATATTCGGGTCGTTCTTTTCCCAGTCGATCAGTTTGGCGCGCTCGCGTGCATAATCCTTCGACAGCAGGCCGTCGATCGGTTCCTCTGGCGGGAAGTACGGGTCGCCGTAGTAGAAATCGCGATCCGCGAAGGCGAGGTTCATCGCCTGGTAGAGTGTATGAATGTAGCGGGCGCTATTGAAGCCCATCGACTGCAGGTCGAAGCCCTCCAGGATGTTCAGGGTCTGCAGTAGCACGGGGCCCTGCACCCAGGTGTTCAGTTTGTAGACCTCGATGTCCTTGTAGGTCGTCATCACAGGCTCTTCGATGTACACCTGCCAATTGTCCAGGTCTTCCATCGTGATGAGGCCGCCCTCCTCTTGAATCCCGCGGACGAACTCCTCTGCGATGTCGCCGCGATAGAAGCGGTCGTAAGCGGCGTAGATCGCTTCCTTCCGACTCTTGCCTTCGGCCAACGCCCGGTGCTCGGCCTCCACCAGCTTGCGCAGCGTCGCCGCCAGATCGGCCTGCACGAAGATCTCGCCCGCGTTGGGGGCCTCGCGCTCCTCGCCTGGATGCGTCAGGTAGACCTTTGCGGAGTATTTCCATTCCTTGATGCGGTCCTTGCTGCCCTCCATCCTGCCAGCGGTCGAGGCCTCGATGGCGTAGCCGTCGGCCATCTCGATCGACGGCGCCAGGACATCCGCCAAGCTCAGTGTACCGTATTCGGCCAGCATCGTCATCAGGCCACCCGGCGTTCCCGGAGTCACCGCCGATAGCGGCCCGAGGTCGGGTGGGTACTTGTAACCCTTGTCTTTGTAGAACTCCGCCGTAGCTCCCGTGGGTGCGACACCCAGGCTGTTGATCGCGATGACCTTCTTCTCCACCGGATGGTAGATCAGCGCTTGGGTCTCTCCACCCCATGCGAGCACGTCCCACATGGTGGCGGTGGCGCCCAGCATGGCGCAGGCGGCGTCAACGGCGTTCCCACCCTTCGCGAACATCATCGCGCCGGCCGTGGCGCCGAGCGGCTTGCCGGTGATAACCACCCAGTGCTTCCCGTGCAGGACCGGCTTCACGGTGCGCTGTGCGCGGAGCGCGTTCGGAGAGAGAAGCGAACCCACGAGCATTACGCTCGATGCGGCAGCAATCGTTCGTCGCGTGAATCGCATCTACCAATCTCCTGTGGTCAAGTGAGGAGGTTCGAGCGCGGATCGCGCCGCTTGCTTTTCTTCTTCGGGCGCTTCTTCTTTCCTCGAACACTGTCGAAGAATCGTTCGGGCGTGTGATTCATGATTCGATACTATCTCGATCGTCGAATCCGTCGAGTTCTCGCCTGCGGTGACCGTTAAGCTCACGTGGTAAACCAGCGCCCTGCCATCGTAGCTCATCACCGCCGGCTTTTCCGTTTCCGCTTTTAGCGTTCCCTCGGCCGGCTGCAGCGCCGTGATTATATATCCCATCTCAAGCACGACCCGCTCCACACACTCGAAGGCGCCGGAAGGCGCCAACTTGCTGGTGTCGCTGTAGGTTTTCATGTATGCGGTGCTACACCCGGCAGCCAAGAGGGCCGCAGCGGCTACGCCGCTCCTCACAAGTGTTGCCCTTTGTCGGACAACCCCTCGTCTCTTCAACAAACTATTGCCCCTCCGAGCTTCAGGTTCCGTCGTGGGCCGGTTCCTGCGACAAGGCCTCGTGCATGAACCGCATGACGTCAGACTGTAGTTGTACCAGCGAAGACTTCTGAATGTACATCATATGGCCCGACGGATAATAGGTCATTTGGACCCTCTCGCGAAGAGCCGGGTCGCCCCCCAGGTGCGCGAACGTGTACTCCGTCGCGAAGAACGGTGTCGCCAGATCGTAGTAGCCATTCGCCACCAGGACTCGCATGGCCGGGTTTTGCTCCATCGCGTTCCTGAGATCATCTGCCACGTAGGGATAGCCCTCGCCAGCTGATCCCCAATTCCAGGGCCGAACGCGGCCCGAGAGAATCTCGTAAGGGAGGTCGTTTTCGTATCCCAAGTCCTCGCGCACGTAGGCGTTGAGCAGGGCCGTGTAAGGGCCTTGAATGGCCGCGTAGCTCGGGTCGCCGCCAAAGGACTCGCCGCCGTCCGTCTGCCTGGGTCCAGTGAACCGCGAGTCCAGGCGTCCGGCTCTCAGGCCCTGGTCACGAATGACCTGGTTGACGAACTGAGGCTGCGAGATTCTCAAGTCCGCCTCATCGATAAACTCCTCTGACAGCCCCGTGAGTTGTGACAGCCGGCCAATGATCTGACCGCGCTCGTCAGCGGGTAGATCGGCGCCTTTCAACAACGCGTAGGTGTAGTCGCCGGACGAGAAGGAGCGTGCGGCCTCCACGACCGCCTCAAGGCTCTGGCCCTGCAACTCTGCCGACAGCCTTCGGTGATACCAGGCCGTCGCGGTGTAGGTAGGAAGGAACAGCGCGAACGGCAGGTCGTTTCCCGGATGGAAACGCAGCGTTTGGAAATTCAACACCGCTGACACGAGGACGATACCGTTCAAGTACATGCCTTGACGCTGGTGTAGGTATCCGGCCAGACCCGAGGCGCGCGTGGTTCCATAACTCTCGCCCGCCAGGAACTTAGGTGACGACCAACGCTCGTACTGGGTGGTGTACAGGCGGATGAACTCACCCACAGTTTCGACGTCTTCTGTCAGCCCCAGGAATTGTCCCTTGTCCTCGCCCGGCGCCGGTCGGCTGTATCCTGTCTCCACGGGATCGATGAAGACCAAATCGCTGAACTCGAGCCACGTACCTTCATTGTCCACGAGATCGTAGGGCGGGGGGAGCGCCTCACCCTCGTCGGTCATCAGAACTCGTTTGGGACCGATGGCTCCCAGGTGCAACCAGACCGAAGACGATCCCGGTCCTCCGTTGAACGAGAATGTGAGGGGGCGGCTGGACGCATCGCCCGCGTCGGTCCGGGTGTAAGCGATAAAGAAGATATTAGCCTTGAGTTCGCCGTCCTCCGTCTTTAGCGGCATATATCCAGTGGTGGCGTTGTAGCTGATGGTTTGGCCACCGACCCGGATCTGATGCTGCGTGACGATGGGTTGAGCCTCCGCTATGGAGGTCTGCGAACGCATCTCCGCTTCCTGAGGCGTGGCCGACGCCATCGGCACAGCCAGAAGAGGAACCAGCCAAACGAATCCTAGATTGCGCCTTAGGCCCATAAGGCTATTCTCCTGTCGCATAGAGGCTTACGAGGCGCGCAGCCCGCACCCGTCTGGCACGCTCCTTGGTTGAGCGCCGTGAGAAGCTGGCTGGCTCGATCCCGACTTGAACTGCCAAGTGCTGACCGGACTAACTTGACCGACTTTCCTGCCTGCGGCCAGACCCCTAGAATCCAAACCACGACCGTTATCTCACGGACCGGGAGCGTCGAATGAGAATCGTAGCGTCGAGTCGAATCGCCTCGATCGCGGTGTTGGCGGTTTTGGGAATCCCTGCGTGCACCGTGGAAAGGTCCTCACAGGTCGTGGGCGGAACAGGCTTCGAGGTTGTCGAGGCGACCATCGCTGATATCCACCGTGAGATGGAAGAAGGGCGGCTAACCGCCAGGCAGTTGGTGGAGCAGTATCTCGCTAGGATCGAGGCCTACGACAAACAGGGTCCGGCAGTCAACGCGATCGTGGTCGTGAATCCCAACGCCCTCGCTCGCGCCGACGAACTCGATCGGATTCTTGCTGAGTCTGGGCTGGTGGGGCCGCTTCACGGCATCCCGATGATCGTCAAGGACAACTACGATACTTCAGACCTTCCCACGACGGCCGGTTCGCTATCGTTGAAAGGCTCGACTCCACCGGATGACGCTGTCCAGGTTCAACGGATCAGAGCTGCGGGCGCCATCGTCCTGGCTAAGTCCAACATGGCCGAATTCGCTTTTTCTCCTTACCACACGGTGGGCTCGATCCTGCCGGGTCACACGCGCAATCCCTATGCGCTCAACCGGGTCCCGGCGGGTTCGAGTGGTGGAACCGGTGCGGCGGTAGCGGCGAGCTTCGGGACCGTCGGGCTGGGGACCGACACCGGTAACTCGATTCGCGGCCCTTCGTCCCACAACAGCCTTGTCGGGATCCGTTCGACAATGGGGCTGACCAGTCGAGACGGCATCGTTCCACTCTATCTCGATCGGGACATTGGTGGGCCCATGGCTCGCACCGTGGCGGATGCTGTCGCGGTCTTCGACGTGATCGCCGGCCACGATCCCGCCGATCCCGTGACGGAAGCGAGCCAGGAGAACAGGGCCCATCACTATGCCGATTACTTGAGAACGGATGGCCTGGATGGAGCGAGGATCGGAGTGGTACGGCAGCTATCGAATACCGATACGGCCGACCCCGAGATTCTCGAGCGTTTCGACGAGGCTCTGGACGCGATGCGAGAGAACGGAGCGGTGATCGTCGACCCTGCCAACATCCCGGAACAGGACGAGATCCCGCTCGGACAGCGCTGGTGTCCACGCTTCAAGTACGACATCGAGGCTTATCTGGCCAGCTTGGGACCGGATGCTCCCCTGAAGACCCTGGAGGACATTATCGACTCGGGTCGTACCCACCCCTCGATCAGGGGGTCGCTCGAATACTTTCGGGAGATCGAAGCGTCGCCGGACGAGCACCCAGGGTGCCGCACGGCGGTCGAGAACGCGGCGCGCCTTCGAGCCGGCTTTCGTCGCGTCATGGAAGAACACGACCTCGACGCTTTCGTACACCCCACGTGGTCCAACCCTCCTCGCCTGATCGGCGATCTCAACACTCCCCACGGCGACAACAGCCAGCACCTGTCGCCGCACACCGGCTTCCCGGCGATCACCGTCCCCATGGGGTTCGTCCGCGACAGCTTACCCGTAGGCCTCCAGATCATCGGAGACGCGTGGTCCGAGCCGACGCTCATTGCCATCGCCTACTCTTTCGAGCAAGCCACTCGCCATCGTAGACAGCCGAGTAGCACGCCGCCGCTTACGAGGTGAGGCCACAGATGGTATGAGCCAAGAAATGTGATCAGTAATCAGTAACCAGCAACTCCGTGCATCGTCGCGTCCCCTAGACGCGAGGCGAATCACCTGGTCGCTCGCGTCCTCGGTCGTGCGGGTCTACGGAGTCACTGGTTACTGATTACTGATCACATCCGCACGCGACTGCCAAGCGTCCCAACGGCAATCACTTCACCGGTACACGGCGCCTCTAACGCTCCCAAACGCTCCCCAGCCAACCATCTCAACGGTTACGGCGTCAAAGGGGAAAGAAACGATTCACGCCCCCTCGTCAGGAGTTCAGTATGCTCTCGTTGCGGCAGTTAACCTCGGTACTCTGGACCTTCCTCGGTTTCATGGTGGCGGCGTCTCTCGTGCTCAACCTCCGCTACAAGGCGCTGGACGACGGCGCGGCTCTGTACATCGATACCTGGACGGGGAAGACCCATACAGCCGGCGTCGTTGTCCCGCCGGCCCCAGCACTCGTGGCCGAGGCGCCAAAGAGACCGGCGGCAAACGGTAGGGCCGACATCTTGATTCTGGAGCGTTTGGAGAGGCTGCAGGAACGCCATGTGCACCGGCACAGGATCGAGGTCGAGAAGCTCGAGCACGACTGCACGGCGATCAGGTTCGCTTTCCCGGCGCCGGTCGTAGAGTATCGACGCTAGTTCACACTCGTGAGTGCGCCGACCCGGGCCGGGACTCGGACGCGCAGTTCCGGCCTAGGCGGGCTCTTGTTTGCCGGCGTCTTCCCCATCACGATGCCGGCTCAGTTCCTCACATAAATTCATCACCGAAATGAAGCGCTGATCCGTGGCGCGAATCCCAATCCACGTCTCGCCGATCAAGAGAAGTGCACCGCCGAGCAGGGAGGCGCAGCCCAGGAAAGCTACGGCCAGCGCAACGGCCAGAGCTGACCCTGCACCGAGGCTGGCAAGGCCGACGCACACCACGACCACCACGAACATCCCTGCAGATCCATACAAACAGAGAAGCGCCCGGTGCGCTGCCTTTGCTCGCCGGGCATGCCCGAGCAGCAATTCGTTCAAGAGCGATAAGTCGGTGATCTCTCGAATCGCATCCGCACCAGCGATGGAGAGTTCGACCTCTCTCACTCTGCTAAGTATCGACTGCAGGCGCTGATTCGTGGAGAGAATCAACATCGCATTCGCCAAAAGTAGTACGGCGGGCGTGGCCATTGCGGCGAGAACCGAAAGTCCGTCGTTGATCTGCATGCTCATGTTGGAATGGAATCCTCCGGTCGCTTTCGGTGCCTAGAGCATCGGCTGGAAGAGATAGCAAAAGTTTTCCGTGAGGCGCCGTGGCAGCGACCGCTCCTGGTGTTCTTCGAGTGACACCTCATCGCTGTGTGCGATTTCGCTCTCAATCTGTTTAGATAGTGCCTGGACAAAAACCGTATCGGCGACCTCGAGGTTCGTCTCGAAGTTCAGGTGCAGGCTCCGGTAGTCCAGGTTAGCCGAGCCGATCATGGCGTAAACGTCATCGACCAACATGGCCTTGGCGTGCATGAAGGGTGGATGCCGATGGAAAATCCGCACGCCGGCTTTGAGTAGCATCGTGTATAATGACCGCGCGGCGAAACCGGTATACCAGTGATTGCTTGACTCAGGGACGATGAGCTTCACGCCGACACCTCTCAGGGCGGCATAGCGCAACGCCTGGACGATCGGCTCATCGGGCACGAAGTACGGGGTCACGATGCCTATCGATCGTTCGGCGGCTACGATACCGCCGAAGAAAGCGTCCGACAGACCGTGTCCCTTCAAGTCGGGGCCACCGGGAACCACCTGCACCAGCGCGTCGCCGACGCTTTGCATGCGGGGGAAGTAACGCTGCTCGAACAAGCGCTCGGGCGGTTGACGAGAAGCGAAGTGCCAATCTTCAATGAACTGAAACTGCAGATCGGAGACAGCCGGGCCCGCGACTCGAGCGTGGTAGTCGCGGATGGGGCGACCCGTCGAACGGCTGGACAAGTTTTGGTCGTGAAAGTTAATGCCGCCAACGAAACCCGTGGCACCGTCAATGACTGCGATCTTGCGGTGGTTACGCAAGTTGATCTGGAACCGACCCTTCAATGGGTTGGCTTGGGTGATGGAGCAAACCTCAACACCGGCGGCCCGGGCGTCCTTGAAGAACCGAGACAGGTAGGCGTATGTGGATCCGAATCTGTCGTACAGCAGGCGACACTCGACGCCCGCGCGGGCCTTGTCGATCAATAGATCCAACAGTTCCTGTCCGGTTCGGTCGCGTGCGATGATGAAGGTTTGGATGTGAACGGAATCTCGCGCCGCCGAGACCGCCTCCCGCAGTGCTGGATAGAACTGATCTCCATCGACAAGAAGATCGACGCTGTTCCCTTTGATCACACGGTTGGGTCGAACCGCCGGGTCCGTCGCTCTGAAAATGTGCCGAGCCGGATATCTCTGGGCTTCCGGGGTATCGGGGTGCACGTAGTCCACCGCCAACCGTCCGAACGTCGGGTGCATTTCCGCCCGACGGCGGAGTAACTCTCTCGACGCTTCGCGCTCGGACGCTCCGCGCCGGACGCGGTCTATGCCAAATGTCAGGTAGGCCAGGGCCCCGGCGTACGGTGCGGCCCAGACCACCGCCAGCCAGAGGACGGCGGAGACCGGACGATGCTTGTTCAGGAGAATGTCCAGGGACAGCACGATCCCAAGCGCGATATGGCCGAAAGTCAGTAAGGTAAAATCGAACATAGTTAAGTACTAACGTACTGAACTGGGTGATAGGGCGCGATGTTGCGGTGTCGGGGTTGCGTCCTCTAAAGGGCGGGCGCCAGGTTGTCTACCGACCTTGGACAGCTGCGGAGCCCCGAGGCGCATGCGCCCGGGGCTTTCTTGTTGGGAGGAAGAGAAGCGGTGGACCCAGTCACGCACACGCTGGTCGGAGCGACTCTAGCCGGTACGGGGCTACGACGAAAAACGGCTCTGGGAACTGCGACCCTGCTTCTCGCTGCCAACGCCCCGGACATCGATGTGATAGCGTACGTCTGGGGCAATACCGAGGCGGTGTGGTTCCGGCGTGGTGTGACGCATGGGGTTGTGGCGATGGTCGTGCTGCCGTTTGTTGTCACAGGACTTATGATCGCTTGGGATCGACTGGTACGGAAGGGTAGGGCGAGGAAGTCGACTCCGCTTGTACCGGGCCGGGTCCTGTTTCTGGCGACGCTCGCCATTGCGACTCATCCGCTGCTGGACTTTCTGAACAGCTACGGCATGCGATTTCTCGCGCCGCTCTCCTCCCGGTGGTTCTACGGAGACACGTTATTCATCATCGATCCGTGGGTCTGGGCCGGGTTAGCCGCCGGGTTATGGGCGGGGAGGCGGAGCACGCGCGGTCCGAAGGCGGCGCTGATCTGCGTCGCGATCTACGCGTCGGTGATGGCGGGTTCCAACGTCGCCGCTCGCGTGTTCGTGACCGATCGGGTCGAGGGTGCCGGCGGTGTTGTCGAGCGAATGATGGCTGCGCCAGTGGCCGCGACCCCCTTTTCGCGTTGGGTCGTCGTTGAAGACCTCGAGGGCTATCAGGTCGGACTGTTCAGCTGGCTTCCGCACCCCAGGATCGAGTTGAGCCGTTTGCCCTACGACCGCGAGCCTCCGCCGCAAGTTGCTGCGACGCTCGCTGAGAACCTCGAGGTGCAGCGATTCCTTAGCTGGGCCCGGTTCCCATACTATGCGGCCTGGAGACAAGGCGACTCCTACGTCATCGCGTTGGGTGACGCCCGCTACACCGTCGATCCCGAAGACTCCTGGGCTTCGCTGAGAGTAACACTCCCGCACGGCGCCGCACCCTTTTCTCGCTAGGCCTCCGAATCGCTAAGATACGCCGTGAGCGCTTGCCGAAGCTCTCCGACTGGGCCAAGATTGTGACGCCCCTACCTGCCGTTGCGCGAACCCGCGAGCGGAATCGCTCACTCCATGGCGTGCCTGAGAGAGATACGATGAAAACAATTCCAGGACGGATACGGCCCCGATCGTTAGTCGTCAGCTTGGCAATGCTTGGCCTTGCTCTGGTCACCGGGTGCGAGCCCTACGGTGCGGCAGCGGATGACGATAGCGCGCGCTACATAGTCGAGAATTACACGAAGCGCGAGTACCGTATCCCGATGCGCGATGGGGCTCACCTGTTTACGGCAGTTTACTCGCCGAAGAACACGTCTGGCAGCTATCCGATCCTTATGCGTAGGACCCCGTATAGCGTACGTCCGTACGGCGAGGACAATTATCCGGAGTCGCTAGGGCCCAGCACTCTCGTTGTTCGAGAAGGCTACATCATAGTGCTGCAGGACGTGCGTGGAGCGTACATGTCAGAGGGCACGTTCGTGAACATGACGCCACATGTGGCTCTCAAGCAATCGGATCAGGATGTCGATGAGAGCTCGGACACCTACGATACGATCGAGTGGCTGCTGGAGAACGTGGCGAATCACAATGGCAAGGTAGGGATGTGGGGTATCTCGTATCCGGGATTCTACGCTGCCGCCAGCATGATCGACGCCCACCCGGCGATCCAAGCGGTGTCACCACAGGCGCCGATCGCCGACTGGTGGTATGACGATTTCCATCACCAGGGCGCGTTCTTCCTGCCGCACACTTTCAATTTCTTTGCTTCGTTCGGTCAGCCTCGACCGCAGCCGACCACCGAGCGTAACCCTCGCTTCCAGCACGGTACGCCCGACGGCTACAAGTTCTTCCTCGAGCTCGGCCCTCTCAAGAATGCGGACGAGCGCTATTTCAAGGGCCAGATCGCGTTCTGGACGGAGACGACCCGGCATCCCAATCGGGATGAGTTCTGGCAGATCCGGGACATCGTCCCGCACCTCAACGACGTTGCCCCGGCTGTGATGACCGTGGGCGGGTGGTACGATGCGGAAGACCTCTACGGTCCGCTGGCCATCTATCGTTCAATCGAGGATAAGAATCCCGAGATCTTCAACGTCATTGTGATGGGGCCCTGGCGTCACGGCGGATGGGCGCGTACCCGCGGCGAGAGCCTGGGCAACGTGACGTTTGGTTCGGCAACGTCTGAATACTACCGCGAGAAAATCGAGTTGCCGTTCTTCAACCACTACCTGAAAGATAAGGGGAGCGTCGATCTGCCCGAGGCCTACGTATTCGAGACCGGAGTGAACCGCTGGCGCACGTTCGAGCGTTGGCCACCGCCAGTAACAGGCGAAGACCTCTACTTTGGCCCCGGAGGTTCGCTCACGTTCGGCCCCTCCGGAGGTGACCAGCAATCCTGGGATGAGTACGTGAGCGATCCCAACGAGCCCGTCCCCTACACGCAAGACATCACCATCGGCATGACACGCGAGTACATGACCGACGACCAACGTTTCGCCGGCAGACGGCCGGATGTGCTGGTCTATCAGACGGAGGTGCTCGAGCAACCGGTTACGTTGGCAGGGCCTGTAACAGCGGACCTCTGGGTCTCGACCTCGGGGACTGCTTCGGATTGGGTCGTCAAGCTGATCGATGTGCTGCCAGATGACACGCCCGATCACGACGGGTTGCCGCGCGGCGTGCACATGGGCGGTTATCAACAAATGGTGCGGAGCGAGGTCATTCGGGGTCGCTTCCGGAATAGCGCCGAGTATCCAGAGCCATTCGTTCCCAACCAGCCCACGCAGGTCGTCCTCCCTTTACAGGATGTGCTGCACACGTTCCAGAAAGGGCACCGCATCATGGTGCAGGTTCAGTCTACCTGGTTCCCGCTGGTGGACCGCAACCCTCAGAAGTATGTGGAGAACATCTTCGAAGCGGATGAGGCCGATTTCATCAAAGCCACCCAGCGGGTCTACCGCTCGGACAGGCACCCATCACGCTTGCGCGTCGGTGTGCTGCCGGTTCAGTGACGTGAAGAAATCGGGGCTGTAGTAAGAACCAGGTGACATTGGCCGCCGGCGGCAGATCTGATCGTTACGCGGCCGGTCCTCTCCAGTAGCCTGATTGTCCGCTCGTTGTCAGCGAGTAGGTTTGCGACGAGGGCCGCGATGCCTTCGTCGCGTGCGACCCGGATCAGGTGTCTCAGAAGCAGCGTGCCGATTCCGCGACCCTGTTCGGCGTCTTCAACGGTGATGGCCAGTTCTGCTTCGTCATCAGGCCCTTCGGGAGCACAGGCGTAGCGGGCAACGGCAACGATCCGCTGTCTCTCTTCGGCCAGAACGGCCACCAAAGCGGCCCGCCGGTGGAAATCGAGCTCGGTCAAGTAGATTAGCTCTTCTTCGCTCAGCTCCTTCTTGGCTCCCAAGAACCGGTAGTAGATGGTGTCGACGCTCAGCCGGTCGAACATTTCCGCGAGACCCTGCTTGTCCTCGGGGCGGATGGCTCGGATGTGCAGAGGGGCACCATCGCGGAGATACACGTCGGCGAAGTAGTCTTGAACGTCCATACTCATTAGACCGGTCCGCTCGCCTCCGGAAAAAACGACGGGGCCGCCGTCCAGAATCTCGTCCCGTGACGGACAACGACCTGGGCACGTCCGCCGGACTCCAACTCGCTCAGCGCCTCTTTCACATCGCTCGGCGCCCATCGATCCAGGGCTTCGAGCACTTCCTCTTCGCGTAGCGGGTGCCGTGAGATGATCCCAACAACAGCGTCGACGGGGCTATCGTAGGCGCTAAGGTTGATGCTGTTGTCCACCAGGGGGTACACGGCTTTCACGGGCGCCACTTCCTCGAAGATCCCGATGGCCCGCATCAGGCTCTCATCATCGGGGGGTTCCAACCAAGCTTCGGCGGGTGGCCGGGTGGGCAAGTTGATGTGGACTTCATCGGGCTTGATCTCCCGGATTCGCGCCGCGATGTCGCGCAGGGCCTCTTCGCCATCGTTCATCCCACTGACCAGCATGGTCTCGACCCACAGCCTGCCTCGATACTCCCGGCTGAACGTGACCAACCCTTCCACAAGACGCTCGAAAGTCGCGTCGGCGTGAGGGCGATCGATTTGACGGTAGACTTCAGCGCTACCGGCGTCGAGAGTGGGGAGCACGGCATCGACCACGGCGACCTCTTTGCGCACCTCGGGAAGATACAGGAGAGATCCATTGGTGATGAGGGCGATGGGTACATCGGTCATCGCCTTCACCTCACGCAGCATCCAACCCAGCTTTTCATGTAGCAACGGTTCGCCCGAACCCACGAATGTCAGCCAGTCGACTTGCCCCGGCGCATGTCTGGCGAGAGCCGCTCGGACCTCGGCCACGATCTCCTCTGGGGGATAATAATTGGCTCGCTCGTTCACAACCGGCCGGCTGCGCCCCAACTGGCAGTAAACACAATTCCAGTTACATGTCTTGAGCGGAACTGGGTCGACGCCAAGCGAACGCCCCAGCCTTCGCGACGGTACGGGTCCGAAAACGTATTTCATGACAGTGTTCGAATCACAGGAAGCGTTCGATACTCCTTCTCTTGTGAGCTCTGTCGGATGTTGATACATAAGGTACGAAACCGTGAAGACCTTTGCAGGCCCAGCTGGCCTGTGACCGACCTCAAGCGGAGATCAGGACGATGAAGGCCACTGCGGAGATTCAAGTGATCCCTATCGGTGCCGGAGTGTCAGTGCGCAACGAAGTCAAACGTGCCCACAGGATTCTTGAGGATGCCAACCTGAACGCCACATTGCACGCCAACGGCACGAATTTGGAAGGGGAGATGTCTGCAATTTTCGATGCGGTGAAAGCCGTTCACGAAACGCTGCATGCTGAAGGCACGGTCCGCATCGCCACGTTCATGAAGGTCGCGACCCGCACCGACAAGGACCCGAGCCTGGCCGGGAAACTGTTCTAGGATCCGTCGACCCAACCACCGAACCCGGCGAGCCGCAGAACGTCAGAGCACGTTGAACGGATAAGCCGGATTCGCCAGCTCATCCGCACATCTCCGCTCCTCGATCAACTTCGCCTGCGCCGCCGCGAGTCGAGCTATCGGCACCCGGAACGCCGAACAACTCACATAGTCCAGGCCGATGGTGTAACAGAAATGGATGCTGCGCGGATGGCCGCCATGCTCCCCGCAGATGCCGACCTTCAAGTCCGGCTTGACCGCACGACCCGAGGACACGGCCAACTTCATCAATCGGCCAACGCCATGAATATCGAGTGCCTCGAACGGGTTCTCGGGAAGTACCCCCATCTCGACGTATTGCGGCAAGAACTTCTGCTCGGCATCCTCGCGCGAGAACGAGAACGTGGCTTGGGTCAGATCGTTGGTGCCAAAGGAAAAGAACTCGGTGGCTTCGGCGATCGGTGTGGCCCTCACACAGGCTCTCACGGTTTCGATCATTGTGCCGAACTTGAAGTCGAGCTCGATGCCGTACTCCCGTTCGACACCGGCGCGAACCTCGGCCACGTACTTGTTCACTCGGATCAGCTCTTCCGGCTCGGTGACCTGAGGGATCATGATCTCACAGATCGCGTCTACGCCTTCCTTACAGAGCTCGGCCAGGGCCTCGAGTATGGCCCCAATCTGCATCTCGTATAGTGCTGGAGCCGTAATTCCCAGCCGCACACCTCGATGACCCAGCATCGGATTCACCTCGGTGATGTCTCGCACCTTCCTCAGCAGGAGTTCCTTTTCTGCGATCACACCGTCGATAACGAGCTTTCCGTCCGGGCCAGGCCGCCCGAGCTCCTCGATAGCTGGAAGGCTCTCTTTGAGTGAAGGCTCGATCACCCCTTCCACCGCCGATGGATCCGGGTCGCCACTAGCCAGTCGATCTCTTGCGCGCTTCAGGCTTCCCAGCTCCAACAGTAGAGACTCCATCGAGGGAAGGAACTCGTGAAGCGGAGGGTCGAGGAGGCGAATCGTCACCGGATAGCCTTCCATCGCCTTGAGAATCCCCTTGAAATCTCCCTTCTGCATCGGGCGCAGCTTGTCGATCGCTACCCGACGCTCGTCACGTGACTGCGCCAGTATCATGTCGCGCACAATAGGTAGGCGATCGGCCGCATTGAACATGCGCTCGGTGCGGCAGAGGCCGATCCCTTGGGCGCCCATCTCTCTGGCTTTCGCCGCGTCCTCGGGCGTGTCGGCGTTGGCGCGGACGCCGAGGGTACGTATCTCGTCGGCCCAACGCAGGATCGTCTGCATCTCGGGACCGAATTCCGGTTCGACCGTGGGGACTTCGCCTATGTAGACGGTTCCCGTCCCGCCGTCGATGGTGATCACTTCGCCTTCGCTCAGCCTCCGATCGCCGATCACGGCTACTCTTTCTCGGTCGTCGATCTGGATATCCTCTGCACCGGTGACGCACGGCTTACCCATCCCCCGCGCGACGACTGCGGCATGCGAGGTCTTCCCTCCGCGGCTTGTCAGTATCCCCTTGGCCTGGAAAAAGCCGTGGATGTCTTCAGGCTTGGTTTCCTCGCGTACCAGAATCACCGCCTCGCCGGCCCGGCCTTGCTTCTCGGCTTCGTCTGCATCAAAGACGACTTTGCCTGAAGCTGCACCCGGAGATGCCGGCAAGCCCTTGGCAATGGGGTTCGCCTGGACATTGGGGTCGATTCTATGGTGAAGCAGCTGCTCCAAGTGGTCGGGGCTCATTCGCAACAGGGCTTCCTCTTTGTTGAGGACCCCCTCCTCGACCATGTCGCAGGAGGTCTTGACGAACGCCGTCGCGTTCATCTTTCCGTTCCGGGTTTGGAGCATGTACAGCTTGCCGCGCTCGACGGTAAACTCGAAGTCCTGTACCTCCCCGTACTGTTCCTCCAACGTGTGACGAACTCTTTGTAGGTCCTGCCACAGCTCCGGTAGGTCATGTTCCAGTTGGCCGATGGGTTGGGGTGTCCGTATGCCCGCCACCACATCCTCGCCCTGCGCGTTGGTCAGGTACTCGCCGAACAAGATGTTCTCACCGTTGCTCGGGTCGCGGGTGAAGGCTACGCCAGTGCCCGAGTCGTTGCCCATGTTTCCAAACACCATGGTGCAGACGTTGGCGGCGGTTCCGGTGGCCATATCGGCCGTCATCCGGAACTCGCGCCGGTAGTCGACGGCTCGCTTGCCCATCCACGATCCGAAGACGGCTGCAACCGCCAACTCTAAT